>JAJBBF010000043.1 GCA_020532215.1 Candidatus Cloacimonadota bacterium
CCCCGGAATGACACAGCCGGGTGGCGTAGTGGCGCCAGACAGAAGCCGCAGGCGTCCTCGCCTGCGAAGCTTCGCAGAAGCTTGTCTTTTGGTTCTGAAAGCCCCTGCGGGCCTTGGCAGACAGGGACGTCTGCCACTCCGGTTCTGGCGCAGGGGACGTCTGCCACTCCACTGCCTCATCCGTCGCGATTTTTTCCCGCAGGATCGGAATCCTGCGCTACGTGATACCCCTGACGCATACGCAGGATCGGCATCCTGCGCTACGCGGGCTCCACCCAGGAGAAGAGCCGCCCGGTTTGGATCCGGGTTTTCAGCCAGGCGCAGAGGCAGGTATCCTCCTGGTTGGCGGGGCGGAAGAAGCGCCAGAGCTGGGTCATGAGGCTGTGGTGGGTCCCGGTGCGGTTTGCGGGGATTTGTCCTTGAATTACACGAATTGGGGTTCTAACACAGAGACGGGGATCAGCGCTTATCCAGCCATCCATTGATCCACCAGGCGGGGGAGGATCTCGCCTGCCGGGCCTTGGTGGAATTCGTCGATGAGGTGGTTTCTTTCGGTGGGATTGAGGTTCACCGCGATGGTTTTGGCTCCGAGATAGCGGGCGGTCATCACAAATCCGGCGGCGGGATAGACCACGCCGCTGGTGCCGATCACCAAAAAGACGTCGCAGCTGTGCAGCAGCTGATCGATCTCCTCCATGCGGTGGGGGAATTCCCCAAACCAAACAATGTCCGGACGGAGAACGCCAGGGCATTTGGGGCAGGAAGGGAGGTCGGATCCGGGATCTACTTCCCGCATGGGGAAGCGGGCTCCACAGCAGGTGCAAAGGCAGTAGGCCAGGCTTCCGTGCATTTCGATCACCCTAGTGTTTCCGGCCGCGGAGTGGAGGCCATCCACGTTTTGGGTGATGAGGCTGAAATTTCCGCCCAGCCAGGTTTCGAGCCTGGCCAGAGCCAGGTGTCCTGGATTGGGCACCGCCTGTTCCGCCTGTTCGCGGCGGCGTTGGTAGAAGCGCCAGACCAGCCGGGGATCGCGGGCGAAGGCCTCGGGGGTGCACACATCCTCGAGGGAGTGGTTTTCCCAGAGGCCTCCGCTGTCGCGAAAGGTCTTGAGGCCGGATTCCGCGCTGATGCCGGCTCCGGTGAGGACAAGCAGCCTGGTATCCGGGGTTACTTTGATCATTTCATCAGCATCATCTTGCGGGTGAGGTCACGCTCGCCATTGTTGAGGCGATAGAGGTAAACTCCGCTGGAAACTGGATTGCCCCGGTCGTCCCGGCCGTTCCAGACAGCGCTGTGGGCTCCCGCGGGGAGCTCTGAATCCACCAGGCAGCGGACTTTCTGCCCGCGGAGGTTGAAAACGTCCAGACGGACAGGCGCGGCCGCGGGAAGTTCGAAGCGGATGGTGGTGGTGGGATTGAAGGGGTTGGGATAGTTGCCAAAGAGCTCGAAGCTGAGGGTTTGGACCAGGTCATCGGCGGAGCTGAAATCGCTTTCCACAAAGACGTCGTCAATATACCAGCCTTCGCCGCCCACATAGCCGTCGGATCCGAAGACAAAGCGGAAGCGGGCCAGTCCGCTGAAACTGGAGATATCGAACTCGGCCTGGGTCCAGTCGAAGCTGCCGGAATAGACGTTGGTGTTGGCCGTGAAGGGGGAGGCGGCGTTGTTGTAGATGCTGTAGGGATAGCCACCCACGGGGGTGATCTGGAGCCACGGCCCGCCGTCCACGGAAATCTCCACCAGTCCTCCATCCCAGGCGTAGATCGGGTTGCTGTGGGTTTCGGCGTCCATCCAGTGGTGGAAATAGAGGCGTCCGTTTTCGCCCAGGGGGATGTCCGGGCTTTCCAGGGCGCCATAAGCTGCTCCGGAATATTCCGCCGCGCCGGGGCCTCCGAACTTCATCGACCAGGCTCCGCCCGGGGTGTTGTTGCGGTGGCTTTCGCGGTGCCATTGGTTCACGAAATTGGCCAGGGGCGCTTCGCTGTTCCAGCCATTGGAGTCGTTTTCATAGGTATATTGCTGGTTTCCGATGTAGAGCACGAAGTTCCCCTCCAGGGTGTTGCCGTTTTCCGCGCCGATCATGTAGCCGATGGATACGGAACTGCCGATGGGGGCGTCGGGCGAGACCTCGAGGCTGAAGATGCTTTCATAAAGGGTGAAGCTGTCCGGGCCGATGGGTGTGAGGACGGCCTCGAAGTTGGAAAGGGTGGCGTTGGGGTCGTCGCAAAAGATGATCAGGAGGGGGTTGTAAGCGTGGCCGGAGCCGCTGTTGCTCACGATCATGTTCAGGGCGGGGTTGTCGCCAGGCAGGATCTGGGGGTTGGCGTTTACGAATTCATAAGTGTCCAGATGCAGCTCGGGGGAGTTCAGGATGAGGGCGGCCGGGGTGGTTGAGGTGTAGGAATCAAAGAGGGCCACGAAGTTCATGTAGGCGATCTCGTGATCGGGGAAATTGCCCTGGATCCTGATCTGGAAAAAGCCGTTGATACAGGTGGAATCGGCGGCGGTGAGGGCGTCGAAGCCGTAGGAACTGCTGAGGACGTGGATATTGGGGGAATTGCTCACGAGGTTCAGGGTTCCAGGTTCGGTCTGATCCACCAGGCCCACGTTCTTGATGGTCACGTTCAGGCCGATGACCTCGCCGGTGTGGTGGAGGCCGTCGCCATCGAGGAATTCCACCTGGGAGGCCACGATGTAGGGCTGGTTGCTGGCCTGGACAGTGATCACGGCGTGGTAGGCGATGAAATCGGCGGCAACGATGCTGATCTCAAAATCGCCGGGAGTGAGGCTGGCGGCGAGGTTAATTCCGATAAGCCCGGTGGCGTCGGCAGTGGCTTCGCAGAGGATGTCGTTTCCGCTTTTCAGCCTCAGGGTGGCACCCGGGGCGTTTGTCTGCACCTGGTAAGAGTTGAGGCCAACGGTCCAGTAAGCTGGCAGCTGAACGGTCATTTGCTGCGGTGTGTCCGCCCAGACCATCAGGCCGGGATCGCCGATCAGATTGGTTTCGTAGGTTACCCAATACATCACGGGGGAGTTCTGGATAAAGGGTATGTTGTCGATCTTGCTGTCGGTCAAGGTGAAGCCGAGTTCGCGGATGTCCTCGCCGAAAATGGCGTCGATGTATTGGCGGTGGATCTTTTGGGAAGCGCCGTCGGTGGAACCCTGCATACCCCAACCGTAGCGGGAATGGGCGATCATGGCGACGGCGGCGGTGGAGATGCTGGTGAATTTTTCGGTGATGCAGTCGGTGGTATAGTCACCGGGGTTGGTGTCGCGGTTGTCGAAGGAGCCCGAATAGCAGCCCTGGGTGAAGACCACGGAAAGGTTGTGGTTGATGCCGTCGTTGGTGATGCTGGTGGGGGTCACGGAGTTGTTGGTCATGCGCATGGTATAGGTGGTGGCGGAGTGGCCAAGGTGGTTCACCAGGCTCGGGCCGTTGCTCAGCAGGGGCCTCAGCTGGCTTCCGGTCCAGGAATCGGCGGCTCCGTAGGTGCGGTCGTACATGGTGCTGATGTTCCAATCCGCGGGAACCCCAACGGTTGTGTAGCCGTGGGCGGAGCTGCCTCCGATCATCTCGTCCATGTAATCTCCGCCCCAGGTGGGGCCGTCCCAGAGCCATTCACCCACGAAGAGGGCGGAGGTGGCTTCGTCCACCACAGGATCGTTCAGATAAAGCTGGGTCTTGCTGATGAAGTTGGCGATCTCGGCGTCGGAATTATAGCAAAAGCGCCCGATGGAGAGTTCCGGCACGAGGTCGGTTTCCATGTGCTCGCCCCAGTAGTTGTCGCCATCGTTGTTCCAAGTGCCGTCCAGGCAGCTGTAATACATGTCCGCGGGGATATCGGCGTCCACCTGGCTGCCTCCGCCCATGTTCACATAGAAACCGCGGTGGGGGATCACGTCCGTGTCGCCGGCCAGCAGAACGTGGCGCAGGGGATCGGTGGCGTACAGGCTGATGATGTAGTTGCGGATCTTTTCCTGGGTGTCGTCGCCATCGGTTTGGGCGATGATATCCTGAACGGTTTTCAGCAGTACGTTCTGGCCGCGCAGCTGATAAAAGGTCTGAAAGGGCTGCCACTGCGCCAGCTTGGCCTCATCATAGATCACCAGGTAGTCCCAGCCGGTGTTGCGGCTGTCATAGCGGGGGATCTGGGCGGCGTTGTCCACGGTTTTCAGCAGGTAGGAACGGGTGGCGGCATCCTGCTTCAGAAACTGCAGTGAAGCCGCGGCCCGGGCGCTGGGGGCGCTTTCCACGCGGACGCTGACCTGGCGGTAGAAAGTGAGCTCGTTGGCCAGGGGATCGTAGCTGAAGGGGCAGACAGCGCTGAAATTGATGGGATGGCCGGCCAGGAAATGGGTGTTCAGGCCGTTGTGGGCGGTGTTCGGATAGGTGCCAGCGCTGAGATAAACCGCGGGATCAGGCCCAACCCGGGGGTGGATTTCCAGGCTGGAAAGAGGGTATTGCGGCTGCAGCGGCGCCACGGGGCGGTCCAGCTCAATGGACTGGGGTGAACTCAGCTCCACCTGGATGTCCACCGCTTCCTCGCCGGTGGGCAGCAGGATCTGGGTGCCGAACCAGGGAAGGTCCGGGCTGCCGGGAGTGCCCCAGCTTTGCGCTCCGCTGAGCTTTATCAGGGTGTATTCTCCCGCAGCTTTGAGCTCAGGTACGTCCAAGGTATAAGAATAAACAACATCGGCGGCCAAGGCCGCAAGGCCCGCCACCAGGATCAGGGTCAAAAGTAGATTTTTCATATCCGCCAACTTTCTCAGATTATTTTGCTATAGGAAGTATGCAAGGGCCATTCCAAAATCCGAACTATCTGGATCCAGCCGCTGGGCTGACTGGAGGCCGAAAATTCTGCTTGACTCCTCAAGTGTGATGAATATAAAGGAACAAAATACATTTTCCCGGGAGGAAAAATGGCCGTTAACAAGAAACAAAAGACCGCCATCGGAGGCGTTGTCGCCGCCCTGCTGATCGCGGTATTGGGCTATTTTGGCATCAACGGATTCGGCACCCCAAACCAGTTCACCTCGCCCAACGGGCAGCTCCTGACCACCGAAAACCTGCTCAGCAACATCAGCGGACAGAACCAGACCGTCTATGTGACCAAGACTGGCGAAAAATACCATCTGGAAGGTTGCCGCCACCTCCGGTTCCGTTCCAAGATCCCGATCGCGGTCGCCACCGCCATCGAGGAAGGCTATGAGCCCTGCAAGACCTGCAAACCGGATGAACAGATAAACTATACACCCCAACCAAGCTATCCCGAGACCTCCTATCCCCAGCCGACCACGACCACTCCGGACGATACCCCAGGCACTCAGCGGAGAACTCCGGAGCCGATCGTTGACGATCCCGATTGAGGCTTGGCAACTGGCTGAAGCATTACCCCGGGGCTGGGAGATCGGCCCCGGTTTTTTATCTGCTCAGGTCAGTGGCTTTTATTCCACATCCGGCACCCCGGATCCGCCCACTTTTAGGTTGACAGCGTTGCGGACAGGAGCAAGCTTGGCAATGAAGGGTTCAGGAAGTGAACGATGAAAAGACAAATATACGTAGTCACCGGCGCGGCCGGGCACCTGGGCAGTTATGTTGTGAGAGAACTGCTGGCCGGGGGCCATGAGGTGCGCGCTTTCGTGCTGCCCTGGGAGAAGATCCCCTCTTATGTGGATGACAACCGTCAACTACTGACCCGTTACGCGGGTGACGTGCGCTATCCCCAGACCCTGGAGCAGCTTTTTGTTGCTGAGGGCGAAGCGGAATTCACAGTGATCCACTGCGCCGGGATCATCGGCATCAGCCTGGGCAAGGACCGGCGTCTGCTGGAAGTTAACGTTGGGGGCACGGCCAACGTGATCACCGCCTGCCAAAAGAACCGGGTGCGCAGATTGGTTTACGTGAGTTCCGTGCATGCGATCCCTTTGCTACCGCGGGGGCAGGTGATGCGTGAGGTGTCCTTTTTTTCTCCGCAGAAAGTGATCGGCTACTACGCCAAAACCAAAGCCATGGCAACGCAAAAGGTATTGGACGCAAGCAAAGCGGGCTTGGACGCCCTGGTGGTGCATCCATCCGGGATAATCGGGCCGAACGCCCAGCCCACGGGCAACATGGCCCAAATGATCTCCGCTTTTCTGAAGGGGCGTTTCCGGGCTGTGATCAAGGGGGGTTATGATTTCGTGGATGTCCGCGATGTGGCTTCCGGCATCGTGGCGGCGGCTGAAAAGGGCAAAAGCGGCGAGTGTTATATCCTTTCCAACCGCGTGATCGATCTGAACGAACTGCTGGGCGGGCTGGCGGAATGCAGCGGCAGGCCCAAACCCCGCATCCTGCTTCCGCTCTGGCTGGCCAAGGCGGTGGCGCCCGGCGCGGAGCTTTACTACAAGCTCGCCCGCAAGGCCCCGTTCTTCACGCTGTATTCGCTGCACACCATCTCCAACAACAGCCTGTACTCAAACAGCAAAGCGGCCTCCGAACTCGCTTTCAGGACCAGGTCTTTGCGGGAAACCTTGATCGACATCGTGAAGACCTTCAATCCCAAGCCGGGGAGGAAAAAAAGCCGCAGGAAAAGCTGATCCCCGGGATTATGGTCCACGAATTACACGAATTGACACGAATTGTTGGGTTTGGGTATGGCTTTTCCCCAGTTCTCAGGAATCTCTCGTTAACAAAAGCCTTGACGTTTTAAGGGCGGTCAGATGTTTGGTTTAAATCCATGCAAACATGGACAAGCGTGGCTACAGCCCTGTGGTTGAGCTAACCGCGAAGGGTATCCCGACGCGCGCGAAACAAGAAATTTAATTGAATTAGGGAGCATAGATCAATGAAAAAGTACTCCTGGTTGACACCTGTATCCATACTGATCTTTGTATTGGTTACACTGGCCTTCCTGTCTCCGCTGCTGATCCCGGAAGGCGGCAGCTGGCCGATCAAGCAGAGGCTGAACCTCGGTTTGGACCTCAAGGGCGGCACCCAGATCGTTCTGGGTGTGAACACAGATGAACTGCCCGAAGCTGACCGTCTGGACGCAGTGAAGAACAACATCGAGATCATCCGCAACCGCATCGACCAGTTCGGAGTTGCCGAGCCCACCATCCAGAGGATCGGCGAGAACAAGATCCTGGTCCAGTTGCCCGGCGAAGATGACCAGATGGAAGCGGAAAAACTGGTAACCCAATCGGCCGTTCTGGAGTTTCGCCTTGTGGCCAAGCCCGACGACGCGGAAAGGTTCCTAGACCTGCTGGACGGCATCACGCAAGCGAACTTGGGCAGCATCCCGGTTTTGGCCAAGCTGGACGCCGAAGACAGGGAACTGGACGGCCCGGACGCCGCCACCGCCGACAGCACGGAAGCCGAGCCTAAATCCGGCATCTTCAAATCCCTGATCACCACCTCGGAACGGGATTACGTGGTGCGTTACGACGATCTGGAAACCATGCGCGCTCTGCTGGCGGACAGCACTTTCATCCGCCTCAAGCCCAAAGGCTACGACCTCCTGCTGGAGAGCGTGGATGAGGAAAAGCGCCTGGCCCAGGAGCCTTCCGTGATCTACGTGCTCAAATCCGCCGCTGAAGTGAAAGGCACGGATGTGGACGGGGCCAGCATGGAGATCGGCTCCACAGACAGCTCCAATCCCCAAATGGCCGGCAAGCCTTATATCGCCCTCAATTTCACCCGCCAGGGCGCTCGCAGGTTCGCAAACGTAACCGGCGACAACACGGGCGAACGCTTGGCCATAGTGGTTGACAACACAGTTTATTCCGCCCCCGTGATCCAGGACCGGATCCCGGACGGCAAAGCCACTATCACCGGCATTTTCTCCACCGAGGAAGCCCGATCACTGGCCATCCTGCTGAACAACAAGAGCCTCAGCGCGCCGATCGAGCCCCAGTATTCCCAAAAGGTATCCGCCACCCTCGGCTCGGACAGCGTGAAAAGCGGCCTTATGGCCGGCCTCATCGGCATCATCGCCGTGGCCATCTTTATGCTGGTCTATTACAAACTCTGCGGCCTGGTCGCGGATTTTGTGCTGATCTTCAACGTCGGTTTCATCCTGGCGATGCTCACGGCTTTCGGCGGAACCCTCACCCTGCCCGGCATTGCCGGCATCATCCTCACCATTGGCATGGCGGTGGACGCCAACGTGCTGATCTTTGAACGCATCCGCGAGGAACTGGACGCAGGCAAGACCCCGCGCTCAGCCACGGACGCCGGTTTCAAGCGCGCCTCCGTTACCATCTGGGACGCCAACCTCACCACTCTCATCGCGGCCTTTGTGCTCTATCAATTCGGCACCGGCGCCATCCGCGGTTTCGCCCTCACCCTCACCATCGGCATCGTTGGCTCCATTTTCAGCGCGATTGTTTTTGTGCGCTTTATCATGGATAAGACGATGCTCACCGGCAACCGCAAGAACCTGAGCATTTGAGGAGAGAAAGATGAGACTGTTTAAAAACACCAACGTACCTTTCGTCCAGAACCGTAAAATCTTCTTCATCCTGTCCGCCATCCTGGTGATCGCCGCCATCGTGGGGATCTTTGTGAGAGGGTTCAACTGGAGCACTGATTTCAAGGGCGGCGTAACCGTGATCGTGAACATGAAGCCCGAATCCGCCAATGTGCCGGCCCTCAACATCGACGAACTGCGCCGGGTGATCAACGAGGGCGGATTCACGGCAGCCGAGATCCAATACATCGGCGACCGCGAAGACGATACTTTCCAGATCAAGGTGGCCGGAAGCGATGCCACCGCTATCAAGGACAAGATCCTGGAAGTAATCTCCACCCAACTGGGTGCCTATACCGAAGGCCGGAACCTGCAGAAGGACGTGATCCGCGAATTCAACACCGTGGGCGCTAAAGCCGGCTTGGAAATGCGCAACAACGCCATCCTGGCCGTGGCTCTGGCCCTGCTGCTGATGATCATCTACATCTGGATTCGCTTTGAGTTCACCTTCGGCTTGATGGCGATCGTGGCTCTTTTCCACGACGTGATAATCATCGTGGGTATCTTCAGCTGGACCGGCAAGGAGATCACGATGAGCATCGTGGCGGCCCTGCTGACCATCGTGGGTTATTCGATCAACGATACGATCGTGATCTTCGACCGCATCCGCGAGGACCTGAAGATCTACCGCAAGGACCCCGTGCAGGTGATCTTCAACCGCTCCATGAACGAGACCCTCAGCCGCACCATCATCACCGCCGGCACCACCCTCTTTACAGCCCTGGCCCTCTATTTCTTCGGCGGCCCCGTGATCCACGATTTCGCCTTTGCCATGAGCCTGGGCATCATCTTCGGCACCTATTCCTCGATCTTTGTGGCCAGCAACCTGGTGCTGGACACCATCAAGGCCACCCATCAGGAAAAGCAATCCATCAAGAAACTCACCAAGAAATAGGGATTCACCCCAGCCGCAATATAGAAAAAGCCGCCTGCTTCGGGCGGCTTTTCTCATGGGAAAAAAGCGGTTCCGGCAAGTAAGGCCGGCTGCTGGCAGAAAATTTGCATTGACAGCAGGGCGAGGGTATTCAGCTTGGTAAACAAAGCTAATTCAGGTGTGATGAATGACCCATAGATTTACCGCTATCATAGCCCTGCTGTTCTTGATCGCCGCCCTCGGCGCCGATGAACTGAGCGACAAGCAGAAGCAGTTGGACAAGATCCAGAGGGATCTGCAGAAAGCGCAGCAGAAGATCGAACAGAACGAACGGACCAAGAAAAATAACGAAACCGAGATCACCAACACCCGCCGGGCCAAGCAGAAAACCGACGTGGAACTGCGCCGGACCCAGGAGATCGCCCGCGAAAAGCTGCAGTCCCTGAACACGGTGAGAACGGAGCTGCGCACGGTGGAACAGCAGATCCGCGACCTCAAGGTGATGCAAAACACCCAGCTGGAAAAGATGGTCCGCCTCTCCCGCAAAAACGGTACCCTGAGGCTCAACCACAAGGACCAGCATTGCCTGGCCCTGCTTGCCTCCCAGACCAGGTCCAAGCTCAACAACCTCGGCGACGTCCAATACAGCCTGGCCATTCAGCAAAACCAGAGGGGCCAGGAATACAGCCAGGCCAACAGCGAGTTTTCCCTCCAAGCCTCCACCAGCAAGAAACTGGACAGCAAGGTGCGCAACCTGCAGTCCCAGCAATCCCGGCTCACCAAAGAGCAGAAAAACCTCCAGAACCAGATCGCCAAACTGAAAAAAGACGCGGCGCAATTGGAATCCCTGATCGCGAACCTGGCCTCCAAACCCAGGGACGAGGGCCTGGAGCCGCTATCCTATAAATTCAGCGCCCGCACCATCGCCTGGCCGCTGAAAGGGCGAATCATCCGCAGTTACGGGCAGGAAACCCGGGCTTATGGCACCTCAGTGGTCTGCAACGGCATCGACATCGCCGTGCCGGAATGGACCTCCGTGGTCGCGGCGGACGCCGGCGAAGTGGTTTTCGCGGGTTCCTACGGGGGCCAGGGCAAGCTGCTGATCATCGACCACAAGAACGGCTTCTTCACCGTTTACGCCTATAACAACCAACTTCTGGTCTCCAAGGGCTCAAACGTATCCAAAGGCCAGTCCATCGCCAAATCCGGCATGACCGGCTCGGCCTCCGAACCTTCGCTGCACTTCGAGGTGCGCAAGGACGGCAAGGCCGTTAATCCTTTGGCCTATCTGGAATAGGGGAGAGGAGGCCGCCCTTGCTGCTGTTGAAACAACCTTCGGTCCGAAAACTGGAAAAGCTGATCCTCAAGGGTGATTTTGAGAACAAGACCATCCTCCATTTCACGGGAGGAATGTATGGCATCGGCTGCAAGGTCTCCTCGCGGGAAGCGATCGCCAGGATCCTAAGGCTCAAGGGACGATCCGACGGCAAGGGCCTGATCGTTCTGATCCCCCACCTGGATTGGTTCGAATTCGAGGGCGTTCCTTTACCGGGGAAGATCCGGCCCCTGCTGGAACAATACTGGCCGGGGAACCTGTCTGTGGTTTTCAGCTGCGCCGACCCCCGCTTCCAGCACCTCGCCGTGGAGGGCAAAGTGGCCTTCCGGGTTCCCGACGATCCCCTGCTGCGGCTGGTGATCGAGCTGCTGGACGAACCCATCGTGAGCACCAGCGTCAATATCGCCAATCTGCCCCCGGAAAACGATCTTAAACGCCTCACCGGCATGTATGCCAATTGGTTCGATTACGGCTTCGTGCCCAGCCACATCAGCGTTGAATATGACGCCCAGCCCTCCACCATAGTGGAATACGTGGCCAGCCGGGAGCGGCAAAACCAGAGCGGCCTGGATGAACTGCGCTGCCTGCGCGAGGGTTCCATCCCCTTTCACGGCGTGAAGAAATCCTTCGAGCTTCCTACCATCCTCTTTGTTTGCACCGCCAATATCTGCCGCAGCCCCATCGCGGAGAAGCTTTTCAACCATTACCTGCGGGAAACGGACCTGCCCTATACCGGCGATTCCTGTGGGCTTCTCCCCGGCGGCCAACCCATCTCCGCGGGTTCGCTGCAACTGCTGCTGGAAAGGGGCATCCTGGAGGCCAAAGACCACTTTTCCAAACAATTCACTCCGGACATGATCTCCGGCAGCCGCCTGGTGCTCACCATGGAGGAGCGCCAGCGCGATTTCCTGCGCGGCAACGAACCCAACAGCAGCGCCAAGATCCTTACGCTCAACGAATTCCTGGGCGAGCCGGGCGACATCTCCGACCCCTTTGGCTCGGACATCGACAACTACCGCAAGATCTATGAGATCATCGATGACCGCGTAAAGCGCCTCATCGCCAAACTCCGCACCCAAACCAGACCAACGGGATGACATGGAAGCAAAGATAAGCCCGGAACTCATTGCCCTGCACGGCCTTTCGGAGCAGGAATACGCCCGGATCCTGGAGATCCTGGGCCGGGAACCCAGCTACGTGGAGCTGGGCATTTTCAGCGTGATGTGGAGCGAACACGCCAGCTACAAGAATTCCATCAAACTGATAAAGACCCTGCCCCGGGAGGGCAGGTTCCTGCTGGCCAAGGCCGGTGAGGAAAATGCCGGGGTGGTGGATATCGGCGACGGCCTGGCCGTAAGCTTCAAGATCGAAAGCCACAACCATCCATCCGCCCTGGAGCCCTATCACGGCGCTGCCACCGGCGTGGGAGGGATCCTAAGGGATATCTTCACCATGGGCGCCCGGCCTGTCGCGGCCTTGAATTCCCTGCGCTTCGGGGATCCAGCCTCGCCCCGCACCCGCCATCTGATCCGCGGAGTGGTGCAGGGGATCGCCGATTACGGCAACTGTTTCGGCGTGCCCACCGTGGGCGGGGAGGTCTTTTTCGACGAGGCCTATGAAGGCAACCCACTGGTGAATGCGATGGCCGTGGGAGTGCTCAGGCACGAGCATCTGGCGCGTTCCGCCGCTTCCGGGACCGGCAACCTGGTGGTCTATGTGGGCGCCAAAACCGGGCGCGACGGCATCCACGGCGCCACCTTCGCATCGGTGGACCTCAGTGAGCAATCCGCGGAGATGCGCACCGCCGTTCAGGTGGGTGATCCTTTCTATGAAAAGCTGTTGCTGGAAGCCACTCTGGAGGTGATCCAGGCCGGACTGGTGGTCGGGATCCAGGATATGGGCGCGGCGGGGCTCACCTGCTCCAGCTCCGAAATGGCCGGCAAAGGCGGAGTGGGGATCGAGCTCGACCTCGAACACGTTCCCATCCGCGAAACCGGGATCACGCCCTATGAGATCATGCTTTCCGAATCCCAGGAGCGCATGCTGCTGATCGTGGAGCCCGCGAAGCTCGAAGCGGTGCAAAATATCTTTGAGCAATGGGACCTCGATGCCGTGGTGATCGGCCGCGTTACCGCGGACAAGTTTCTCAGGGTGCGCCTCAGAGGCGAAACCCTGGCCGAGATCCCCGCCGAAACCCTGGTTTTGGGAGGCAGCGCGCCCGTTTATGAACGAGAGCAAAAAGCCCCCGCCCGGCCGCCTGAATGGGATCCCGGCCGCCACCCGGAACCCGCCGACCCCGGCGAGGTGCTGCTCCGCCTGCTGGGGGAACCCAATATCGCCTCCAAACGCCAGGTCTTTTCCCAATACGACCACATGGTGCAGATCGGCACCACGGTCGAGCCCGGCAGCGACGCCGCCGTGATCGCCGTCAAGGGCACGCGCAAAGCCCTCGCCCTCTCCACAGACTGCAACGCCCGCCATTGCTGGCTGGATCCTTTCGAAGGGGCCAAAGGCGCCGTGGCTGAAGCCGCCCGCAACGTTGCCTGCAGCGGAGCCCGGCCGATCGCCGTAACCAATTGCCTTAATTTCGGCAATCCCTACAAACCCGAGGTCTATTGGAGTTTTGCCCAGTGTGTGAAGGGAATGGGGGAGGCCTGCCGGGCTTTTGAAACCCCCGTGACCGGAGGCAACGTCTCTTTTTACAACGAAAATCCCGCCGGCGCCATCTGGCCCACCCCCGTGATCGGCATGCTCGGCCTGATCGACGATGTGTCCCTTGCCACCACCCAATGGTTCAAGCGCCCCGGCGACCTCATCGCCCTCCTGGGCGAACCCTGCTCCTCGATCGGCGGCTCTCAGTATCTGAAAACGCTGTTCGCTGAAGTGGCTGGGCCTGCCCCCAAAGTGGATCTGGCCGCGGAAAAACACCTGATCGGACTGCTGCTGGATCTGATCTCAGCGCAAGCCCTGGCTTCCGCTCACGACGTTTCCGAGGGCGGCCTGCTGGTCTGCCTGGCGGAGAGCTGCTTCCAGCCCGAACAACGCCTCGGAGCGCGGATCACATTCATACTATCCCACCCCGCCAGCGCCGAATATTTCGGCGAAAGCCACGGCCGGGCTGTCATCAGCTTCGCCCCTGCCAAATTGCAGGCGGTCGAAGCACTCTGTCGCAAACACTCCACGCCCCTGCTGCCGCTGGGGGAAGTGGCTTCCGGCCGCGAATTCACGGTCAACCAACATCTCAGCCTGGATACGGAGGACATGTATCGGGCCTGGACGAACGGGCTAAAACTAAGCTAAGGAGAAGGAGATGAAAATGAGTTTCCTCTTTGGTCACATTTTCTGGGGCATTTTGCTGCTGTTGTGGGGAGTTTCCCTGATCCTCAAAGGTTTCAACATCGTTGACCTGCCTTTGGTGAAGATCTTTATCGCCGTCATCATCATCCTCTTCGGGCTCCGGCTGCTGTTCGGGGACTGGAGTTCGCACCGCAAAGACGGCTCGCGCGTGAGTTTCGTTACCGCGGGAAGCGACGAATACACCAGTGTGTTCGGCTCCCAGACAGTCGATCTCACCGGCCTGGATCCCGATTCCCCGCCCCTGGAGATCACCGCCGTGTTCGGCTCTTCCTATGTGAAGCTGCCCAACGACATCGATTTCAAGATCCATCCCACTGCCGTGTTCGGCTCCGCCATCGTTCCCACCCAAGCCTCACTGGCAAGACCTCCGCTCGGCACCGTCAAGATCGAAGCCAACGCGGTTTTCGGCAAGATCGAATTTGTCTATAAGGAACCCAAACGCGATCACCTGCGGGCCAAAGCCCCCGCGGATTCCACCCAGGGAGCGCCTTCTGACAGCATCTAAGAAACTTCTCTTCATCCTTCCCATCCTGCTCTTTCTAAGCTTCGTTCCGCTGCCCGGGAAGGGGCTGGGCTATGTGTTCAGCGGCGGCGGGGCGAGAGGTTTTGCCCAGTTGGGCATGATCAAGGTCCTGGAGGAAGAGGGCATCTATCCGGACCACGTGATGGGTTCCAGCGTGGGTTCCGTGCTAGGCGGGCTCTACGCCCTGGGCTACAGCGCGGCGGAAGTGGAATCCCTGATGGTCACGCTCGAGTTCTCGGACATCATCAACGAACGCCAGGACCGCAACCGGCTCTATCCCGGCGAAACGCGCTGGCCAAGCTACGGCAATCTGCGCCTCGCGCTCAGCCCCAAAGGGATGCCGCAGTTTCCGGCCGGAGCCATCACCGGCGCCAAGGTCGATCTCGGCCTGGCCGGGCTTTTCCTGCCGGCCTCCGCCTACCGCGATTTTTCCCGCCTGCCCGTCAACTTTGCCGGACTCACCATCGATATGCATACCGGCGAACTCCTGATCCACCGCGAAGGCTCGCTGACCCAGGCCGTGCGCGGGGCCGCATCCATTCCAGCTGTGATCGCCCCCTTCAGCTACAACGGCCGTTCCCACATCGACGGCGGCCTGCTGCAAAACCTGCCCGTGCCCCAAGTGATCGAACTGGGCGCGGACAAGAACATCGCCCTCAAGATCAACACCTCCCTGCGCGGGGCCGATCCCAAGGATCTTTACGCGATCCTCAACCACATCATCAACATCTCGATGCACCAAAGCATCGATGCCAACCTCGAACTCTGCGACCTCATCCTGGAGCCCGACCTCACGGGGATCGGCAACCTGGCCTATCCCAAAGCGCACTCCATCGCTAAGATCGGCGAGGATTACGCCCGCGCCAACATCGGCCGGATCAGGGCTTTCCGGGATTCACTGCTGGATGAGGGCTACACTTTCCAAAAACCGGAAAAGATCACCCCGCTGGCCATCGTGCCGGTGCGGGAGATCGTCTGCCGCGGCAATGAGCGGATCCCTTCTGCAAGGATCATCGGCTATACCCGGCTGCAAACCGGCGCCAGCTACGCTCCAAACCAGATCGTCCAGGCCTGCGCGAGGGCCTGGGACTCCCGCGAGTTCCACACCGTATATCCCGTGCTGGAGCCCCTGGACGAAGGCTACCGCCTGGCCCTGTACGTGCGCGAACGAGAGCCCCGCTATCTGCACCTGAACGCCAGCTACAGCTCCGAAGAGGGCTTCAGCCTGGGCGCTGCCACGGAACTGAATGATGTCATTATGCCCGGATCCCGCTTGCTGGCTGGTTTCAGCCTCGGCGGCAGGAAGTCTTTGGATCTGGATCTGGTTAAAGACTATGGCCGCTTCAACGCTCCCTATTTTCGCCTTTATCCCTATATCCGCCAGGATCGCGTCTATCGCTACGATAACTCTGAAAACAGGATCGCCAGCCTCGATTCCCTTGAATATGGCATCCTGCCCGGCCTCGGCTGGTTTGCGAACCGCCTCTTCACCGCGGAGCTCTTCGGCTACCTTTCCCGCGCCAAAACAACCAGCCGCGTCCCGGCGGATCTTCCTGCCGTAGGCTGGGAAACGGATTCGGGCCTCGGCTTCAAGCTTCTGCACGAAAGCCTGGACGCGGACGTCTTTCCCCGCTCCGGAGCCCGCGCTTTGCTCAAAGCCAACCTTTCTCCCTGGTCCGCTGTCAGCGACAAAAACTACGCCCGCCTCACCGCGGATCTGGACGTTTACGCGCCCCTGGCCAAATCTCTCTCCCTGCGCCTCGGTTTTGCCTACGGCTCCCATCCCCTGGGTTGGGCGGATGACACCGCGGATCTGCTCTCTTATGGTGGCTCCAATGGCTATCTGGGCTATCAGCGGGATCAGGCTCCTTCCGCCGACTATAAATACGGAACCCTCGGCGCCGTCTTTGAACCCCTGGCCAACCTCTTTCTGGAAACCGGCGCCCAAGCTCTTAACACCGCCGGAAACTCCGATTGGAACCTCGACCGGGACCTCCTGTTCAGTTATTACGCCAGCCTCGGCTACCGCTCACCGGTGGGACCCCTGGGCGTCAAACTGGCTTTGCGGGAAGACGGCAAAACAAACCTCTTCTTCAATATAGGCTACACCACCGACCTCTTCCGGTTTTCGCGTAAATAGCCAAACAGAACGTATACCCAAAACCTGGTCTCAGACCCAAAGGTTAAAACCTGCGTCATCCCGGGCTAGATGCGGGATCAAGAAAACCGTCTCCACCCGGCCCAGATCCTGCATCATCCCGGACGCCCCGGAGCGGCATTGATCTGGGGTACTGAGCCACACTCTCCCGCCCAAAGCCTCTACCTCTGCGACTTCTACTTCAACACCACCATCCCCTTCCTGGAGATCGTCAGCGAACAGGACCGCCTCGCCGGAGAACGCAAACTGGTGGACCTGCTGGTTAGCAAATACGGAACACCAGTTTCAACTGGTCGGACCGCCGGATTTATCCGGAAATCTTCTGCCGCGTACCAGGCCTGTCAGTCCATCGGCAAAAACCGGATGAATCCGGTGGACCGACCGGATAAATCCGGTGTTCCGGTTCCCACGGAATTCGCTGACTGTCCTCTCCTGACGGCTTCGAGAGTTTGATTGACATATTTACCGCCATCAGTTCGTCAGATTTCTGTTCCATGAACCATTCTTTCACAACCCTTCACAAATGGCTGTGAATAGTTCTAACCCTTTATAGAAAAGGGTTTGGAGCCCACTATTCACAAAAAATAGTTACTCCCCTCTCTCCGGGATAGAGTCCTTGTTCATTATGCTAATCTTTATATTATATATTAAACTATGATACATATATTTTCTATATCTATATATATAATATATGGTTATACATCTGCCTCAGGGATTCCTGCATCATTGCTGCGGAGGGAGGGGAGTTACGTATTTTTGTGAAGGGTTAGCCTGTAATGCTGATCAGTAAAGGATTAGAACTATTCACAACCATTTGTGAAGGGTTGTGAAGAGTGTGAATTTGACCCCTGTGATCCTTGATCCCTTCCCGCCCCTGATAGCCCCGCAGGGGCGACACATTTTAGCCCGGAGTGGCAACCCCGGATCAACGGGACGAATGAGGCAGATCAGCCCCGCAGGGGCGATCCATCTTAGCCCGGGGTGGCAACCCCGGGTCAACGGGACGAATGAGGCAGATCAGCCCCGCAGGGGCGACACATTTTAGCCCGGGGTGGAAACCCCGGGTCAAGGGACATAAAAAAGTCACGAAGCCCCGCAGGGGCGACACACTAACCTAATCTGTTATTTTGCAATCATTTGTGCCGCCCCTCCGGGGCTTGCATTCATCCTGTGCCGCCACACCCCCAGGGTTCCGCTGCGCTTCACCCTGGGCTAAGTTGTTACGCCCTCCGGGCTCAACCCCTTCCCGCCCCTGATAGCCCCGCAGGGGCGATACATTTTAGCCCGGGGTGGAAACCCCGGGTCAAGCGGACATAAAAAAGTTACGAAGCCCCGGAGGGGCGACACACTAACCTAATCTGTTATTTTGCAATCATTTGTGCCGCCCCTCCGGGGCTTGCATTCATCTAATGCCTCCACACCCCCAGGGTTCCGCTGCGCTTCACCCTGGGCTAAGTTGTTACGCCCTCCGGGCTCAACCCCTTCCCGCCCCTCAATTTCCCGCCTATGTCCAGGCAACGTCCAAGCCATGCCCGAATCCGGTGATCGGCGGGACGTCAGCAGTGCGTGGAGAGGGCGTACATAAGCGAGGGCGGACAGACAGAGCCTCGCAGAGGCGGAAGGGTGCAGTAAGCGCAGCGAACGGAACCCTTCGTAAAAAGCCCCAAAACAATGTCTGAGCCCCTTGTGGGCGACAGATCATAGCGAGGGTGCGGCCGAGTGAAACGAGGCAAGCCCCTCGTAACGTCGCAGAATGATGATTAATGAAAATTGCCTCCACCCCTCCCCGAGAACGTTCCGCGTTTTCGGGGAGGGGTGGAGGCCTGTTAAATTCAATTGTATCAGGTTGACGAGGGGTTCCGTTCACTTCGCTCACTGCACGCCCTCGCTATGATCTGTCGCCTCTGCGAGGCTATCCGTTCATCTGTTCATCAGACCCGCTCAACAACGGTCCGTAGCGCAGCATGCCAATGCTGCGGCAAATCCTTCGCAGGATCGGAATCCTGCGCTACGGAATACGTGCCATCCTGCGCTGAGTGATACCCCGGCTTCATACGCAGGACCGGCATCCTGCGCTACGCGTATTCCACCCCCGAGAAGCTTGACTTATCACCAAAATCACCTCCGGGCCTTGGCAGACGGGGACGGCTGCCACTTTGTTATCCGGCTCGGCCGCTATGTCATTCCGGGATGAAGTGGGGTTTTACCCCACACTCTTTCTCGATCAGCAACCTATTCCCTTATTCTTGCTGTCTTCTGTCAGCTCTCCTTTTTCTCCAGGTCCGAGATCTTGTCGCGCAGTTCGGCGGCGCGTTCAAAGTCGAGGCGGGAGGCGGCGCGCTTCATCTCTTTTTTGAGCAGTTCCAGCAGCTTGTCGCGGTTGTCCAGGTCCAGGTACTGGTAGAAATCTTCCTTGTTGGGTTTTTCCTCTTTGGGCTCATCCTTGTCGATGGAGGCGTAGCCCTCGGCGATGGAGGTGGATTGCATGATCTGCTCGATGGTTTTGCTGATGGTCTGGGGGGTAATCCCATGGGCCTGGTTGTAGGCCAGCTGTTTGGCGCGGCGGCGGTTGGTTTCGCTGAGGGTGGTGCGGATGGCGTCGGTGATCTCATCGGCGTAAAGGACCACCTTGCCGTCAACGTTACGGGCGGCGCGTCCGGAGATCTGGATGAGGGAGCGGGCGGAGCGGAGGAAGCCGGTCTTATCGGCGTCAAGGATGGCCACCAGCGAAACTTCGGGGAGGTCGAGGCCCTCGCGGAGGAGGTTTACGCCCACGATCACGTCGTATTCGCCGAGGCGGAGGGCGCGGATGATCTGGGCGCGTTCGATGGAATCGATGTCGCTGTGGAGGTATTTGGCTTTGATGCCGGCATTTTGGAGATAGACGCTGAGGTCTTCGCTCATGCGTTTGGTGAGGGTCATCACGAGGACTTTGTGGTTTTTGGCGGTCCGCTCCCGGATCTGGGTGATGAGGTCGTCCACCTGGTTGCGGATGGGCTTGATCTCCATCTCGGGATCCAGGAGGCCCGTGGGCCGGATCACCTGTTCCACGATCTCGCCGCTCGTAAGCTCCAGTTCGTAATCCGCGGGGGTGGCGGAGACGAAGATCACGTTGCGCATATAGCTTTCGAATTCTTCAAAGCGGAGGGGGCGGTTGTCGAAGGCGGAGGGCAGCCGGAAACCGTAATCCACCAGGTTTTTCTTGCGGGTGTAGTCGCCGCCGTACATTCCGTGCACCTGGGGGATGGAGACGTGGGATTCATCGATGATGAAGAGGAAATCCTCGGGAAAATAGTCCAGCAGGCAGTTTGGCGGCTCGCCGGGCTTGGCGCCGGTGAGGTGGCGGGTGTAGTTTTCGATGCCGGAACAGAAGCCCAGTTCGGCCAGCATCTCAAGGTCAAATTTGGTGCGGGATTGCAGTCTGTCGGCCTCCACATAGCGCTGGTTGGCCAGATACCAGGCCACGCGCTCGTTCATCTCATCCTCGATGGAACTGAGGGCCTGGTTCAGCTTGTCGGGACTCATGATGAAGTGGATGGCGGGATAGACCGGATACTCGGAGACTTCGCCCAAACTCTGGTAGGAGATGGGATGCAGCTTCTCCAGGCGGCTGATCTCGTCGCCGAAGAACTCTACCCGCAGGCAGTGTTCCAGATAGGCGGGATAGATGTCCACGATGTCGCCGCGAACCCTGAAAGCTCCGCGCTCGAAAGCGATGTCGTTGCGGCTGTAGTGGGCTGTCACCAGTTTTTGCAGCAATTCTTCCCGGTCCATCTTCATCCCGGTTTCCAATCTGATCAGCGCCTCGCGGTATTCCTCCGGCACGCCGAGGCCGTAGATGCAGGATACGGAGGCCACGATGATCACGTCGCGCCGCTCCATCAGGCTCATGGTGGCGCGGAGGCGCAGCTTTTCGATCTGTTCGTTGATATCGCTGTCTTTCTCGATGTAGATGTCTTTGCCGGGGATGTAGGCTTCGGGCTGGTAGTAGTCGTAATAGCTGATGAAGTATTCCACCGCGTTTTCCGGGAACAGCTGCTTGAGCTCCCCGTAGAGTTGGGCGGCGAGCGTTTTGTTGTGCGATAGCACCAGCACGGGCCGGTCGAACCTCTGGATCACGTTGGCAATGGTGAAGGTCTTGCCGCTGCCGGTAACGCCCAGAAGCACCTGGAAGCGTTTGCCGGCGCGGATCCCGGCTTCCAGTTCGGAGATGGCTTCCGGCTGGTCGCCACTGGGCTGGTAATCTGTATGCAGTTTAAAGATTCCCATCTCTTGGGTTCCTCTTTTTGGGCTTGCTGAAAATTTCTCAAAGCTTGGCGGATCAAGGCATTGGAGCCTTTCCGCCTCTTCCGGGGTGGCTCAGGCAGCAGTTTTTGCTTGACTTCTGGCATTTCCCCGAAAGCGTGGACACCAGAATACAGGGACCCCTGTTTTTGTCGAGAAAATAAACACTGGAGAGATAAAATGGCCAATTTCGAAGACTTTCAGGTCAATTACGAGAACCTGCTCAAGCTCGGCTATGCCGTCATCGACATCCGCTACAAGGATTACGACATGTGCAACGACAGCCAGAAGCTTGTGATAGCCAGGGTGGACGCCGACCGGGACGAATTTTACCAGGACATGCTGAAGCAGTACACCACGATCGAATTCAAGCCCGGCGAGATCTATGAGATCTGGACCGAGATCCTGATGCACAAGGTCAAGATGAGCAGGGTCCTGAACCGCGACATCGCCATCAAAGTGGCCGCTCTGGATTACATCGAGACCGTCTATTCCGCCAAATGACCCGCAACACCCTGCTGCTGATCAAGCCCAACGCCTTTGTGCACCACCATGTGGGGCACATCATCTCGATCCTCGAGGAGGCGGGCTTCCGTCTGCTGCAACTGAAAGAATTCCAGTTCACGCCTGAATCCGCGGCTGTCTTCTATGAAATGCACAAGGGCAAGGAATTTTACCAGCGCCTGATCGATTTCATGTGTTCCGCCCCCACTGTGGGCCTGCTGCTGGAAAAGGACAACGCGATCGCGGACCTGAGGGAGCTGGTGGGAGAGGTTGATCCCGCCCAGCGCAAACCGGGAACCATCCGCGACCTATACGCGGAGGGAGTTACGGAGAATGCGGTCCACGCCTCGGACAGCGAGGCCAACGCGGAGCGGGAGATAGGGCTGATCTTCGGCTGAAAAGCTGATCTATAGAAGGCTGAAGGCTTCGCTAGCAAGGATCAGCTGCTTGATCTCGGCCGTGCTTTCGGCCCGGTTGATCTGCTGGCGCAATTCCGCGCTGCCCACCAAGCCCTTGGTATAAAAGCAAAGCTGCGAGCGCATTTCCTTGTAAACCACCCGTTCCGGTTTGTAGCGCAGTGCGAGGTCGATGTGGCTGAAGATGGTTTCCAGGAGGAGGTCGCGGGTCACGGGGCGGTAATCGCCGCCATCCCAAAGCTGGCGGATCTGGGAGAAGATCCAGGGCTTGCCCAAAGCGCCGCGGCCGATCATCACAGAATCGCAGCTGGTAGCAGCCAGCATTTTCGCCGCGTCCTCGGGGCAGCGGATATCTCCATTGCCGATCAGAGGGATGCTGAGAACCTTTTTCAATTCCGCGATGTGTGACCAATCCGCCTCACCGGAAAACATCTGCGCCTGGCTGCGGGCATGGAGGCAGAGGAAATCCGCGCCGGAATCCTGCAGCAGCAAGCCAAAGTCCCGGTAGTTGAGGCTGGCGGCGTTCCAGCCGCTGCGGAATTTCACCCCCAGCAGGCAGCTGCCCCGCACTGCCGCGTTCACCTTTTTCACTATCTCCGCTGCCCTCTGAAGATCGTTCATGAGTGCGGAACCGGCCCCGCGGCGCACCACCTTCTTCACCGGGCAGCCCATGTTGATATCGATGAAATTGGGCTTAAAGCGGAGGCAGAATTCCGCCCCCCGGGCAATTACATCGGGTTCGGATCCGAAGATCTGGATCCCGAAAGGCCGCTCGGCTTCCTCAAAGCGGATGAATTGGATGGTCTTTTTGGAATCCCGGATGAGGCCGTCGGCGCTCACCATTTCGCTCACCAGTATCTCCGCGCCGTGGAGCTTGCAGAGCTGGCGGAAGGCGCTGTCCGTATAGCCGGCCAGGGGCGCCAGCCAAAGTTTGCTGCAGGTGAGATCCTTCAGGCTGACCATCAGGCGGGTTCAGATCCTCTGGAACAGCAGATAATGCGGCTCGAAGCCCTGACGGCGCTGTTCCACCTCATACCAGGTGCTCACGTGGTCCTGAAGGCTGGGCGCGCTTTGGATCAGCTCCGGCTGGAGTGAGATGAATTCCGGCTGCCGGGAGAGCAGGCCGCCGATCCAGTGGGCGTATTCCTCGTGATCGGTGGAGATGTGCAGTTGAGCCTCGGGCTCCATCACGGTGGCCAGGGCGGCCAGAAAATCCGGCTGGACCAGGCGGCGTTTGTGATGGCGGCGCTTGGGCCAGGGATCGGGGTGCTGGATATAGACGCTGCGCACGGAGACCGGGGGCAGCAGCTCCGCGATCCCGGCATCCACTTTCAGGCGCAGCAGGCGCACGTTGGGATGCTTTTGCGGGGAGAGTTTTTTAAGGATGTTGCGGATGCGCTTTTCCGCCAGCTCGAAGCCGAGGAAATTCCAGTCCGGATGCAGCGGGGCGTAGCCCGAGAGGAATTCACCCTTGCCGGAACCGATTTCCACGTGCAGGGGAGCGCGGTTTCCGAAGACGGACTCGGGGTCCAGGAATCCTTCGGGGCTTTCCAGAACAAAGTAATCCCGGTCTTCAAGCATCCTCGTCCTCAGGGGGCTCTTCGGCCTGGAGGCGGCGCAGCTCATCGCGCTGGATGATCAGATCCGCCAGGGAAAGGCCGAAGGAGATGAATACGAAGAGCAGCAGGCCGTTCACGTAAAATCCGCTCCAGAAACCGCTTTCAAAGGGAGTGCGGGTGAGCCAGAAGAGGCCGCGGAAAAACAGCGCGATCAGGCCTGCGCCCAGCAGGGAGGTGACGATCATGCGCCAGCGGATCAGGGAGCGGTGGAAAAAGATGAATTTGACCAGCAAGGCCAGCAATACTCCAAGCCCCAGGGCAAGCAGGAAAAACTGCGTGAGCGGCAGCCCAATCCGGCTGTGGTAAAGCAGCGCGAAAACCAGGGCGAGCAGGATCACGGCGATCCAGGCCAGCTGGCTGCGCAGATAGTGGTAAAGCAGAGCCACAGCGCCGCAGATCAGGGCCAGATAGATCCCCAGTTCCAGGCTTCCGGGAGCCCTTGTTTCCCTTGCCGGCAAAGTATCTTCCGGCTCCAGCAGCACCACGGGTTCGCCGGGAACGGTTTCGGGAACGTAGCTGGCGGCTTGGGAAGCGGGCTGGGCGCCCGTTCCGGAGAGAAGATAGCCCAGGCCGGCTCCCAGCAGAGGAAAGAGCAGGGCAAGCAGCAGCAAGGGCTTGAATTTCGTGTTGTTCATTTCGGCCTCGATCAGATTTTTATTGACTCTTTGCAAAGGAACTATTTTATGGCAAGCGGCGCTGGTGTCAATCACAAATGTGGCAAGCAGGGCCTGAACGCACCTCTGTGCCTGTGCCGCAGGCGCCTCCGGGTGGGAGATTTTGATTTTGGAGTATCACCATGAGCCTCATAGGCAGTTTAAGGAAAAAGCTGGCCCGCACCAAGAGCGGGTTTCTGGGCAGGATCGCCGAAGCGGTAAGCCTGCGCGGGAAAGTTGATGAAGAATTGATGGAGGACATCGAGGAGATCCTGCTCAAATGCGACACAGGGGTGGAGATGACAGGGCTGATCATGGAACGCCTCACCGAGAGGATCCGGGTTGAGCGGATCACCGAAGCCGCCACTGTGCAGACGGCCCTGCAGGAGATCATGGAGGACATCCTTACCAAAGATTACGCAGACGCCGTAAGCCTCTTCGACGAGATCGGCAGCAAGCCCTATATCATAGTGTTCGTGGGCGTGAACGGAGTGGGGAAGACCACCAGCATCGGCAAGATCGCCCACGCGCTGATCAAAGCGGGGAAGAAGGTGATGATCATCGCCGGAGACACCTTCCGGGCAGCCGCCATCGAACAGCTGGCCATCTGGGCGGACCGCGCCGGGGCGAGCCTGATCCGCTCACAGCAGGATGCAGATCCGGCCTCCGTGATCTACGACGGCATCTCCTCCGCCCTCGCCAAAGGCTACGACGTGGTGCTGATCGACACCGCCGGACGCCAGCATACCCGGGAAAACCTGATGAAGGAGCTGGCCAAGATCGACCGAACCATCAAAAAGCTGATCCCCGAAGCGCCGCACCAGGCCCTGCTGGTGGTGGACGCCACCACGGGGCAGAACGCCATTTCTCAAGCCACAAACTTTCACCTGGCGATGCCACTTTCCGGCCTCATCCTCAGCAAATACGACGGCACCTCCAAGGGCGGGATAATCTTTAACCTCAAGCATAACCTGGACCTGCCGGTGCGCTTCATCGGAGTGGGCGAAGGCATCGGCGACCTGGAGGTTTTCGATGTGAACGCTTTTGTCCAGGCCTTTTTCAGCACTTCCGAAGAAACAGGAGAAGAAGAATGAAAACCAAAGCCCTCAAGATCCTCAACCCCATCCTGCTGTTGCTGGCCCTGCTGGTCCTGATCGGCCTCATCGGCTATCTCATCACCGAGCTCGACCCCTGGTACAAGCTGCACCTGATCAGCGGCATCCTCTTCCTGGCCGGCGGGCTGCTGCACCTGATCCTGAACTGGGGCTGGGTGCGCGCCACCTATCTGAAGAGGAAAAGCACCAAATAATGACCCTTTTGCCTCCCGATCAGATCACCCAGGCCTATGAGCGCCTGCGTGAGCTGATCTCGGACACCGCGGAGCCGAAAAGCAAGCTGCTGCTGGTGCGGCAGCTTCTGGAGGGGATCTATAAAAAGCTCAGCGCGGACAGCCAGATCAGCTTCAGCGGCCTTTTCGCCCGGATGCAATACGCGCACGAAAGGTTGGAGGCCCCGGCAGAGCTCTCGGCCCAGCTGAACCAACTGCGCATCGTTTGCAACAAAGCCGCCCACGAGGAAGATTATCGCGCGGGCAAATCCACGTGGTTCAGCGCCGTCAATGCCGTCCGGCAACTGCTGCTCTGGCTGGATCCGGACACCCGGGATGAAGATATCGACGGCTACCTGGCCCGGAACCAGGCGGAGCCATTCCGGATAGGCAGCCACAGCCCCAAACTCAGCTTCACCTGCGTGGTCCAGCGCTGGGAACTGATCCGCCAGGCGGAACGGGTGGGCGGGCTAAAGATCGTGGCCACGCTCGAGGACGGGACTGCCTGCACCATCTTCCTGAACGATATGAAGGGCGAAGGCCGGCAGTGGAGCGTGCTTAACAAGGTCCTCTGGCAGTATTGCACGCTGAACTGCCTGCATCTTTCCCAGATCAGCGGACGCCAGCAGTGGTTCCAGAGCAATCCTTCCACCATCATCGTTGTGGAACCGGATTTCCTGATCGACGCCAGCGCCGCGGCGGATTGCTTCACCCCCAAAGGCGCCCGGCCGGAATTTTACATCCTGAACCGCATGGTCCGGGACGCCGCCTCGGAAAAGATGGTGCTGGGGATCATGGTGAACAGCATTTTGGACGATCTGGTCTCCGATCCGGACGCCGATTACCAGGACCTTTTCCGCGCCAGCATCGCCAAACAGCCGATCACGCTGGTCGCCCTGGGACTGGATAGCGCTCAGAATATCTACAGGACCATCCGCGACTTCCATTTCCCCGTGATCAGCCGTTTTGCCCGCTCCCTTCAAAGCGACGCGGTGCAGCTGGAACCTTCCTACATCTGCCCGGATTACGGGCTGCAGGGCCGGCTGGACATCCTGCATGAGCACGATGGGAAACGGCACATCGTGGAACTAAAGAGCGGCTCGCCGCCCCGCGACAACGTCTGGATCCAGCAGCAGATGCAGGTGGTGGCCTACAACATGATCATCCGCGACTGCGGCGAAGGAACGCCACAGGGCTTCAGCAGCATCCTCTATTCCGGGGCCAGAGACAAATGCCTGCGCCACGTGGTGAGCACCGTGCAATTGGAGCAGGACCTGATCATGTGCCGCAACCGCATGGTGGGCATCATGCACAATCTGGCCCTGGCTCCGGGCTTCTTGTTCAAATGGCTGCGCAAAAGCAAATTCAGCCTGGAACCCCCTTTCATTCAGGAAAAGGCGGGCAACCTCGTGAAGATGCTCAATTCCCTGGAAGAACACGAATACCAATGGTTTCTGGAGCAGCTGCGCCTGCTGGTGCGCGAGATCTGGTATGAAAAGACCGGCGGCCTGGGCCCGGAAGGCATCTACGGCCACAACGCCCTCTGGCAGGAAAGCGCCCAGGCAAAGCAGCAGCACTACCGCAGATTGGGAGACCTCAGGCTGGATGAGGTCCGCTTCGACAAGATCCGCTTCCGGCTTTCCGGAGACGGCGCCATCACGGATTTCCGGGCCGGAGACATCGTTGTGCTCTACCGCCAGAGCCTCGGCGTGGACAAGCAGGAGATCCTGCGCGGCAGGATCGCCAGTATCGGCGAGGAATACCTGGAGGCCTCCATCCGCGGCGGTTTGCGGCATATCGATACCAATTTCACGGACCAACTCTGGGCTTTGGAGCACGATATCCTGGAAACCTCGCTCTACAGCCCGCTCAATTCGATCATCAGCTTCCTGGCTGCCGGAGCTGAAAAAAGAAGCCTCTTCCTGGGGCTCACCCAACCGCGTCTGGCGCCTCTGAACGACATCCCTTCCGACCCTCTGGACCAGGTGATCCAGACCATGCTGGCTGCCCGGGATTACCACATCGTTCAGGGCCCTCCCGGCACCGGCAAAACCTCCGGGCTGCTCACCCGCTACATCAAAAAGCTGTACACCGGAACGGACAGGAACGTGCTGATCCTCAGCTTCACGAACCGAGCCGTGGACGAGATCTGCCAGAATCTGCGCCAGCAAGGCATCGATTTCATCCGCACCGGACAGAGTGAAGAGGTGGATGAAGAGCTGATGGACACACGCATCGAGGGAAAGAAGTTTCAGGATGTTTCCGAGGTGCTGAAGGCCTGCCGGGTCTGGGTGGCCACCGTGCAAAGCTGCAACTCCTGGCTCAACGATCTGCTCAAAGTGGTCCGCATCGATGAACTGGTGATCGACGAGGCTTCGCAGATCATGGAAAACAGCATCCTGGGCATCATTGCCAGGATCGGCAAGACCATTCTCATCGGCGACCAGAACCAGCTTCCCCCAATCACCCGGCAATCCGCTGAAGGCTTCTCGTTCAGCAATGAAAAACTGGCAGGGCTCTGCTACGATTCCTACGGCCAATCGCTGATGGAGCGGCTGGACCGGGTTTGCAAGGCCAATGGCTGGCTGGATTCCACCACCATGCTGCACCAGCATTACCGCATGCACGAAGAGATCGCCGGGCTGGTCCAGCCCTATTACGAGGGCCGCTTGGTATCCACCCAGGCCAGGCAGAAAGAGCCTTTGCCTGTCAGCGGCATAAAACTTCTGGATTCCCGGCTGGTCTGGATAGATTTTCCTCCCTCCCGCTTTGCCTGGTACGATCCCCTGCAGGTGGACTGCGCGCTGAAGATCCTCCGGCTGCTAACTGAAAACGGCTCCATCACAGACCCGGTTTCCGAACTGGGCATCGTTGCGCCGTTTCGGGCCATGATCCACGCCCTGCGCAAGCAGCTTCCGGATGCCCTGAAAGACATTACCATAGACACTGTGGAGCGTTTTCAGGGCTCCGAACGCAAAAACATCATCATCACCCTGCCCCTGCACAGCGCCGACGTTCTGCGCAACGTGGAAGCCCTTTCCGCCGACGGCAAAGTGGACCGAAAGCTGAATGTTGCCGTTAGCCGCGCCCAGGAACGCCTCTTCGTGCTGGGCTGCCCCGAGATCTGCCAAAGATCGGAGCATTACAAGTTTTTGATGGACAAAATCCGCGCTTCCGGACATAGGTTCCAGTACCAAGATCTAATTTAGGAGAAACCATGAATAAACCCCAACAGCAAGGCCAGATCAACATCAAGATCGACGAAAAGGTCGGCGAGGGCACCTATGCCAATTTCTTCGTGATCACCAATTCACCCTCGGAATTCATCATCGATTTCGGCCGCATCCTGCCCGGGATCCCGGACGCCAGGATCTACACCCGCGTGGTCTGCACGCCCCAGCACTGCAAGCAACTGCTAAACCTGCTGCAAAAGAACATCGAGGGCTACGAAAAACAATTCGGCGAGATCAAGGTGCAGGGCCTGCCGGAAAACAAATCCGTAGGCTTCAAAACCGGCGACGATTATAAGAAACAGAACTAAGCGATAATTCCACCTAAACCGGCATAGGGCGCTGTGCCCGGGTCTAAAAAAATCCCTTGCCAAATTTGCGGCCGGGAAATATTGGGAACACAGCAACAAACCTGAGATGAGGGATACGTTCCGGCATCGAGGGCGGACAAGTTGTCCCCCTGAAGCTTCAAAGTATCTTCATCCCTGTAAAAATACTTAACCAGGAGAATTACATGCAGCCTCAGCGGCACATTGTCACCATTGTGGTGGAGGACATCGAAGCGGCTTTCAGCCCAGTTTCGGAACTCATCCACAAATTTGCCCCCCACGTGCTGATGCGCGTTGGCTATCCCATGCGGGACCGCAACGTATCCGTGATCTTTCTGGTTCTTGAAGCTGATCTGGACACCCTGGGCTCATTTTCCGGCAAACTGGGCCAGATCCGCTCCGTGAAAGTGAAAACCATCACTTTGAAGATATAACTGGAGTATAAAATGAACATCAACACCGAAGGGGTGAAATCATTTATCCCCACCGCCACCATCGAAGCGCTGATCGAATCACAGAAAAACGCGCCCGAATCCCGCATCCGCGAGATCATTGCCAAATCCCTGGACAAGAACAGGCTGGAGCCGGAAGAGACCGCCGCGCTGCTAAGTGTGACCGATCTCGAACTGAAACAGCTGATCCTGGAAGGCGCTCACGAACTCAAGGAACGCATCTACGGCAACCGCATTGTGCTCTTCGCGCCGCTTTACGTGGGCAACGAATGCGTGAACGACTGCGTCTATTGCGGCTTCCGCATCTCGAACAAAGAGTGCCTGCGCGCCACCCTCAGCCACGAGCAGCTGGTGCGGGAAACCCAGTCCCTGGTGGAAAGGGGCCACAAACGCCTGATCATGGTCTATGGCGAGCATCCCAAATATTCGCCGGAATTCATTGCCGAAACAGTGCAGACAGTTTACGCCACCAAATACAAAAAAGGCGAGATCCGCCGCGTGAACATCAACGCCGCGCCGGTGGACATCGAGGGCTTCCGCACCGTGAAATCAGTGGGCATCGGCACCTACCAGATCTTTCAGGAAACCTACCACGAGGAAACCTACCGAAAGCTGCATCCCAGCGGGCCCAAGAGCAATTTCCTCTGGCGCCTGGATGGCCTTGACCGCGCCATGAAAGCCGGCATCGACGACCTCGGCATCGGCGCCCTGATGGGCCTTTACAACTGGAAATTCGAGGTGCTGGGCCTGCTTTACCACACCATCCACCTGGAAGACACCTTCGGCGTGGGGCCGCATACCATCTCCTTCCCGCGCATCGAGCCGGCCAACGGAACCGAGTTCACTGAAAAGCCGCCGCATCAGGTTTCGGACGAGGATTTCAAACACCTGGTGGCCGTGATCCGTCTCAGCGTTCCCTACACCGGCATGATCCTCACGGCGCGCGAGCCCATTGCCCTCCGCAACGAGGTTTTGCGCTACGGCATCTCCCAGATCGACGCCGGATCCAGCATCGGCGTGGGCGATTATTCCGCCAAGGACGAGGAATCCCGCAAGAAAAGCCAGTTTGTGCTGGGCGATACCCGCAGCCTGGACGACGTGATCTATGAGCTCGCCCAAGGCGGCTATATTCCCTCGTTTTGCACCAGCTGCTACCGCGCCGGACGCACCGGGGAACACTTCATGGAATTTGCCATTCCCGGCTTCGTGAAACGCTTTTGCACCCCCAATGCCCTGCTCACCTTTTCGGAGTATCTGCACGATTTCTCCTCCGAACGCACCCTCAAGGCCGGGCTTCAGCTGATCGACAACGAACTCGCCAAGATCGAGGATGAAACCATGCGGGCCTCTGTCACAGCCAAACTGGAGGAGATGAAACAGGGCAAGCGGGACCTTTACTTTTAGGAGCGGCAGCGGGAAAAGGAACTTCCACAAATTACAAGGTTTAACTCGGATCAGAGATGCGTTGTTTTGCTCTCCGAACAATATGGCGAAGCGATTAATCGCTCCGCAAATTCCTCTAACCCGCGGGCTTGTATCCTGTTGCCTGGTTACCCCTGCTGCGGGGGTTGAAACACCCCGCCTATAGTGCTGCACCCAGCACAGGGCGGGGTTGTGTGTCCAGGTTAAGATTCTGCTGCTGGGCAGAGTCAGCGCAGGGATTTGGCAACCCAAGATAAGTTGGCATGGTTGATAAGGGATTGCCTCAGTCAGCCACTCGGTTGAAAAATCCCATTCGGCTCCTGCGATCAATACGGTATTAATACGGGATCAATACGGATGAAATCCGTATTGATCCCGTATTTATCCCGTAATGATACTGGGAGCCGAGCTGGAAAAACGGCTAGTTGCGCGCGACGATCCGGAAGAATTTCCTTGCGTCTGTAGTTGAGATGGTGAACTCCACAGTGCCGTCTCCCGGGTTGGGATCGATAATGTTATCCCACAGAAGGGTGAAACCGCCATAAGGGTCATCGGAAACATAGATCCCGTAGCTGCTGGCATTGGCGGCTTCGTTCCAGTGGAGCAGCGCCTCGCCTGGCTGTATAGTTTCCATCCACACATTCTGAGGGATCGCGGGAAGGCCTGCGGCCTGGATGGTGATGGTTCTGCCCCAAGTATCGGTGTTGGGATAATAAGGCTGCCAGGTGCCCAAAACATCGTTGTTGGTGATCGGAATGCTGATCTGGGTATTGGTGTAGCCGCTTGGCAAACCGTTCAGAAACCATTGGGAGTAGCCGAGTTCGGACACCAGATAAAAGACGGCTGGTGCCAGGGAACCGCCCCGGTTGACGGTCTGGTTCGCAGTGCCGTTGATATACATCTGGCTGCAGCTGATGATGCCGGATTTCACAATATTTCCCCAGCATTTGACCACAAACGCGTTACCTGAGGGATTATCGCGGATCCAGCCATTATTGGTGATGCTTCCCTGCACCGTGAGGATGCAGCTGCTGGGAGTGGTGTGATTTTGGATGTAGCCGTTGTTCACCAGGTCGCCATAAATGGTTCCAGCCCCATTATAGCTGAGGGTGCCGGCATTGGTTATGGACTGGAAAGTAACAGAGCTGAGGGTGCCGCCGCTCATATCGATCACGTTTTCCGCCACGCTCTGAATGTTAACCTCCCTGAGGTTACCAGCGGTGATGTATAGCCCGCTGGGAGCGGTATCAAGGACCAGATCGCAGGAGTTGAAATCCAGCGAGCAGTTCTGGAACCAGATGTCACCAACGGCGCGGACCGCTGAAGCGCTGTTGGTGTCGTTGAAACTTACGCTTTGGCAGGGATGGGCCTGGGGAAACATGATGCTTTGCGCAGAAGAAGTGGAAACAAGGTTTGTGGTCTGGGCTGTCCAGGTGCCATGGTTTTGCAGGTCGCCGCTTACATTCACGATCAGCGTGTTGTTGTCGGGATGGTCGCGCAGCGTTCCGTAGTTGGGGAAGTTGCCATTAATAAGGACATTGGCTGCACCGCTGCCGCTATCGTTTTGCAGGATCCCGTGATTGACAACGTCGGTGAGCGTGCAGCCGGACGCGAAGCTGATATCTCCGTAGAGGGCAAAACTTTGGATAGTGGTGCCCACTCCTCTTATAGCGCTGGCCTGCAGGATGGAAGCGCTGCCTCCCAGGAAAGTGGAATTATTAGTCCTGCAACCTGTAAGATAGAGGTCAAAATCCTCCCGGGTGCCATCTGACAATGAGAAGGTGCCTCCGTACAGCTGCACACAGTTGTAAAAATGCAGATCCGAGGCGGCGTGGATGGTCCCCACGGAGGTGTTTACCGTAATGCTGGCAGTGGTCATGAAAGGATGCTCCGCGGAGCTGGACAGGTATCTTTCACCTGTACCGTCAAGGGTTAGAGAGATAGGCTGGAAAAAGCCATGATTGTAGATGTTTCCGCTGCTGGTGACAGCCAGTCCATAAAACGCCTCGGGATAGGATTTCAGTTCTCCGAAATTATCAAAGTCACCTTCCAGGTTGAGGGTTATTCCGCCGCTGGTGGCGAAATTGCACAGCGTGGCCTGATTCACAACATCCCTCAGAACAACTCCGTAACCCAGTTGGGTAATGCCGGTGGATTGGACATGGATATCCTCGAGGGTGCAGTTATCGATCCTGCCGTTGCGTGTGTTTTCCCAGATCAAGGCTCGGGTACCTTCGCTGCTCAAATTTGCCCGCAGGAGATCAACGTTGGTCAAAGCAAGGTCTGCCGATCCTGCCAGGCTAAGGTTGTAGTTAGTGGAAGCTGTGGAGCGCCAACCAACAAGGTTGGACGCGTGGGAGGAGGAAGCGGCAAAATCCGTGTCGATGTGCAGGGTTATGCCAGCCGTCACATCAACAAATTGATATGGCGCCAGGCTGTAGCCCGGGCTTTGGGACAGGTGCCTGTCCTGGCTGCCGGAAAATTTGAAAATCCCGGGTTGGCAGAGTCCAGCCTGGCTGAAATCGCCGTCGAGGTTCAAAGTGATATAATAGTTCAATGTGCTGAGGGTGCTCACGATCCCGCCATCGTTCAAGAGGGCCAGGTCTCCACCAATGTTCACGGTTCCGGGAGCATCAGTGGCGTTCCTGAGCAAAGCCGCGGAACCGTCCACGGTCAGGTTGTGGCAGGCTACCGTCGTCCATGCGGGCACGTAAACCGGCCCATAAATGAAAACATCATCTTCGGCTCCCGGAGTTGAAGCGACGTTCCCAACCCAGGTACCAACATTGTTCCAGTTTCCGCCCGCGGCGGTTGAATAAAAAACGTCCGCGCCCAGGATCCCGATCGATCCGAGCAGCGCTAACAAGACGAAAAATTTGACTGTCTGCATGACTCTCACCTCCAGTGAAAATGCTGTTGATCGTTATTCGCAGATTCAAATTGATACTGTCAAGCAATAAATTTGAATGACCGTCATAACTTATGAAAAAGCGTGAGCACCAGAGGATTTGGTGTAATGTTCCATTTCGCGGTTAGCGCCGGATAAAACCTTGATCATCGGTCGCGGAGCGGCAGAAATTCTTGGAAGGTAAGAGCGGTTTTGCTTTCAGATCTGCAATAACAGTTGGGCTCACCCCACCCAGCTGATAAAAAAACCCGCGTTCGCAGTGAAAACGGGTTTGGGAAAGGGTTAGGACCTGTTTGGCTAACTGTGCAGAGCCGTCAGGCGGGTCTCAGACCTCCGGGATCTCGGTTTCGACAACCGGTTCTTCGCCTTCGTCTTCGGTTTTGGCGTAGATCTCGATGTTGATGGCGCCTTTGGCCATTTCCGGATAGAAGTCGTCGATGTATTCGCGCACGGTGGTTTCGATGTCCGTGTGCTTGTCCAGGATCTCCTGCGGGAAACCGAGCTTGATGCTCAGCAGGTTCAGGGTCTGGTTGATGCCGAGTTTGGGTTTGGCGCCGTAAACATTGTTCAGAAATTCAGGCAGGGATTTGTCCAGCTTCGTAAGCCCGTTGATGCGTTTGTAAGCTTTCAAACCAAAGTGGGCGGCAAGGGCCACGCCACCCATAACCAGCACCTTTTTGAAAAATTTGTTCATGATCGTCTCTCCTTGCTGCTTTATTTATAGATGGATTTGATCTTTCCCCAGCTCCGGTTTTGCACGGAAACAGGCTGCTGGACCTGGAGTCCGGCGGCGGAAAACGGATTCAACAGGTATTCTCCGTAGCTGAAAGTGACCACGCCGGCGATCTGGGCATATTGGGTGCCGACCGCGGGGGAGGAGGCCTTGCCGCCAAAGCTTTGCAACACTACTCCGCACTGGCCGCTGCCGTCACTGACAGTGAAACTGCCGTTCCGGGCTTTGGCTCCGGTTACGGCGGAATTCACCAGCCGCACATACACGCCTTCGTAAGCCTCGGCCTCCATAGCGCTGCCAAGCTGGCCGGTGCTGATGACCGCCGGGCTGGGCAGGGTGCGGTTGCCGTCCAGGACGCGGAAAGAATTCAGATCGCGGATGCAGGTCATGCCGAAATGCTCGGCAACCTCTCCGCTGAGGCGGACATAGTTTCCCACAAAGGGTTTATAACTGCTGTCCAGAATGTAGATGCCGCGCCAGGCACCGCTGATCTTTTCTGAGAGGAAAAAACCTTCCCCGCGGTAGCCGGTGGCGGTGACGATCCCTTCCAGGGTGACCTGCTTTCCCAGATAGGCAGAGGGATAGGAATTATCCACGCCCCGGGAAGCGGTGTACTGGACATCGTATATGGTGAGGGCGGAAGCCCCCAGGCAAAGGCTGAGCATAAGGCCGGCCAGCCAGATCGATCTTTTCATTTTTGACCTCTTATCGCCATTTTGTAACCGCTTGATATATTGTCAAGTAAAATCAAGCCAAGTTTTTGGCCAGAAGCGCCACAGGCGGCATTAAAGCAACGAGCGATGCAATTTACGTTCCTTAACGGCTTGTAACCTGATGGTTTATACTTTTCATTTGACAAATCTCTGCCGTCCAAATTCCCTGCGCGGTGATGAGGTATGAGATTTGAAGACCAAAATACTGATAAAAGGTGCTTCCGAGCACAATCTGAAGAACATCGACCTTTCCTTTCCCCGCGACCAACTGGTTGTTTTCACCGGTGTGTCCGGATCGGGAAAATCCTCCCTGGCTTTTGACACACTCTACGCCGAGGGCCAGCGCCGCTATGTGGAATCTCTTTCTGCTTACGCGCGGCAATTTTTAGGCCAGATGGAAAAGCCGCGGGTGGACTACATCGAGGGGCTTTCTCCGGCGATCGCGATCGAGCAGAAATCGGCCAGCAAGAATCCTCGCTCCACGGTGGGCACGGTCACCGAGATCTATGATTATCTGCGGGTGCTGTTCGCGCGGGCGGGAAAGCAGTATTGCCACATTTGCGGCGATCCGGTTGGTTCCCAGACCGTGGACCAGATGATCGCGCATCTGATGCAAAAGCCTGCCGGCAGCAATTTCCAGATCCTTGCTCCCATCGCCCAGGGGCGCAAGGGCGAGCACAAAGAGCAGTTTGAAGAACTGCGCCAGGAAGGGTTTGTGCGGGTGCTGATCAACGGCCAGCTGCGCAATCTGGACGAAGAGATCGTGCTGGATAAAAAGAGCAAACACGACATCGATGTGGTGATCGACCGCGTGGTGATCAAAAAAGGGGTCGAATCCAGGCTGGCTGATTCCCTGGAACTGGCCCTGAAGCTCACCGACGGCCTCGTGAAGATCGATTTTACTGACGAAAACGAGATCCAGCTGCTGTCCTCCACCAATTCCTGCGCTCGCTGCAACATCGGTTTCGAGGAACTTTCGCCCCAGCATTTTTCCTTCAACAGTCCCATCGGCGCCTGCCCCCTCTGCAACGGCCTGGGCTACAAGCTGGAATTCGATCCGGACCTGGTGGTGCCGAATCCTGAACTCACCATCATGGAAGGCGCCGTGGCGCCTTGGGGCAGGCTGGAGGTCAAGCAGGACAGCTGGACCCTGAATACCGTGCGCAACCTGGCCAAGGCTTACGATTTTTCGCTCACTACCCCTTGGTACCAGCTGCCGGATATCGTTAAACAGCTGATCCTCTACGGCTCCAAGGGCAAGAAATTCAAGATCGCCTGGGCCAATGAACGCGGCTCCGGCAGCTTCATGATGCGCCACGAGGGGGTGATCCCAACCCTTCAGCGGCGCATGCATGAAACCACCTCCGAGGACATGCGGCGCTATTACATGCAGTATATCAGCGACAAGCCCTGCCCGGAATGCGGCGGGAAAAAGCTGAAAGCCTCTTCCCTGGCCGTGCGGGTGGGGGAGAAGAACATCGGCGACATCACAGCCTACAGCGTTCGGGAAGCCGGGGAATTCTTTGACAAGCTGAAACTCAGCGGCAATCAGCTGCTCATCGCCGCGGAGATCCTCAAGGAGATCAGGAACCGGCTGGGATTCCTTGCCAGTGTAGGTCTGCACTATCTGAGCCTGGACCGGCGTTCGCCCACCCTTTCCGGCGGCGAAAGCCAGCGCATCCGGCTTGCCAGCCAGATTGGCAGCCAGCTGGTGGGGGTGATGTACATCCTGGACGAACCCAGCATCGGGCTGCACCAGCGCGATAACAAAAAGCTGATCCAAATGCTCTGCCAGTTGCGGGACCTGGGCAACACCGTGATCGTGGTGGAACACGACGAGGACACCATCCGCAGCGCGGACCGGGTGGTGGATTTTGGCCCCCGGGCCGGGATCCACGGTGGCGAGATCGTTGTTTCCGGCAGCGTCGAGGAGATGGTGAAGAATGCCCGATCCCTCACCGGCGCCTATCTGAGCGGCAGGATGCGCATCCCCATCCCGGAAAAGCGGGTCAAAGCCGATGACCGGGTGATCGCCATCCACGGAGCGCAGCAGAACAACCTGAAGAACATCGATGTGAATATCCCCCTGGGGATGTTCGTTTGCGTTACGGGGGTTTCGGGCAGCGGCAAGAGTTCGCTGATCAACCAGACCCTCTATCCCCACCTGCAGAACCACTTTTACCGCAGCACGCACAAGGTGGGAAAGATGAAAGCCATAGAGGGTTTGGAGCATATCGATAAGGTGATCTGCATCGACCAGGATCCCATCGGCCGCACCCCGCGCTCCAATCCCAGCACCTACATCAAGCTTTTTGATCCCATCCGCCAGCTTTACAGCAAGCTGCCAGCTTCCAAGGTGCGGGGTTACAGCGCCGGGCGTTTTTCTTTCAACGTGCGCGGCGGGCGCTGCGAAGCCTGCCAGGGCGCGGGGGTGAACCAGATCGAGATGCACTTCATGGCGGATATCTACGTTACCTGCGAGGTCTGCAAAGGCAAACGCTACAACCATGAAACCCTCGGCATCCGCTACAAGGGCAAGAACATCGCTGAGGTGCTGGATATGGATGTGCAGGAGGCCTATGAGTTTTTTGCCAACATCCCCTCCATCCAGCCCAAACTGGAGACCCTGATGGAGGTGGGGCTGGATTATATGAAGCTGGGGCAACCCTCCACCACCCTCTCCGGCGGCGAAGCCCAGCGGATCAAACTGGCCCGGGAGCTGAGCAAGGTAAGCACCGGCAGCACCCTCTACCTGCTGGATGAACCCACCACCGGCCTGCATTTCGACGATATCAACCGGCTGCTGAAAGTGCTTGCCAAACTGGTGCGGATGGGCAACACGGTGGTGGTGATCGAGCACAACCTGGATGTGATCAAAACCGCGGACTGGGTGATTGACCTGGGCCCGGAAGGCGGTGAGGCCGGCGGATATGTAGTCGCGACCGGCACTCCCGAAGAGATCATCGAAAACAAGAAGTCTTTCACGGGCCAGTTCCTTAAAACCCATTATCTGCGCGAAACGAAATCCGAAGCCAACAAGCCTTCCAGGAAAAAAAAGGGCGGGAAGGGCAAATCTTGAACAGCTCCGCGCGGACCCCGGCATGCCTGAGATAAATTTCAAATACCAGGCTCCCACCGCCGGGAAACATCTGGTGGGAATCACCGGCGATTTCACCGATTGGGAGATCCTGGACCTGATCGACATCGGCGGCATCTTTATCCTCAAACTGGATGTGGAGCCCGGCCTCTATCGCTACAAACTGATCGTGGACGGCAATTGGTTGGCGGACCCGGCCAATCTCAGGCGTGAGGCGGATCCCTTCGGTGGCGAGAACTCCATCCTGGAAGTAAGCCACAAAGCCAAACCTGGCCTCACCTGGGAACAAGCGCTGGAAGATCTTTCCCGATTGGCAGAACGCGAGGGGCGCTATCTGGAGATAAACCGCCTGGCTGAGAATGATTTTGAGCTCCGCTTCAACTGGCATCCGGGATTGGACGCTCAGCTGAGCGCCAGCATCGGAGGCCGGGAATACAAACTTTACCGCCTGGGCGTGACCGGCAGCAAAGAAGTGTATCATTGCCGCTTTGCCTGCAGCCAAGCGGAGACCGGAGCGCTGATCCGGATCAAGGCCGCGGGCGCGATTCTGTTCTATGGCGCCGGCGGCTTCAGCTTATCCGAAACCCAAGCCGAACAACGCCGGCTGGAGCTTTCAGCATTGCCAGTCTTCCGCGTTCCCAAATGGGCCAGGGAAGCCATCATCTACCAGATATTTCCGGACCGCTTCCGCAACGGCGATCCCGGCAACGACCCCGATTTCAGCGAGGATTACTACGCTGATTGCCGCACTCCGCCACCGGAGGGGGAATTGCTGCCGCCGCACCGCGAGTATTTTCATCTGGTGGAAGACTGGACCGACATCGCCGGCCTCAAGCAAAGTCCCTGGCTGGAAGCGGGGAAACCGGACTGGTGGTCCTTCTACGGCGGAGACCTTGCCGGCGTGCGCCAGAAACTGCCCTATCTGGTGGACCTGGGCATCAACGTGATCTACTTCAACCCCCTCTGGCAAGCCCGCTCCAGCCACAAATACGACGCCGCGGACTTTAAAAAGGTGGATCCCCATTTTGGCAGCGCCGGGGAACTGCAAACGCTGGTCAAAGAAGCCCGCGAAGCCGGGATCCGCGTTATCCTGGACGTGGCTTTCAACCACACCGGCAAAGATTTTTGGGCTTTTCGTGATTGCGTGGACAAGGGTCCGGAATCGGAATACTGGAATTGGTACGACTGGCGGAAATGGCCGCTGCCGGATCCTCTGCCGGCGGACTTCAAACCCATGGATTACTATCAGTGCTGGTGGGGCATCAAGGACATGCCGGACCTCAACTTTGACCTTAGCCGCGTCCATCCGGCCGAAAACTACGTGAAAGACATCAAACAGGCCGTTCCCAACCAGTCCTTGGTGGACCACATCCTTGATTGCGTGCGTTGGTGGCTGCTGGAAATAGGCATCGACGGTTTCCGCCTGGACGTTCCGGATGAGGTTCCCTACTGGTTTTGGGAGCTTTTCCGCGGCACGGTCAAGTCACTTAAGCCGGATGCCTGGATCATTGGCGAGATCTGGCAAAGCGCGCGCGGCTGGGTTGGCCCGCATTATTTCGACGCGGTGATGAATTACGCCTTTTTCAAGGACCCGGTGCTGGAATTTTTCATTTTGGGCCTGGGCGACCGCGACAGCTTTCGTGAACGCATCCAGGAAGGCCTGGCCCAGTATCCGCTGCAAGCCGCGGGCGCGATGATGAATTTGCTGGGCAGCCATGATACTGTGCGCATCCTGGAACTGGCTGAAGGCAGGATCGAGCGTCTGAAGCAGGCCTTGGTCTTCCAGATGACCTTTGTGGGAGCCCCTCATATCTATTACGGCGACGAGATCGGCATGCTGGGCGGCCGGGATCCCGACAACCGCCGGCCCTTCAACTGGGATTGGGAGCGGGAGGAGCAGGCAAAGGAGCTGCGTGGATTCTACCGGAACCTGATCCGCCTGCGCAAGTCCGATCCCCTGTTCACGGAGGGGGAATTCGCCTTTTGCGACGCGCCGGAGGGGCTGCTGGCGTGGAAACGCTACAACGGCTCTGGCTCCATCTTCGCCGTGTTGAACCTTTCCGCCTGGGAGCAAGATTACACGCTTATCGGCACAGGGCAGGTCCTGGCAAGCCTTGGCGAGTTTGACAAGCTTGATGGTGGCTGGCGAATCCAGCCCGGATCCGCTGTGATCTGGCGCTGAAAAGGGGAGTGGGGCAGATGTTTTGGATTGACACAATGGATAACGGGCAAAAAGTTGGGAACAAAGGACCTATGAGACTATCATGAAAGAGAAGATTCTACTCTGTGTGAGCGGCGGGATCGCCGCTTATAAGGCCATTGAACTGGCCAGCCTGCTCAGCAAAGCCGGATTTGTGGTGAAGACGGTACTCACGGACAACGGCCAGCGCTTCGTCTCGCGGATCAATTTCGCCGCCATCACCCATCAAAGCGTCCACAACTCGCTGTTTGAGGATTCCGACCCCATACCGCACATCGATCTTGCCGATTGGGCGGATCTGATCGTGGTGGCACCCGCCACGGCGAACATATTGGCCAAAGCAGCCATGGGCATTGCCGACGATCTGCTTTCCGCCACCCTTCTGGCGCACAAAAAACCTGTGCTCTTCGTGCCGGCGATGAATGTGAATATGTATGAGCATCCCGCCACCCAAGCCAACCTGAGCGTTCTCAGAGAGCGCGGAAATCATATTTTGGAGCCGGTTACGGGCTTGCTGGCCTGCGGCTATGAAGGCAAGGGCAAATATCCCCCCAACCCTGAGATCGTTTATGCCGTCCGCTGCTATCTGGAATATCCCGAAGATCTGCGCGGGATCAAGGTTTTGGTAACCGCTGGCGCGACTGCCGAACCGATAGATCCCATGCGTTTGATCACCAACAAATCCAGCGGCAAAATGGGGCTGGCCATCGCCCGGGCCTTCGCGCTCAGGGGAGCCCAGGTAACCCTGGTCCACGGACTGATGGAGGAAAAACCGCCCTATTACCTCCACGAGGCGATCTTCGCGCCCACGGTCCAGCTGATGCAAAACGCCGTGATCAAGGCCGCAAAGGGCAGCCAGATCATTGTTAAATGCGCCGCGGTCTCGGATTTCAAGCCACTCAAGGCCGCTTCCCAAAAGATCAAGAAAGGCGGCAGCCTCAACCTGGATTTGGTGCCTACCCCGGATATCCTGGCCCAGCTTGGCAAACAGAAAACCAAGAAGCAGAAACTGATCGGCTTTGCCGCCGAAACTGAAAAGCTGGTTGCCAACGCCTGGGAAAAACTGTTGCGCAAGAATCTGGATCTGATCTGCGTGAACCATCTCGATACCGCCGGCTCGGACCAGACCAAGCTTTCGCTCATCAGCGCGGGCCAGGCCAAAACTGCCAGGCCGCTTGAGCTCAGCGGCGACAAATTTGAGGTCGCGCTGCGCCTGGTGGAGCGGATAATCCAGCTATGAAGCCATTGCTGATCATCACCGGCGCCAATGGCCAGGTGGGTTCTTTCCTGGCCAAATCCTGGGCGGGATCGCGCCAGCCGCTGCTGCTGCTTTACCATAAAGACTCCAGCCGCCTGGAAGCTCTGCGGGACCAAAGCGGGATCCATCTCAGATCCTGCGACCTGCGCGATCTTGATGAGCTCAAAGCCTCTGTGGAAGAGGCCTGCCATATTTTGAACGCCGTTCCTGCCAGCCTGGTCCACACAGCCGCGGTACGCAGTTATGACGCCCAAACCATGGCCAACGGCGATCCAGAGATCTGGCAAGAGGTGTTCGGAACCAACGTCACGATGGCCTGCAACGTCCTCAAAGCCTGCCTTCCAGGTATGTTGGAACAGAAATTCGGACGGATCGTGCTGTTCGGATCCAATGTAGTATCAACAGGCCTTAACAGAGGCTCAGCCTATGCCGCGGCCAAAGCGGCGATCGTGAACCTGGCGCGCAGCGTGGCCCTGGAAACCGCGCCAGACAACGTTTTGATCAACTCGATCTCACCAGCGCCGGTGGAGACCGATCTTAAGAGCGACTTCGAAGGTGAATACCTGGCTTTCCGCCAAAGCTATTTCGAGGCTTACCGCCGGCTGAGCCCGACCGGAAAGCTGATATCCCTGGATGAGATCCGCCACCTCAGTGAGTTATTACTGAGCTCCGGGCTGGCCAACCTGAACGGACAGAACATCGTTTTGGACGGAGGACTGTCTGCTCCCCTGCTTAACCCTCAGGGCACAGGCAGTTAAGCGCCTCCCGCCTGATGGCCGCGGCAAATGCGGGGATCGGACGAGAGGTTCACGGGTGACACACAATGACCGATTTACTTGATATTGAGTCCTACAACTACCATCTGCCTCCGGAACTTATAGCGCAGTATCCCCTCGAGGAAAGAAGCCGGTCCCGCTTGATGCGGGTTGACCGGGCCACAGGAGCAATTGTCCACGGTGCTTTTGCCGACATTCTGGACCTGCTGGCCCCCGGCGAAGTCCTGGTGGTGAATTCCAGCAAAGTTATCCCTGCCCGCCTCTTCGGACAAAAACAAAACGGCACCAGGATCGAAGTTCTCTTGCTGCACAGGCTGGAAGGTTCCCGCTGGAAGTGCATGGTCCATCCCGGCAAACGGCTGAAAACCGCGCAGTGGCTTGATTTTTCGCTTGGCCTCAGGGGCTGGATCTCCCTGGCGGACGGCGATGGCCTGCGCGAGATCGAATTCGCCGAGCCAGAAACCTACTGGCAAAAGATCGAACGGATAGGGCATGTTCCCCTGCCGCCTTACATCAAACGTCCTGATGAAAACTCGGACCGCCAGGCCTATCAGACCGTCTATGCCAACGATCCAGGCTCGGTGGCCGCGCCCACGGCCGGATTGCATTTCAGCGCTGAGTTGCTCGCCGCCTTAAAGCGAAAAGGCGTTCAGATAGTCGAAGTGATCCTGCATGTGGGCATGGGCACTTTCCTGCCCGTGAAAAGCCAGCGCATCGATGAACACAAGATGCACAGCGAGTTTTGCACCGTTCCCGCGGCAACAGCTACAGCCGTGAATGACGCCAAAGCAGAGGGCCGCAGGGTGATCGCCGTGGGCAGTACTTCCGTGCGGACCCTGGAAAGCTTTTGGCAAGAGGGACAGCTGAAAAGCGGCTCTCACTGGACGGACATCTTCATCTATCCAGGCAGAAAGATCCAGTCGGTGGACGCGCTGGTAACCAACTTTCACCTGCCCAGATCGTCACTGCTGATGATGATATCAGCCTTCGCAAGTTACCACCTGATCCGCCGGGCCTACCAGGCCGCCGTTGAAGAAAAGTACCGCTTCTTCAGCTACGGCGACGCGATGTACATATCATGATCACCTCAGTATTTTACAGGCAACTGGACAGCACCAAACTGGAGTATGAAAGGATCCGCGCGAACGGATCGCCCGAAGACCGCTGGATCATCCGCACCGGAGAGCAGACCAGAGGGCAGGGCCGGGGCGAAAACACCTGGCATTCACCCGCGGGCGGCTTGTGGCTTAGTTTTGATCTGCCTTACCCCAGGCCAGTGGCTTCCTTTCCCCTCTATGTGGGCTTTTGCCTGATCCGCCTGCTGAACCGGCTCTACGGCCTTTCCAGCCTCCGCCTGAAATGGCCCAACGACATATTTCTGGAGGGACGGAAACTGGCCGGGATCCTCTGCGCCCATCTGCAAAACCCATCCCGCTATCTGGTCAGCCTTGGTATGAACACCGGAGTGGGCAGGGATGATGTGTTGCATGAACTCGATGCGGCTATCTTATCTGAATACATAGGATTGCCTGTATCGAATCAGTATCTGGCCCAGCTGTTCATCCATAATCTTCAGAGGAATGCCGGGCTGCTGGACAGCCCCGAAACTTACATCTCCTGGTGTGCGGAAAACCTATATGGCCTGGGCCGGCAAGCAGAGGCCGATTGCGGGGACATGATCATTCGCGGCCGGATCGAGGGACTTTCGGATGCGGGGTTTCTACTTTTAAAAGGTAAAATGGGTAAGCTGGCGAGTATAAGCCACGGCAGTCTGAGAATCCTCTGATGGCCAGGTTTGATAGCTTTTTCTTGACAGATAATGGTGCTAAAAATGGATTGGAATAAAGAGAAATATTATTTCCGGGAGGAATCAATGAACAAATGGATAATAATCGTCCTCGCAGCCCTGCTGGGCCTCTACGCCTGCGCGGGTAACCAAACTGCCGAGGAAGCCGTGGCCAAGTCCGAATTCGCCACCCAGGTGGCGGTGCTGCCTCTGAAGGCTTTGGACAGCTCCAGCCGCTACATCACCAAGATACTCACAGTCAGGGATCTGGATCTGACCTTCGACAAGTATGCCAACTACACCCTGCTGAACATGGATGAAACCGCGAAGAACTTCAAGGAAACCGGCTTCACAGATGTGGAGGACCTGGAGATAGAGGAAATGGTGGAGATCTCCAAAAACCTCGCTTCAGACCTGATCGTGATGGGCAACGTGAGCGAAAGCCGTGCTGGCTTGTACAACATCTCGATGCGCATGTACAGCACCCTCACCGGCGACCTGAAACAGGTGAGCTTCAACGTCGGCAAGGAAAAAACCGCACGCTGGAAAGCCCTGGAAGAAGGCATGATGAAGGAACTCGACGGCTTCATCTCCGGAGAAATGGACAAGATCTTCAATATCGCCACCAACTATTACAACAACGGCAATTACACCGAGGCTGAGAAATCCCTCAAGCAGGTCGTTGCCCTCAAACCCGACAAGGTGGAAGCCTATTTATACCTCGGCAACACCTACCTGAAGCTGGAAAACAACGAACTGGCGGAGCAAGCCCTGCTTAAAGGCAGCGCAGCCGATCCCGCGAACCTGAGCATCATGCGCGCCCTCAACGAGATCTATGAAAAGACCGGCCAGACCGCCAAACGCATCAGCCTGATGGAAAAATTCGCCGAGGCCAACAAAGATGCTGAAACCTGGTTCGCCGTAGGCAACCTATACGACCAGCAGGGCAGTAAAACCAAGGCCAAGGATGCTTTCCGCCAAGCCCTGACCCTTGATCCGGATTACTCGGCCGCCAACGTCCGCCTGGCTTTCATGCTCTATGACGAAGAGAACTACAGCGAAGCCATCCCCATGCTGGAAAAGGCCTTCGAATTCGCACCGGACAACGATATCATCAGCAGCAGGCTGGCCACTGCCTACCAGAGAAGCGGCCGCATCCAGGACGCCATAACCAAATATGAAGGCCTGATCAAGAACGATCCCAACAACTCCAACGCCTATCTGAACCTGGTGAATCTCTACCGCACGGACAACCAGGATACCAAGGCGATCGAAACGATCAACGCCCTCAAGCAGGTAGATCCGGACAACGAATACGTATATCTGAACCTCGCCGCCATCTACCTTTCCCAGAACAAGTACAACGACGCGGAAACGAATGCCAATCTCACCATCTCCAAAAACTCCAGCCTGTACCAGCCCTATGTGATCCTGGCCTCTGTTTTCCAATCCAGAGGTACCGACGCTTACAACAACTATCTGGATCTGGACCGCCAGGCCTCCAAAGCGGTCGGCAAGAAAGCCACCAACCTCAGAAAACAGCGTGACGACGCCAAATCCAGCGCCCAGTCACTTCTGGGCAGGGCGCGCGATAATCTTGACACCGCCAGGAGCAAGGCCACCGAAGCCGAAGCCATAGCGGATATCAATGCCCGGCTCAGCCGCGTGAACGACCTGATCAGTAAACTCAACTAAATCATAACCCTGCGGGGTAAAACATAGCGAAAAAGACGCCTGTATCCGGGCGTCTTTTTTCATCCGCCACCGTTCTCCAAACAGGTAGTTAAGGACGAATCGGGAACCAGATCGGAACCTGCTTTGGAAAAAAGAACTGGACAAATCAGGACCGCCCAAAAAGCTGACCCAAAATTCCATAGGAGAAAGAAATGGCACTGAAACCTGAGGCCAAAACGGCTATCATGGCAGAGTTTAAACTCCATGAATCAGACACCGGCTCGCCAGAAGTCCAGGTTGCTCTTATCACCCGGCGGATCAACGATATCACCGGCCACCTGAAAGAGCACAGCAAGGACTTCAGCACCAGACGCGGGCTGTTGAAACTGATCGGGCAGAGAAGGCGCTTGCTTGATTACCTGAAGCGGAAAGACATCAACCGCTATCGGGAACTGATCAAAGCGCTAAAGATCCGCAAGTAAATTCAGCCAAGATACAATGAGGTGGATTCTTTCATAACTATTGGCGGGATCCACCTTTCTCTTTATTAAGCGTCCGGGCGTAAGTTCCGGGCATGAGACATCAACCACCGAGGGAGCATGAGCAATACGCTGAAAGCCGCGGGGCTGTTTTCAGCCTATTGCTTCTTCTCCCCCGGAACAAAACTGGAGAAGTAAATGCACAACTTCAACATCATCAAACGCGAACTCGATTTCTGTGGCCGCCCCCTTTACGTGGAGACCGGCAGAATGGCCAAACAGGCCAACGGGAGCGCCTTCATCCGTTACGGGGGCACCGCGATCCTCGTAACCGCCACCATGAGCAAAGAAGCGGTGGAAAACCAGAGTTTCTTCCCCCTCACGGTCGATTACATCGAAAAAATGTACGCCAGCGGCAAGATCCCCGGCGGCTTTTTCAAACGTGAAGCCCGGCCCACCACCGACGCAACCCTGTCAGCCCGTATGATCGACCGTAGCATCCGGCCGCTGTTTCCAGAGGGATTCCGCAACCAGGTGCACGTGGTCCTGAACGTTCTGGCCTACGACGGCGAGACCGACGCTTCCTCTCTGGGAGTGTTCGGCGCCTCCCTGGCTCTAACCCTTTCGGACATCCCCTTCCACGGCCCCATCGCGGGTGTAAAAGTGGGCCTGATCGAAGATCAGATCGTTGTGAACCCCTATCAGAGCCAAATGAACGGTACATCGAAGCTAAATCTGGACGTTGCCGCCTCTGCCACCTCGGTGGTGATGATCGAATCCTCAGCCCTGGAACTAAGCGAAGATACCATGCTGGACGCGGTTTACGCCGGGCATGAAGAGATCAAGAAACTCTGCGCGCTGCAGATGGATATGGCTGCCGAAACCGGTAAGGAAAAGGTGGAGGTTAAGCTGTTGGAGGTTCCGGCCGAGATCATGAGCCGGGTGGAAAGCGAATATGGCAACCGCATCGCCGAAGCGGCTGTGATCCTGGGCAAACAGGAACGTCAGGACGCCTTTGACGCTGCTGAGGAAGAGATGCTGGCCAAATATCTGGCTGAGGACGAGGCAGGCTTTGAAGAGAACGAACCCTGGTACAAGCAGGCTTATGAAGAGCTGATCCGCCGCTATGTGCGCGAATCCATCCTGCACAAACAACATCGGGTGGATGGCCGCGGTTTGGACGACATCCGCGAGATCACCTGCGAGATCGACGTTCTGCCGGTTGTGCACGGTTCAGCCCTGTTCACCAGAGGTGAAACCCAGTCCCTGGGTTCCGTCACCCTGGGCGGCGGCAGCGACGAACAGGTGATCGACGGCCTTGAGGTCGAGTATAAAAAGCACTTTTACCTGCATTACAATTTCCCGCCTTTCAGTGTGGGCGAAGCCGGCAGGATGGGCCCCGTGGGGCGCCGCGAGCTGGGCCACGGAAACCTGGCTGAGCGCGCTCTGACGGCTGTTTTGCCGGACCGGGAATCCTTCCCTTACACAATGCGTATTGTTGCCGACACCCTGGAATCAAACGGCTCCTCCTCCCAAGCCTCGATCTGCAGCGGCTGCCTGGCCATGATGGCGGCCGGCGTTCCGATCAAGGCGCCCGTTGCCGGGATCGCCAACGGCCTGATAATGGAAGGCGACAAATACGTTGTTTTAACCGATATCATGGGCCTCGAAGACCATCTTGGCGATATGGATTTCAAGTGCGCAGGCACCCGTGAAGGGATCACCGCCATGCAGATGGACATCAAGATCGAAGGCATCACCAAAGACATCATGCGCATTGCCCTGCAGAAGGCCCACTCCGCCCGCCAGAGGATCCTGGATATCATGCAGGAATGCATTGCCCAGCCCAGGGAAGATCTGGCTCCAACCGCACCGCGCATCGAAGCCTTCAAGGTTCCCGTCGATAAGATCGGCGAGATCATCGGGCCGAGCGGAAAGATGATCAAATCGATCATTGAAGCCTGCCAGGTGGAGATCGACATCAGCGACGACGGCACCGTGCGGATCCTCTCGCCGAACAAAGATTCGATCATGAAGGCCAAAGAGATCATCAAAGGCATCGCGATCGATCCCGAAGTGGGTGAGGAGTTCGAAGGACCGGTCACCCGGATCGAGCCCTACGGCGTTTTCGTGAAGATTCTGAACGGCGCTAAGGAAGGCATGGTACACGTTTCCCAGATGCACCACACCCGCATCGGCCATCCGGAAGACATGGTGAAGCTGGGCGATATCGTCCATGTGAAATCCCTGGGCATGGAAAAAGGCAAGCTGTCCCTCACCATGAAAGGCGTGGCCGGCAATCCCGAGCCCGATCCCAACGCTCCCAAGCATGAACGTCCACCCAGGCGTGACGACCGGGGCGGCGACCGCCGTTCCTCCGGACGCGGCGGCGGTGGATTCCACAGAAGATAAATTAACAAGCGTGCCGGATCCAGGCTTGGGTCCGGCACCTGATTTTTTGAACAGGACGGATGATATGGACTACAAGGTCGCGGATATAACTCTGGCCGGATTCGGCCGCAAAGAGATCGCCCTGGCAGAACTTGAGATGCCGGGCCTGATGGCCTTGCGCCAGAAATATGGCGCTGGAAAACCCCTGCGGGGAGCCCGCATCACAGGCAGTTTGCACATGACGGTCCAGACGGCTGTCTTGATCGAAACCCTGATCGAGCTGGGGGCGCAGGTGCGCTGGGCCAGCTGCAACATCTTTTCCACCCAGGATCACGCCGCGGCGGCCATCGCCGCTGGCGGAACCCCTGTTTTTGCCTGGAAGGGCGAAAACCTGGAGGAATACTGGCAATGCACCCTGAAGGCCCTTGATTGGCCGGAGGGCGGGCCGGACCTGATCGTTGACGACGGGGGGGACGCCACCCTGATGGTGCATGAGGGCTACAGGCTGGAAGAGGAATTTTCCGCCACCGGTAAGCTGCCCGAAGCGCAAACTGAGCCCAACGAACTGCGCATCCTGCAGCAACTTTTGATCGACGGCCTCAAGGACGACCCCCAAAAATGGCATCGCCAAGCCCAAGGCATCAGGGGCGTAAGCGAAGAGACCACCACAGGCGTGAACCGCCTCTACCAGAAACTGGCCCAGGGGGATTTGCTCTTCCCGGCCATCAATGTGAACGATTCGGTCACCAAATCCAAGTTTGACAACCTCTACGGCTGCCGCGAATCCTTGGCAGACGGGATCAAGCGCGGGACGGACGTGATGGTGGCAGGCAAGCTGGTGCTGGTTTGCGGCTACGGCGACGTGGGCAAAGGCTGCGCCCAGTCCATGCGCGGCTTTGGCGCCCGGGTGATCGTCAGCGAGATCGATCCCATCTGCGCCCTGCAAGCCGCCATGGAAGGTTTTGAGGTCAATACAATCGACAACCTGCTCGATGAGGCGGATATCTATGTTACCGCCACCGGAAATTGCGACGTGATCCGCGTGGACCACATGCTTAAAATGAAAGACCATGCCATTGTCTGCAACATCGGCCATTTCGACAACGAGATCCAGGTGGACAAGCTCTATTCCCTGGAAGGCGTCACCCGGGAAACCATCAAGCCCCAGGTCGATGAGATCCACCTGCCCAATGGCAAAGCCATCATCCTGCTTTCCGAGGGCCGCCTCGTGAACCTTGGCAACGCCACTGGCCATCCCTCGTTTGTGATGAGTTGCTCATTCACGAACCAGGTTCTGGCCCAGCTTGACCTCTGGCAAAACCAGCATGAACTGGGAGTTTACACCCTGCCCAAGCTGCTGGATGAAGAGGTGGCCAGATTGCATCTGGACAAGCTGGGGGTGCAGCTCACCCATCTGAGCAAGCACCAGGCCGAATACCTCAACGTTCCCATCGAAGGCCCCTACAAGCCGGAGCATTACCGATACTGATCCCGGTATGGCCACCCACACACCGGTTTTGATCGACGAGCTCTTCGGGGAGCTCAAACCCGCTCCGGAAGGCCAGCGCTGGGAGGTGATCCACACCAAGCCACGCTGTGAAAAGAAACTGGCCGAATACGCCCGCCGCAACGGCATCACTTATTATCTGCCCCAGATGGAGAGCAAGCGCGTCTATCAGCGCCGGATGGTGAGTTTCACCAAACCCATGTTTCCCAGCTACCTCTTCTGCGTGCTGGATCCCCGCAAACGCCAGACCCTGCTCATTTCGGGTTACACGGTGAGTTTCATCCGCGTTTCCCAGCAGGAGCTGCTGCTGGAGGAACTGCTGAACATCAAGCTCAGCCGCGCTCCCGAGATCGAACTGGAAAACACCCTCTGGCTCTCCGAAGGCCTGAAGGTGCAGATCATGTCCGGACCGCTCAAAGGAGTTACCGGAGTGGTGGAAAGCCACGCCAAACTCGATGAGGTGCGCCTGCAGGTGAATATCCTCAGGCAGGCCGTGCTGGTGAAGATAGATCCGCGCCTTGTGAAAATTCTGGGCGAATACACCATCGTGGAGGAAGAAAGATGAAGATCCTGATCACGGGCGGAGCCGGTTTCATCGGTTCCCACGTTGCCGACGCCTATCTGGAGGCGGGCCACCAGGTGGTGGTTGTGGACGACCTGTCCAGCGGTTCGCAGGACAACCTTGATCCCAGGGTCAAGTTTTACCGCCAGGATATACGCGAATCCGCTTTGGCTGAGATCTTCGCCCAAGAAAAGCCGGATGTAGTGAACCACCATGCCGCCCAGGTGAGCGTGCCCCGCTCCATCGAGGATCCCCTCCTGGATGCCCGGATCAATCTGCTTGGGCTGATCAACGTTTTGGAAAATTGCGTAAAGCATAACGTTAAGAAAGTGATCTTTATTTCCTCCGGTGGAGCAATTTACGGTGAGGCGGACGAGTATCCCACCACCGAGAATTACCTGCCCCTGCCGCTCTCGGTTTACGCCATCAACAAACTGGCCGGGGAAAACTACCTGCGCTTCTACGCGCACCAGTACGGGCTGAATTACGCGGTGCTGCGTTACGCCAACGTGTTTGGACCCCGCCAGGTGGCACAGGGCGAAGCGGGGGTGGTCTCCATCTTTGTGGAAAAGCTGCTGGCAGACGAAGCTCCGGCCCTTTACGCCTATCCGGACGAACCGGAGGGCATGATCCGCGATTACGTTTACGTGAAAGACGTGGTCCGGGCCAATCTGGCTGCCCTGACCAAGGGCGGCAACGACGTTTTCAATATCGGAACCTGCGTGGAAACCACCACCTCCCAGCTTTACAGGACGATCCTCTGGCAGCTGGGCAAAGACATCCTTCCCCAGAGCGGACCCGCCCGCAAAGGCGATCTGCGCCGCTCCATGCTGGACAGTTCCAAAGCTTTCGCGGAACTGGGCTGGAGCCCGATCTACTCGTTGGAGGACGGGATCAGGGAAACCATCGCCTGGTTCAGAGCAGCAAAGGAAAAACAATGAATATAGCCGTAGTGGGTTCGGGCTATGTGGGCCTGGTCAGCGGAGCCTGCTTCGCGGACATGGGCAACCGCGTGGTCTGCGTGGATAACGACGCTGCCAAGATAGCCCGGCTGAACATCAACGAGATCCCGATCTACGAACCGGGTTTGAAGGAACTGGTGGAGAGCAACCGGGCCGCGGGCCGGCTGAGTTTTACCACCGACATCGCCGCCGCGGTGCAAGCATCCGGCGTGATCTTTATCGCTGTGGGAACTCCCCCGGACCAGGATGGTTCCGCGGATCTCCAATATGTGCTGGCTGTGGCCCGCGATATCGCGACCCACCTGAACGAATACAAGATCGTGGTGAATAAATCCACCGTTCCCGTGGGTACGGCCGATCTGGTGGCTCAGACCATCAGAGAGGTTCTGGCCCGGCGTGGGGTGGAGGTGGCCTTTGATGTGGTCTCCAATCCCGAGTTTTTGAAAGAAGGCGCCGCCATCGACGATTTCATGGGGCCGGACCGGGTGGTGATCGGCGCGGACAATCCGGAGGCCGGGGCCGTGATCCGCGAGCTCTACCTGCCTTTCAACCGCACCCACGAACGCATCATCATCATGAGCGTCCGTTCCGCGGAAATGACCAAATACGCCGCCAACGCCATGCTGGCCACCAAGATCTCCTTCATGAACGAACTGGCGCGCCTCTGCGAAGCCCTGGGCGCCGATATCGGCGAAGTGCGCAACGGCATCGGCTCGGACAGCCGCATCGGCTATAAATTCATCTACCCCGGAATTGGCTACGGCGGATCC
>JAJBBF010000053.1 GCA_020532215.1 Candidatus Cloacimonadota bacterium
AAGGGTCATCGTACTGATCCAGATAGTAGCCGCTCTGCAGGCTGCCCAGCACTATCGAGAGGGGAATGTGGTCGAACTGCTGCTGGTTGACGGTAACGCTGAATCCGCCGCGGCTGAGGCTGAGGGGCTGCGCGGATTTGTTTTTGACCTGCAGATAGACGGTAAAGAAATTGGAGGCCACAGACCGGGCGTCACCGGAATAGGCCTGCGGGCGAACGAAGAGGGTGAGGCTGTCGGTATCGAGCACAGCCCAGCGTTCTTCCACCGTGTAATCCGGCGAAGGGACCGGGGTGAACGGCTTGAGCAGGCAGCCTCCCAAACCCAGGACTGCCACAGCCAAGAGCCAGATCGATCTACGCATTGCCAAACCTCAGATCCCCCTCTCCCAAGCGGGAAAGGGGGATCCAATCACCTTGTTATTCTGTATCTTCTTCGTTGTCGATTTCTGTATCATCTTCCGGTTCAGCATCGCCGGATCCGTCTTCGTCGTCCGGCAACACCGGCAGGGGGGCCGCGTTTTTGAGTTTTTCCACTTCCCGGGCCAGTTCCTCTTCATCGGGATCGGGCTGGATCAGGGTGATGTCGCGCACCTTGTCCTTGTCGCGCAGATTGATGAGCCGGATACCCTGGGTATTGCGGCTGATCACCGAGATCTCGGTGATCTTCTGGCGGATGACCATTCCGGCCTGGGTGACGATCATCAGGTCTTCGCTGTCGTCCACTATCATCAGGGAGGCCAGATGCCCGTTGCGGTCGGTGGTTTTGAGGGTGATCACGCCCTTGCTGCCGCGCCTGGTGGTGGTGTAGGCGGAGATCAGGGTGCGTTTGCCGTAGCCGTTTTCGCTGATGGCCAGGATGGTTTTGCCGCTGGGGCTGCCGTTTTCGATGATGTAATCCTGGGAGATGATGCCCAGCGAGATCACGTAATCCTCATCCCGGAGCCGGATGCCGCGGACGCCCTTGGTGAAGCGGGCGGTCTGGCGGAAATCCTTTTCGCTGAAGCGGTTGCAATAACCGTTTTTGGTGGCCAGGATGATATCGTCGTTGCCTTCGGAAAGGCGGGCGTCGATCAGTTCATCCCCCGGCATCAGCTTGATGGCCAGGATGCCGCTGCTGCGCGGGCGGCTGAAGGCTGAAAGGGCGGTTTTCTTGATCGTTCCGTTCCGGGTGCACATCACAACGTTCTGTTCCGGGCTGAAATTCTTCAGGGTAACGAAGGCTTTGATCTTTTCCTTTTCCTGGAACTGCACCAGATTCACCACAGCCTTGCCGCGGGCCGTGCGCCCCACTTCGGGGATCTCGTAAACCTTCAGCCAGTAGCACCTGCCGTGGTCGGTGAAGAGCAGGATGTACGAATGGGTGGAGGCCACAAAGATGTATTGAATGATGTCTTCTTCTTTGAGATTGGTGCCCGTGAGGCCGCGCCCGCCCCGGGCCTGCACCCTGTAAGTATCAACCGGGAGGCGCTTTACGTAGCCGTCGTGGGTGATGGTTACCACCACCAGTTCGTCGGCCACCATGTCCTCGGGGCGGAGCGATCCGCTGTAGTTTTCCAGGATAGTGGTGCGGCGAGCGTCGCCGAATTTGTCGCGGATCTCCTGGGTTTCCTCTTTGATCAGCTTCATGCGCAGTTCTTTTTTCTCCACCAGTTCACGCAGCCGGGAGATCACTTTCAGCAGGGCCTGGTATTCTTCTTCGATCTTCTCCCGCTCGAGTCCGGTGAGGCGCTGCAAACGCATGTCCAGAATGGCTTTGGCCTGGATCTCGGAGAGCCCGAATCTGGCCTGCAACTGCTCGCTGGCCTCCGGAGGGGTCTGCGACGCGCGGATGGTGGCGATCACCTCGTCCAGATTGTCCAGGGCGATCTTCAGGCCTTCCAAAATGTGCAGCCGGTCCTCGGCGTTCTTAAGCTCGAACAAGGTGCGGCGCAGGACCACGTTGTGCCGGAACTGGATGAAGTTGTTGAGCATGTCCTTCATGTTCACGACCTGCGGAACGCCGTCGATGAGGCAGAGGTTGATCACTCCGAAAGTGGTCTGCAATTGAGTGTATTTGTAGATGTGGTTGAGCACGGTGTTGCCGTCCGCGTTGCGTTTCACCTGGATCACGAGGCGCATGCCGTCGCGTCCGGATTCGTCGCGCACGTCGCTGATGCCTTCGATCCTTTTTTCCTTGACCAGATCGACGATCCTTTCGATCAGTGCGGTTTTGGTAACCTGATAAGGAATGGAGCGGATGATGATCGATTCCTGCTCGTTCTTGCCGACCTCGATCTCAGCCTGGCCGCGGATCAGGAGGCGTCCGCGCCCGGTCTCGAAGTAGTCCCTGACCCCATCCGAGCCCAACAGGAAACCGCCGGTGGGGAAATCCGGGCCCTTGATGTATTTGCGCAGGTCCAGGATCTCGATGTCCGGATCGTCGATGAGGGCGATCATGGCATCGCAGACCTCGGCCAGATTGTGCGGAGGCATGTTTGTGGCCATACCCACCGCGATGCCGGAAGATCCGTTGATCAGCAGATTGGGGATGCGGGCGGGAAAGACGACCGGCTCTCTGCGGGTTTCGTCGTAATTGTTTCTAAAATCGACAGTATCCTTGTCCAGTTCCCCCAGCATTTCCATGGTGACTTTCTGCATCCGGGCTTCCGTGTAACGCATGGCCGCGGGCGGATCGCCGTCGATGGAGCCAAAGTTCCCCTGGCCGTCCACCAGCGGATAGCGCATGTTCCAGGGCTGGGCGAGGCGCACCAGGGTGGGGTAGACCACCTGTTCGCCGTGGGGATGGTAGTTTCCCGAGGTATCGCCGGCGATCTTGGCGCATTTGCGGAAATGCCCGCCGGGCGAGAGATTGAGCTCGCTCATCGCGAAAATGATGCGCCGCTGCGAGGGTTTGAGCCCGTCGCGGATGTCCGGCAGCGCGCGGGATACGATCACGCTCATGGAATAATCCAGATAGGCCTGGCGGAGGTGGTCTTCTATCTGTATGTTCTGTATCTTGGTTCTATCGTCCATTCTTCACTCCAAATTTCCTATATATCCAGGTTCTGTACGTATTTGGCGTTCGCCTGGATGAATTCCCGGCGGGGTTCCACCTCGTCGCCCATCAGCACAGTGAACATCCGGTCCGCTTCGATGGCGTCGTCCATCTTCACGGAGATCATGATCCGGTTTTCGGGATCCATGGTGGTTTCCCAGAGTTGATCCGGGTTCATCTCACCCAGGCCTTTGTAACGCTGGATCACCACTCCCTTTTCGCCCAGTTCGCGGATCGCCGCGTCCCGCTCCGCTTCTGAGAAAACATACCTTTTCTGCTTGCTTTTGCGCACCAGGAAAAGCGGCGGCTTGGCGATATAGACGTGGCCATGCTCGATGAGGGGGCGCATGTAACGGTAGAAGAAAGTGAGCAGCAGGGTGCTGATATGGGCACCGTCCACATCGGCGTCGGCCATGATGACGATGCTGCCGTAGCGGATCTTGGTGACGTCAAAATCCTGGCCGATGCCCGCGCCGATGGCCAGGATGATAGGCTGGATCTTGTCGTTGTTCAAAACCTTGTCCACCCGGGCTTTTTCGGTGTTCAGCATCTTGCCCCAAAGCGGCAGTATGGCCTGGAACGAGCGGTCCCGTCCCTGTTTGGCGCTGCCTCCGGCGGAATCGCCCTCCACCAGGAAGAGCTCCGTCAGATTGGGGTCGGTGATGGTGCAGTCGGCCAGTTTGCCGGGCAGGGAGCCGCTTTCCAGCACTGATTTGCGGCGGGTGAGTTCCCTGGCTTTGCGGGCCGCTTCGCGCGAACGGGCAGCCAGGATGCTCTTCATGGTGATGGATTTGGCCTCGGCGGGGTGCTCCTCGAAATAGGTCATCAGCTTTTCGTAAACCACAGAGTTCACAAAGCCGTCAACCTCGGAGTTTTGCAGCTTGGTCTTGGTCTGGCCCTCAAACTGGGGATTGCTCAGTTTCACGCTGATCACGGCGGTCAGGCCTTCGCGGATATCCTCTCCCGAAGGGGATACTTTTTCGTTTTTCAGCAGATCCGCATTCTTGATGTAGGTGTTCACGGCGCGGGTGAGGCCGCTTTTAAAACCGCTGAGATGGGTTCCGCCTTCGGTGGTGTTGATGTTGTTGGCGAAGCTGAAGATGTTTTCCTGGTAGCCTTCGTTGTATTGCAAGGCCAGCTCGAACTCCAGGCCTTCTCGGGCGGAACTGGCATAGATGGGCTTGGTTCCCACCGGCTTTTTGTTCTGATTGAGAAAATCCACAAAGCTCACAATCCCGCCGTCATATCTAAAATCGTGGACCCGGTCCGAACGTTCGTCCTTGAGGATGATGCGCACTCCGCGGTTGAGAAATGCCAGCTCGCGCAGACGGGTGGTGAGGTAGTCGAAGCTGAATTCCACCGTTTCGAAGATGGTGGCATCCGGCTTGAATTTGATCACCGTTCCGCTGCGGTTGGTTTCGCCCAGGATCTTCAGTTCCGAGGCAACCAGGCCTCGTTCGTAACGCTGGTAATAGATCTTGCCGCCGGAATGGACGCGCGCCTCCAGATATTCGGAGAGGGCCACGACCACAGAAACGCCCACGCCGTGGAGCCCGCCGGATACCTTGTAAGAGTTGGTGTCAAACTTTCCGCCGGCATGCAGGACAGTCATAACCACCTGCAGGGCAGGTATTTTCATGTCCTTGTGCATGTCCACGGGAATGCCGCGGCCGTTGTCGTCCACCTCGATCTCACCCTGGGAGGTGATGGTGATCTTGATCTGGTCGCAATATCCGGCCAGAGCTTCGTCGATGGAGTTATCCACAACCTCATAGACCAGATGGTGAAGGCCGCGTTCGCTGGTGCCGCCAATATACATGGCGGGACGTTTGCGCACTGCTTCCAGGCCTTTCATCACCTTGATGTTACTTGCAGTGTAGTTGTTTTCAGACATAATTTATCGTCTCCTAATAATTTTCACAGTATAATAATCTAGCTTGGATTCTCAAGTTTCGCGCCGGATCGGCAAGCGAATCCATATCTGGCTGCCAGAAAATCAGATAAGGCATTTTTGTCAAGAACAATCGCCCAGTTTTTTAAGATTTTATCTTTATGTATGCCAATGATTTAGAAAGACAATATCAGCCTGAGCGGAACCACCCCCACCGCGGCGGCGCCAAGCGTGGCCCGAAATGGCCCAAAAATGCCTGTATTTGGGCTCCCAAACTGCCGGGCAGGCTGGATACATATTCCCGGAAATGAAGACCCTAGTAGTGTAGCGATTCAGAGAAAAGGCTCAAAAAAGCGGTAAATGGCGCTTGAAAAGAATACCGGACCGGGAACTGATTCCGAGAGGGAGACTTATCCAGCCAGCCCCACAGGAAGATATATCCTTGCCTTGCATAGAGATAGATTCCGAACCCAGCCTTGGTATGCCCTAAAACCTTAGAACCCCACGCTATACAGCCAGGATCTACAGCTTCCATTCCGCGAGGGGGAATGAGTTTCAGGAGGCTGGCCTGATGAGCGTGATCTACTTCTGCAGCATGATCTCCACGCGGCGGCTTTTGCTGAGCGCGGAAGGGACAGAAAGGGGATCCAGGGTTCTGCTGTTGCCGTAAGCTTTCCAGGAGATGCGTTTTTTGGGTATGCCTTTGTCGATAAGATAATCCGCGACAGACTTGGCGCGACGCTCGGAAAGCTGTTTGTTGAAATCGTCGGAACCCGTTTCCCAGGCATGGCCGGAGAGTTTAACCTTCAGATCTGGATTTGTGAGCAGGGTCATGACCACCAGATCAAGTTCAGATATTGCTTTGGGGTCAAGCTCCGCGCTTTCGGCGGCAAAGAGGATGTCCGCCAGGGAGAGTTGTGCCTTTTTCTCCAGCTTTTGCAGTTCAACGTCCAGCCTCAACTCGGATGAACCCTTCCCTGGGCTGAGTTCCTCTGAATGGACAAGGTAATCCTTTGCGTTGATCACCGCGATATAGAGAGGCGCCGAAGGCAGGGTACCCAGAAAGTTACCAAGCGAATTGGTGTTGAATATCTCCAGATTGCGCTGGCCTTCTGTCTCGCTTTGGATCTGCACTTCAGTGATCACCGGCTCCCCATATTGGTCTCGCACGGAACCTGCGATCCGGATCAGGCTTGGCGGAGTGAGTTCCGCGATCGGCTCAAACGCCTGAGGTTCGCGTCCCAGGGGTGCAGGAACGAAATCCGGCCCGGGGATACCCTGTTTGATGGTTTCCAGGCTTTCGTCGATCCTGGCAAAGATGGATTCTTCGTCGGCTGGTTTCCGCGCAGGGGGAACATAGGTAACGATATCAACGCTGCGCACGGATCCGTCCTCTTCCTGCACCAGGTAACTGGCGGGCAGGGTGAGCGCGAAATTGAGCTGGTAGATCTTCTCGAATCCGCTCACCTGGCGGTCCGAACTCAAGTAGCCTTCGTTGCTGCCGCGAGCGTGGTAGAAATAGCGGTCGTTGCGGGTGGAATTGACCGGCAGCCCCAAGTTTTCGGGCAAAGACCATTCCTGCCAATTGGTTCCCGCCCGGTAGGCTTTGAACAGGTCGTAACCACCAAAGCCGGGATGCCCGCGGGAAGAGAAATACAGGGTTCTGCCATCCCAATCGAGGAAAGGCGTTTGTTCGTTTTCAGCGGTATTGATCATGGGTCCCAGGTTTTGGGGCTGGGTCCAGATGCCGCCGATCTTTTCGCTCACATAGATGTCCGTGCCGCCATAGCCGCCATCACGGGAGGAGGCGAAAAAGAGCAGGCGGTCTCGAAAGACCATGGGATGGGTTTCCACCTGCGAGGAGTTCAGCTGGGAGATGTTCTGGGGTTGGAACCATTTATCGGTGCGGGGCACAAAATAGATGTCCCCGTCCCGCTTGTTGGCTTCGTAGTTGCCGAAGATCCAGGCGCCCTGCGGCTCTGCCGAGAAGCAGCCGAAGGCTTCATTTTTATCCGTGGAAAGCTCTTCCACCAGTTCCGGCTGGCCAAATCCCGAACGAAAGATCTCAGTCCGCCAGATGTTTTCCTTGTTTTTCCTGGCGGGGCGCAGAGAGGTGAAGTAGAGATACTTTTCCTCGGGATCCAGGACGGCGCCATAGTCGGAGTTGCGGCTGTTCACATAATCCGGCAGGGGACGAAGGTTCACCCGGCTGAAGATCCTGGCCTGACGCTGAACGATGCGCAGATAATTGTCCACCTGGGTTTGATAGGCCGTATCCTGGGAATCCTGGTATCTTTCAAACCACCGCATCGCGCTGGAAGTATCTGCCACCGCGATGTGCAAACGCCCCAACCAGTAATGGTATTCCGGGTTTCGGCCGTTCGCGGAGTCATCCGCTTTCAGAAATTCCCGGATGGCCCGGTCGTAATCACCACGCTGGTAATACTCCAGGCCTTCCTGGGCGTAGCGTGAACCGGGAGAACTGATCTGGCCTGAGGCCAAGACCGCCAGGCCAAGCAGAAGCATCAAGAACGCTGTTTTTTTCATCTCAACTCCCCCGGGGTCAGAATCTCAGGATCAGGGACAGGATGTGATCGTTGCCAAAGACCTCGTGGTTATTGTAGCGAAAAACATAGTCCAGCTGGAAATTGCGGAGCCTGATCCCAGTGCCGGCGGAGAGGCGGCCCCGGTTGTAACCCAGGCGCAGGCCGGTTTGCAGGGTGGAAAGGGCTTCTTCCCAGGAACTCTGCTCACTCACTGATACCACCGACAGCTTGGAATCCGCCTCGGGATCGCTGCCGATCGAGGTCCAATACTCGGCTCCAAAACAGAAATAGGGGTCTTCCTCCTGTTCCAGCTTGGCGTCGGCGGCCAGGGTCAAACCCCTTAAAGGATAAGCGGCCAACCCGGCTGAGATTTGGTAGGGAACCGTGGTATCATCAAATTTTCCATAGAGGTCGCGGGCCATCGCTCCGATCTCCAGATACTGGTTGATGTCAAACTTCGCCCCGAGGTCCACCCCGTATCCCGTCTGCGTTTCGCCATCCAGGGTACTGAGGTAGAACTTGGGGCTGAGGCCAAAGCTGAACTTGCCGATGTTGTGCGCGTAACTGAGAGTGAAGTTGTTCTCGCTCTCGGAGAAAGTACCGGTGGGATTCTCGTTTTCGTCGTAGCCATCGATATCCAGGACATTGGCGTTCACCCAGGACAGGGCCAGCGCGCCAAAACCAAAGCGGTTGCCGAAGGAGGCGTAATTGTGGCTGCGGCCGTAGCCCATGCTGGCGTTGAGCATGGTGCCCACCTCAAAGTCCTTCATCCGCACCAATCCGGCAGGATTCCAATAGCCCGAGACAACATCGCTGGTCACGGTCGAACCGGCTTCGCCCATGGCGATAACGCGGGCGCCAACCCCCATGCGGGCGTAAGCCAGTAGGGAATTGTTCATGCCCTGGCCCAGCAGGGGCGCAGCGGCAAATACAAGCATGGCCAGGGCCAGGAAGTACTTCAGGTATATTTTCGTTTTCATCTTTGCCTCCTTATTTGACCGCGATCTTGATCACGCGTTCGGACCTGTTCACGCCGTCATTGGCAACCACGCGGGCAAAATAGGTACCCCGCCCGACTTTGGCGCCGGCGGTATTTTTCAGATCCCAGGGAATCCGTATCTGGTTTGAATTCTGAGTCTCGCTGGGTATTGTCTGTACCTTTTTACCGGCAAAATCGTAGATCGTGACGGTCAGGGTCACATTGTTGTTTCTGTTCAGGATCACCACGAACTCGGTTTGATCCGTGGCGGGATTCGGCCAGGCATAGGACGCGTCGCTGATATCCAGATCCCCGGACTGGTAATACTCGACTGTGGAGGCGCTGGCAGGGCTCTCGGCTCCGTCGTAAACAGCGGTAACGTAATACTCGTAGGATACGTCCATCTCAATGCTGTAGTCGTCGTAGTAGTAGTTTCCATCCACCTGGGTGTTCACCAGGGAGGTGTTGATCTGGGCATATTCCGCGTCAGCCAGTTTGCGGCGGTAAACGTTGAACCCATCCAGGCCTTTGGCCGCCCCGGGCAGGTTCCAGAGAACGCGGATGTAACCGGCATAGGTGAAGCCGCGCACATCCACCGGCGCGGAGAAGATGGTGTAAGTGGCGCTGGCGACGGGGCTGGGCGTCCAGTCAGGTTTGTAAGCCCGGGCTGAGATCACCATATCCTGGGCGAAATTCGGAACCACGATCGGTTCCGAGTAGAGCCCGGATTCAGGGGTGGGATCCGTGCCATCAATGGTGTAGCGGATCTCGGCCCCTTCGGTGGGAGACGAGATCACCACGAAGACAGGAGCGCCGAAAGTGCCACCCGGAGGAGAGAACACCGGCGGCGAAACCGTTCCGGTGATCGTATAGACCGCTGCCTGGGTTTCTGAGGGGATCCAGCCTTCGGCAAAACCCTTCGCTTTGACAGTGGTGGTGGCATTCTGAGGCAGAGTGATCGGCGCTGTGTAAGCCGCAGAATATACTGTAGGCTCGCTTCCGTCCGTGGTATAGCGGACAGTGGCGTTCGCGGGCAGGACCGGAACGGCCAGAGTTACGTTTTGAGCGCTTTGGTATGTTCCGGGGGTTGGGCTGAACAGGTCTTCCTCCAGCTGAACCTGGCCGGTAACGCTGTAAACACCGGCCCAAGGCTGGCTGGGAATCCAGCCGTCCTTGAAGGCGCGGATCGTGATCGTGAAATCGATGGAATTCAATCCAATGCTGACAGGCGCAGCAAAGACAGGCGATGCTTCCGTGGGAGTGGAACCGTCCGTTGTATAGCGGATCGTGCCGCCCGTGGGATCCGTACCGCCAACCGAACTGACGCTGATCGGCTCAGTGTATACTCCCGGAGCCGGGCTCAGATAAGGCGGCAGCAGCTGCATCTGTCCGGTGAGGACATACTCGGCTGTGTAGGTTTGGCTGGGGGTCCAGCCAGTCCTGTAAGCTTTTACCTTCACGGTAACGTCCGCGGGAGCGAAAAGCTGGATCGGCTGCGTGTAAGCCGGATAGGACTCATTGGGCTCATTGCCATCCAGGCTGTAATGCAAGGTGGCGCCGGCAGGGGCTGTCTGGGTGTTCAGAACCACCGCGATGTCAGTTGTATAGGTTCCGGCCGCTGGAGTGAAAACCGGAGCCGGGATAGTAACTGTACCTGTGATGGTATAGTAGCCAACGTACACCGGGCTGGGAGTCCAGTTGGTGGCAAAAGCCCGGGCCCGAAGCTCGTAGCTGTTGTTCAGCTGCATGGGGATCGGAGAAGTGTAGAGAGGCGAATCCGCCAGGGGTTCACTGCCGTCCAGGGTGTAGCGGATCTGGGACCCGGCAGGAACAGTGGAGGCGTTGATGCTGATGGATTGGGCGCCCGGATAGGTTCCGGGAGCGGGATCGAAGACCGGCGCCGCGATGCTGGCCTGCCCGGTGATGGTGTAGGTGGCGGTGTGGGTCGCGCTGGCGGTCCAATCCGTCTTGAAGGCCTTCACCTTGATGGTGGTGTTGCTGTTTAGGGGCAGGCTGATCGGAGTTGTGTACACAGATGATGCAGCCGTGGGCTCGCTGCCGTCGGTGGTATAGCGAATGGTGGCATCAGCCGGTATCGTTTCGGATACAGAGATGATCTGGCTGGTCTGGTAGATCCCTTCGGGTGGCGTGAACACCGGGGTCTGGAACACGATCTGCCCGGTGATCACGTAGGTCGCGGTCACGGTCGCGCTGGGCGTCCAGTTTGCCTTAAAGGCCTTCACGCTGATGGTGGTGCTGCTGTTCAAAGGCAGATTGATCGGCGCGGTGTAAGCCGGGGAATTCTCCGTGGGCACCGATCCGTCCAGGGTGTAGCGCAGCGTTGCCCCGGCCGGAGTGGTGCTGGTATTCAGAGTGATCGATTGCGCGGTCTGATAGGTACCCGCCGGCGGAGAAAACACCTGCGCCGGCAGCTGCACCTGGCCGGTGACGGTGTAGGTGGCAGAGTAAACTTGGCTGGGAGTCCAGCCGGCCAGGAAAGCCACGGCCTTGACCGTCAGCGTGGTGTTCAGCGGTATTATTACCGGAGTGCTATAGATCGGCGAAGTAGCTGTAGGATCGCTGCCGTCGGTGGTATAGCGGACCGTTCCCCCCGCCGGGCTGGTGGAGGTGTTGATCACCACGGACTGGGCGGTTTGATAGGTCCCGGAGGCCGGAGTGAAGACAGGTTCAACGATGCTGAGCGCACCCGTGATGTTGTAGGTGGCGCTGTAGGTCTGGCTGGGCAGCCAGTTGGTGAGATAGGCTTTCACCTTGATCGTGGTCAGGGAGCCCAAAGCCAGCTGGATCGCGGTGCTGTAAACCGGAGAAGTTGCTGTCGGCTCGCTACCGTCCAGGGTGTAGCGCAGGGTAGCGCCAGCCGGGGTGGTGAGCGTGTTCAGGGTCACCACCTGCGCGGTCTGGTAGGTTCCCGCGGGCGGGGTGAAGACAGGCTCGGCGATCGTCACCTGGCCGGTAACGGTATAAACCCCGGTGTGGATCTCGCTCGGCTGCCAGTTGGCGGCGTAGGCGCGCACCCGGATGGTGATGCTCTGGCCGTTGCTCACCTGGATCGGAGTGCTGTAAACGGGCGAGCTTTGGTTCGGGTCGCTGCCGTCCAGGGTGTAGCGCAGGGTGGCGCCGGCCGGGATCGTGGTGGTGTTGATCGCCACGGACTGCGGCGAGGTATAGAGCCCCGGGCTGGGGTTGAAGACAGGCAGGGTGATGGTCACGGCGCCGGTGGTGGTATAGTTTCCGGTCTGGATCTCGCTGGGCGCCCAGTTGGGTTTGAAAGCCCTGACTTTAAGGGTCAGCGAGGTTTCCAAGGGCAGATCGATCGGGGCGCTGTACTGCGGCGATAGCTCGGTGGGATCGGTGCCGTCGATGGTATAACGCACAACCGCGTCGGCCGGCGTGGTGCCGTTTACCGTGATCTGCTGGGCCGTGGTGTAAACTCCGGGAGCGGGTGAGAAAACCGGGGTCTGGAACGCGACCTGGCCGGTGATCAGATAGGTGGCGGAAACGGTTGCGCTGGGCAGCCAGTTGTCCCTGAAGCCTTTCACCTTAATGGTGGTGGTGCTGTTCAATCCCAGCTGGATCGGGGCCGTGTAGGCTGGCGAGAACTGGCTGGGCTCGCTGCCGTCCAGGGTGTAGCGCAGGGTCGCTTCCGTTGGCAAGAGAGGAGGATTCAGGGTTATTGACTGAGCGGTTTGGTAGGTGCCGGCGGCAGGATCGAACAGCACGTCCGGCAGAGTGACCTGGCCGGTCATCACATAGGTGGCGCTATAGAGCGGGCTGGCGATCCAGTTTTCCCGGAAAGCCCTCGCTTTCAGGGTTATGGTGGCGTTCAAAGGCAGATCTATCGGTCCGGTATAGACCTCAGAAGTGGTCTGGGGATCGCTGCCGTCGGTGGTATAGCGGATGGTCGCGTCGGCCGGGATGGGATCGTTGATGCTCACCGTCTGGGCTGTGGTATAAACTCCGGCGGCCAGGCTGAAAATGGGAGGTGTGATGATCACCTGCCCGGTAACGATATAGGTTTCGTGGGTGGTGGTGCTGGGTTGCCAGCCCGGCTTGAAGCCTTTGGCGTTGATGGTCATCGTGCTGTTCAGCGGCACCACAATGGCAGTTGTGTAGAGGGTGGAATCCTCGTCCGGCTCGCTGCTGTCGGTGGTGTAGCGGATCGTGGCTCCGGGCGTGGAGGTGGTAAGCACCACAGGCGTGGCCTGGGTGTAGATTCCGCCCACCGGAGAGAAACTTACATCGGCCACGGTTCCGGTCACCGTATAGCTTGCGGAGACCACCGGGCTCGGGTTCCAGCCATCCCGGTAAGCCATGGCCTGGATGAACAGGTTGCTGTCGGACGGGATGTTAATCGGAGCCATGTACAGCGTTCCGTTAGTGGGTGATGGCACCGTTCCGTCTGTGGTATAGTGGATCAGGGCGTTCTCGGTGGTTGTGGATATCTCCACCTGGATCGGTTGATAGTAGGTTCCCGAAGGATATGAGAACATCGGCGCGGCGACCTCCGGCACGATGATGTCGATCAGGTAGCTGGCGTTGGAGATCAGCGAGGTGTTCATACCGGTTTTATAGGCGATTGCCTTGATCGTGGTGGTCTCGGAGATGTTCACCGGGCCGCTGTAGATCGTTCCCACCGTTTCGGAAGGTTCGGTGCCGTCAATGGTGTAGCGGATGGTGGCCTCGGGGGTTTGGGTGCTGATGGTCACCTGGATCGCTTCGTTGTAGATACCGGCCGGGGGATCGAAGACAGGGGTCTGGACCGTCTCAATCGGGATCACGATCACATACTGCACCGTGGCGATCAGGGAGGGATCATAGCCGTCCTTGAACCCGCGCGCTTTGATGGTTACATTGCTATCCACCACAAAACCGCCCGCATAAACTGTGCCGTTCTCCAGAGAGGGTTCGCTGCCGTCTGTGGTGAAAACCAGTGTGGCATCAGGAGTGGTGGTGCTCATGGTAACGGTTTGCGCGGCATTATAGACTCCGCTGGGCGGCAGGATCACCGGCGTGGCCACATCCGGAAGCGGGATGTTGATATCGAAGTCCGCGCTGGCTATCGCCGAGGGATACCAGTTTTCCTTGGACGCGATGGCCTTCAGCAGCAGATCCTGATCCACCAGGACGGGATCCAGGGGATCAAAGGCCGGGCTGGTGCCGGGGATGGGATCGCTGCCATCCAGGGTATAGCTGATCAGGGCTCCGGGTGTAACAGTGCTCAGATTCACATATTGGTTTTCCGTAAAGGTGCCGCCATTGGGAACGATGCTCACCGGGCTCACGTAGAAGTTGTACACAGCGGCGCTGATGTTCGAGGGTTCCCAGTTGGCGCGGTAAGCCCTGGCTTTGAGGGTGGTGTTCTGATTTATCTGGACAGGCGTGGAATAGATGGTCCCGTTCAGTTCGCTGGGGTCGCTGCCGTCCGTGGTGTAATAGATTGTGGAACCGGCCGGCAAGGTGGTGATGGCAACGCTGAAGGGGCTCAGGTAATCCCCGCCGGGGACGGAAAAGAGCGGATCGGAGACCGGCCCGTTGATCACATAGCTTTGGGATATTACGTTGGAGCTGATCCAATTGCCGCGGTAGGCGATGGCCTTCACCGTTGCCGTGGTAGTCAATTGGAAGGGAGCCAGATACAGGTCTCCGTATTGCGGTGTGGGCTGGCTTCCGTCCAGGGTGTAGCGGATGCTGGCGCCGGCTGTGCCAACGCTCATCGTGATGGTCTGGGCGGAGGCGTAGCTTCCGCCGGCTGGACTGATGGCGGGATTGCTGACCACGAAGAAGTATTCCGCGGTGGCAACCGCCGAATCCAGCCAATTGTCCAGATAGGCGTAGGCTTTCACGGTCGTGTTGCCTTCCAGCGCGAATGGCGCGGTATAGGTGATGCCGTTATCCAGCGAGGGCTCGCTGCCGTCCAGGGTATAGCGGATGGTGGCGGCAGCCGGGATCACGCTGATGCTGATTGTCTGAAGCGTGTTGTAATATCCGGCCGTGGGACTGATGATGGGAAGCGCCACTGGTCCGTTGATCACATAGGAAGCAGTGGATACGGAGGAGTCGTTCCAGCCGTCCAGCCAGGCAAAGGCCTTGACAATGGTATTGGCCGAGATCTCGATCGGGCTGTTGTAAACGCTACCGTTATCCTGGGTGGGGGTGCTGCCGTCCAGCGTGTAAACGATGGTGGCCGCGGCAGGGGTGGCGGAAAGCGCGACCATCTGCGCTTCAGCGTATTGCCCGGAAGGCGGGTCGAAAACTGGGGCGCTCACGGTTCCGGTGATATAATACTGCGCGTCGGTGACCCCACTGGCGTTCCAGCCTGTTTTATAGGCTTTGGCGCGCAGCAGCGTATCCGCGGCAATGTTCACCGGAGTGCCGGCCACATAAATGGTTCCGTTGGTCTGGCTGGGTTCGGAGCTGTCGCTGGTATAATAGATGGTGGCATCGGGCGGATTCACCGAGATGTAAACATCCACCGGGGAGGTATAGGTTCCGGGTCCCGGGGTGAAAACGGGGTTGGCGATGTTGCCGATGATGGTATAGATGGCGCCGTGGATCTCCGAGGGGCGCCAGTCCGTGCGGTAGGCTCTGGCCTTGAGGGTGGCGCTGCTGTTGATCAGGATCGGTCCGTCGTAGGTGGATCCGTATTCCAGGCTGGGATCCTGGCCGTCCAGGGTGTATCTGATCACCGCGTCCGCGGTGGCGGAGCTGATGCTGACCGTCACGGATACATCGTGCGTGCCGCCGTCGGGGTCAAATGCGGGCAGGCCAACCGTTCCGGTAACCTGATAACTGCGCTCGGCCACGTCGCTGTTGATCCAGCCGGCCTGAACGGCGATGGCTTTGATGGTATAGCTGGTTTCCAAACCGATGGGGATCCCGGCCACAGGGTCGTAAAGGGTGGAGGCTTCCGTGGGTTCAGAGCCATCCGTGGTATAATGGATGGAAGCTTCAGGGGCGCTGGTCAGGCTGAGCCGCACCACGATCGGGTCAAAGTAGAGCCCTGCCGCAAGGTCAAATTCTGGCGCGGGCAGGATGCCGATGCTGTAGATCCCTTCGGTGATGGAACTGGGATCCCAGTTTTCCTTGAAAGCGCGGGCTTTCACCTGATGCAGGCCGTTGGCCAGGGAAACCGGGCCCTCGTAAAGGAATGACGCGCGCGTGAGCGGAGAAGGTTCGCTGCCGTCCAGGCTGTAATAGATCGCCGCGTTAGCGGTGCCGGTGCTCATCGCCAGCTGGATCGGGGCGGAAAAACTGCCGGGCAGGGGGTCGAAAACCGGGGCTTCGACCGTGCCGGTGATCGTGAACAGGCCCTCGTGGATGTCGCTGGGATAGAGGCCGGGATACTGGGCCAGGGCTTTGACCGTGGTGGTCTCGCTGACCGGGATGGGCGAGGTGTAAAGCAAGCCTGTGGCGGCGTCCGGGTCGCTGCCGTCCAGGGTGTAATAGATCGAGGCTCCGGCGGGAAGGGTGGAAGCGCTGATGCTCACCGAGACCGGCGTGGTGCTGTATCCGGGCGCGGGGTCGAAAACCGTGCCGTTGGCATAGGGCAGAAAAACCGTTTTGGTGCGGACATCGTAGTAGTAGCTGAAGGTTTCGCTGGCCTGCCAGTCGCTGAGGTAGGCCTTGAAAGTGATCCAGGTGGGGTTGGTAAGCTGGATCTGCTGTCCGCTGTTGTAGACCTGCGCGTTGGGGTTGTCCGGGCCGGGCAGGCTGTTATCCAAAGTGTAGTAAACTGTGGCGCTGGCAGGAGCTACCATCAGTCCTGTGATTTCCACAGCCAGAGACTCGCCCTGGTCGATGAGGTAAAACTCACCATCCGGAAGCGGCGGCGGGGTCATGCTGTGGGAAACTATCTGCACGGTTCCCGTAACCTGGTAGGTTTGGGATACGATCGCGCTGTCCAGCCAGCCTTCCCGCGCGGCCAGGGCTTTGATCATCAGCGTGGTTTCCGCCGCAACCGTGATCGGCAGAACGTATTCCTCGGTTCCGGGGGAGCCGGGAACCGGATCGCCGCCGTCCAGCGTGTAATAGATCGTGGCCGCCGGGTCGGAAGAGTTGAGGGTAACCTCAAGCGGCGCGTAATACAAGCCTCCCAGAGGGTTGAAAACAGGATCGGCAACCGTTCCAGTGATCCGGTAGGACTGGCTGGTGACCTGCGAGGGCGGGAAATCCGGATAGGTGAAGAAAGCCTGGATGGTCACGTTGTTTTCCACATCCCCAAGCGCGTCCACAGCGATCGGGGCTGAATACACCGGCGAAGTTTCCGTGGGCGGGGTACCGTCCGTGGTATAGTGGATCACAGCTCCTTCAAAACCGGCCGGGGGAGCCAGCGTGACGCTGATCCCGCTGGTGTAGGTGCCGCCCGCGGGATCGAACAACGGTCCGGAGGGGCTTACATTAACCGTCCAGATGATGCTGTCCGTAGCCTCAGCATCCGAGACTTCGCAGCTTAGGGTCTGGGTGCCGGGAATGCTGAACTGCAGCTCCAGGCTGGCGGTGGTGGAAACCACCTCGGAGAAGGGAACCCCGTCCTGGCTGCCGCTGTGCGTCCAGGTGTAGCTAAGATCGTCGTTTTCCACGTCTTCGGCGGTGACCGCGAAACTTAGCGTGTCCCCCTGGTCGATGTTCTGCGTTAGCTCTTCCGGCTGCCAGTCCACTATCTCCGGGGGATCGTTGATGTTCAATACATTGATATAAATGGTCTGAGAGCTATAGGCGTTGGACAGCCTGTCCACAGCCGTCAGTTCGTAGCTGGCGATGCCGTTGTAATCCTGCTGGGGCGCGAAAGTCACCAGGGAACCGGTTCCGGCAGGTTCCTGGCTCACGTCGATGGGGTATTCGGCAAAAAGCACGTTGAGGTCGAAGTTCGTGGGGTCGGCCGAGTCGATGCAGCTGATGTAGTCCTGAAAATCTATCTGCAGGGCTGTTTCTTCGTTGGTGAAGAAATTGTTGCCATCCGGCAAACCGCTCCAGACAGGCGGATCGGGTACCGGGGTCACATTCAGGCGGATATTGCCGATCACAAAATCACCGCTGATCGGTTCAGTGGCTACCAGAAAGAGGATCTCCCCTCCATTCCAGTTCGCGTTGATGGGCTCAAACTGCAATTTCAGGGGGTTGCCCGGATCCGGTTGGGTTACGGTGAAATGAACCGGATCAAAGTAAAAAGACAGGGTCAAGGCCACATTTTCCGGATTATCTATGTGCCGGGTGAAATCCTTGATCCAGGCCGTGTCTTCCAGAAACAGCCCGGTTTCGGGATCGGCAATATCTGTCGAGTCCGGAAGGTTGTAAGGCGAAGCTACGAAGTTAAAGGAAAAATCCCTCGTCTGGGCGTTGCTGGTGGCGATCAGTTCCAGGATCTCCGCGGGGATCTCCGCATCGGAACCGGTGGCCAAAACTCCGGATTGCGCGAAGAGAGCGCAAGCGCTCAGCATCACGATCACAACAAGAAAAAATCTATTCATGCTCTATCTCCTTCCAAGACTGCGCGTTGCAGCGAATAAAGATCTATTCGCCCCATCCCTCCAGGCGCAAGGGCCGGGACCGGCAGGGCTGAAAAACATACTGTTCAAAAGCTTACTATTACTCATAATGTCAAGTTATCGCCCCTTTTGATGCTGTCAATGAATATTTTGCCCTCCGCGCCGCCTGTTGTAGAAATAATTCCAGCCTTTCCGGGCCCGTTGGGCGGCCTCAACCGAGTCCGTGATCCGAAAACAAGCCCCAATCCCTCATTGCAACAGCCTTTATCCGGTTTCAGCAGGCTTTCTAATCCAAGCCCACGGCCCTCAAGCCCTATCCCGGAAATCCGCAGATTTCTGATCTGCCTGAAGCCGTTTTTTTAAGATTTCCCCCGTTGGCTCTTGGGATCATTACGGGATCAATACGGGATCAATACGGATTTCATCCGTATTGATCCCGTATTGATCCCGTAATGATACTGGGAGGGAGCTGTGACGATTTTGATTGACATGCCGGCCCTTTTGGTTCTGTTGGCGTGATGAAAACATTTGAATACCAAGACAAGGGTGGCTACTTTGCCATCGTCGCCGGCAGTTTGGAGCGCCACGCGGCGGCGGAATTGGGCGAAATTGGGGCCACGGTGCGCCGGGAAGTTCCGCGGGGCGTGTATTTCAGCTGCGACCAGGAAACCCTCTACCGCGTGCTCTACAGCTCCAGGCTCATCCAGAGGGTGCTGGCGCCGCTGGCAACTTTCGCCTGCCCGGATGAACAGGCTTTGTACAGCCAGGCCCGGGCTTTGATAGATTGGACCTCGCTGTTCCCGGTGGACACCAGTTTCGGGATCAGGGCCAACGTAAGCTCAGACAGGATCAGGCATTCGCTTTACGCGGGACAGCGGCTCAAAGACGCCATCTGCGACAGCTTTCGCGCTAAAACCGGGCGGCGTCCGGATTTCAGCACCAAGCAAGCGCCGGTGAATTTCAATCTGCGCGTCCAATCCGGACGGGCAACGATCTCTTTGGACCTGACAGGCGTGAGCATGCACAAACGCGGCTACCGCAAAAGCGCGGGAGCGGCGCCGTTGCAGGAAACCCTGGCCGCGGCGCTGATCCGGCTTTCCGGCTGGGACGGCGGCAGGAAGCTGCTGGATCCGATGTGCGGCAGCGGAACCATCCTGGCCGAGGCTTTGATGCATTACTGCAGGATCCCGGCCGGCTATCTGAGGCCGGACAGCGGCCTCCAATTCCTGCCGGACCACAAACCGGAGCTGCTCGCGCGGGTGAAAGCGGCGGCGGATGCCGCTATCCGAGCCTTGCCGGAAGGTTTGATCGAAGGTTCGGACCTAAGCGCGGTTAACGTTCAAACCACCCGGGATAACCTTTCGCTGCTGCCCGGCGGAGAAGAGGTGAAGCTCGAAACATCCAGGTTTCAAGAACTGGGGCTGGAAAGAGGGCGCTGCGTGGTAACCAACCCGCCCTACGGAGTGAGGCTGGAAAACAGCCGCGGGGCGGAGCTGCTCTACAATGAACTGGGGGATTTTTTGAAGCAAAAATGCCCGGACAGCGAATCCTACATCCTCTGCGGCGATAAAAACCTGGTGCCGCAACTGCGGCTAAGGGCCCACTGGAAAAAGAACCTGAAGAACGCGGACCTGGATGTGGTGCTGGCCAAGATAGTGGTCCGCTAAGCGCTCAGATATTCAGCAGGGGGGTGTGCCGATACTGGTCCGCGACCAGCAGCTGGATGTCGCTGCGGATGGTCTGCAGGTAATCCCGCATGGTTTTGAGGGCGAGGCCGGGATCGTTGTTGATCTCGCTCAGGTGGGCCAGAACGAGGTTTTGGAGGCCATGGTGCATCACCTGGCTCACCACCCCCACGGCCTGAAGGTTGGAAAGATGGCCGTTGATGCTTTTGATGCGCTGTTTCAGCACCCAATCGTAGGGCCCCTCCATCAGCATGCGTTCGTCGTGGTTGCTCTCCAGGATCAGGGTGGTGCAGTGTTTCAGCTTGTTCACGGCCAGCGCGGTGGGAAAGCCCAGATCGGTGGCGACCCCCAGCTTGCGTTCCTCGTCGCCCTGGCGCATGAAAGTGAAGTTGCAGCTGTCCGCCGCGTCGTGGGAAGAGGAAAAGGGGTGGATCACCAGATCGTTTATCCGGAAAGTGCTCCCGGTCTCGAAATGGGTGATCCCCGCCGGCAGTTTGCCCAGGCGGTGGGCGCACTGGGCCAAAGTGCCGGCGTTGATGAAAAGGGGAATCTTAAGTTTCCGGGCCAGCGCACCCACTCCGCGGGTGTGGTCCGAATGCTCGTGGCTTACTATCACGGCCCGCAGGTCGCCGGGCCAGAGGCCCAGATCTTCGAGGGCGGCGAAAATCGTTCTGGCCGCCACGCCGGAATCCAGCAGCACAGCCGCCTCGCCGGTGCGCACCAGCACGGCGTTGCCCTTGGATCCGCTCACCAGCACCGAGGTTTGGAACATCGATCAGATTTTGGTGAGATGGTAATAGCGGTTGTTCAGCTTGTCGTATTCGGTCCAGACGGCATTTTCGGGCGCCGCCTCCAGAAGCTGGGCCACGCCGACGCTCTGGGCGTCCAGATTGTCGCAGAGATGCAGGACCAGAGCTTCCAAGGTTTGGGGCAGGCGCACGGAGGCTTTTTCGTATTCGCCGTGATGCGCCAGGATCAGGTGGCGCAGATTGAGCAAAACATCGTCCGGAAAACCGGTGATCAGCCTGGCCTGTTCGCAGATGAACTGGTCGCTGAGGCTGAGATGGCCGATCAGGCGTCCCACTTCGGTGAAATCGATCACTGGTTTGGAGCTGTATTCGAAGACCTTGCCAAAATCGTGCAGCAGCGCTCCCGAGAGAAGCAGATCGCGGTTCACGGGATAGAGCTCGGAAACGAAATCGCAGAGAGTGGCCACGGTAACGGTGTGCTCGATGAGGCCGTGCATGTAGTTGTGGTGCCAGCCTTTGGCCGCCGGGGCGTCCAGAAAACGGGCGAAGGTTTCCTTGTCGTCGAAAATGGCGCGCAGCAGCTTGTTCAGCCAAACGTTCTCCACCTTGTCCACAAAGGCGAAGAATTTCTCCGCCAGAGCGTCCGGGTCTTTCTTGCTGCGGGCAACGAAATCCTCGATGTTGTACTCGGAATGATCGGCGAAACGGATCTGGGAAACGTTGAGCTGGATCTGGTCCTTGTAATTGTTCACCAGGGCTTTGACCTTCACCACGTCGCCCGTGGAGAAGGTTTCGCTGGTGGTTTTGGCGGCTTTCCAGATATAGGCGGCCAGGGTTCCGCTGCGGTCCTGCAGCCTCAGGCGCAGATACTGGTCGTTCTTGCCGTCGCGCAGTTCTTTTTCGGCCACCAGATAGAAGCCGATGACCTCTTTGCCCACCAGGTCCTTGAAATCGGAGATGTCAATGTGTTCAAGCATGTCAATTCACTTTATGATGTTTATTTTTTTGTTGAGGATGGTGGTTTTCCCTTGGGGAAGGGGGTGTTCGACGCGCAGCAGATAGATCCCAGAAGCGGGAAACTGGCTCGCGGACAGGTTCAGCTCATCGCCGGCGCCGGCAATTTCGATTATCTTCTGGCCGCGGAGGTTGTAGATCCGCACCGTTCCCAGCTTTCGCCCCCCGGCCAGGCTGATCCGCAGGCTGCCGTTTCCCCTCAGGGGGTTGGGGCCCAGCCTGAGCTCGGGAACCGGACAGACCTCATCCTGGGAAGCGACCACATCGGTGAAATCGCTGTAGGCGGAATAAAGGATCCTGCCGCCCCCGGCCAGCTGCAGCCAATAATAGAGGCGGTAACCCTGGGCAAGTTCCGCCAGCGAAAGATTGCTGAGCGAAACGTTGAAACTCACGCTTAGTTCCTCGCCGGCGCCCAGAGGCCCGCTCAAAGGCTCCCCGTGTGCGATCCAGCGGTCTATCACATAGCGTTCGGCGCCATCGAAAAAGACCTTTCTGAAGATCCCCACGTTAAGGCAGCTGGAGCTTACGAGGTTATACTCGTTGGCGGTGGCCCAGAGCAGGGTGTTGGTGTTGGAAAAGGTGATCTCCGCGGAGATCAGGTCGTTCTGGGGAATGTGCTCCAGGCGGCAGTTCGAGCCTGAAACAAAGGTTTTAAGTGCCTGGGCGTCCTGGCAATGCTGCTGATATTGGCCGGTGTAAGAAGCGGAAAAGCCGTTCAGGCGCAGATCCCCGTTGACCACGGTGCGGGGCAGGGTGTTGAAATTGTACCAATTGAATCTGATCTGGGCGGGCACGTTAGCCAGGGAATCGCTGAGAATGGGAAAATAGTTCAGGATGTGGACAGCGGGAAAATCAAAGGGATCCTGGGTGGCGGTTATCTGCACCGAATTGCCGGCGCGGAGGAAGTTTTCCGCCAGCCAGACCGGGTATTCATCGGCCAGGCTGAAGCGGTTGATGGTGATGCGGTTGTTGGCCAGAGGTTCCGCCGGCAATGAAGGCGCGATCAGGGTATCCAGCACCGCCCTCAGTTTCAGCTGCAGGGGCTGATCCGGCAGGCTGAACTGGTGGCCGGCAAAACCGGGGCTCTGGGCGTTGAAAACATATTCCGAGCGCGGCGGGATCGGCTCCGGCACCCAAACGGTGTCCTGCAGGACAAAGGCGCTTTCCGGCGAAGTGACAGTGATCATTACATTCGCGTCATAGACGGTGAGATCGGAATGATTGTAGATGGCGAAAGTGGGCCCCACCTGCTGCCGGGGCTGCAGGCTGCCCTCAAGCTCGAACTCCGTTAGCTGCAGATCGGGTCCGCTGAGCACAAAATCACCGGCCAGGCCGAAGAGCAGTTCGGAATTGAAACCGGCCTCGGCGAGGCTCTGGAAATAGGGGTTGACGTCGTTGGTATTCCAGTAATAGCTGCGTGAACCCCCGCCCGCGGAGGCAGCCACGAAGCGGTTGGCGAAATTCGTGTTATAAGTGACCACCAGCCAGAGGGAATCGCCTTGGACGGGGTTCGAAAACGGGATCTCCAGTTGATTAGAGGTCACCTCCGCCTGGGCCGACGCCAGGCTGGTTCCGGGGCCGCCATAGAAATCCGTGAACAGCTCCACCCGCACGGAATCCCCTGTTTGCGGCAGCCAGAGCAAAGCCTTGCTGACCAGGAATTCACTGGCCAGGGATTGCGGATAGACCTCGGCGAAATTGAAGCGCACCGCCCAGATGTTGGAGCCGTAGAAATGAAAGTCGTCGGTGCCGCTGTGGTAGGAGAAGTTGTATTCCCGGCTGTCCTGAGGCCAGACCCGGCTGCCGCTGCCCGGCCGGCTTTCCAGGGCCAAGGCCAGGCTAAAGGATAGGCAGAGAAGCGCCAGCAGGGCGTATTTCACCGCAACCCCGCCCCGATCAGCTTTCGGGCCCGGCCCAGATCCGACTGCATGGCCTCGCGCAAGGCGTTGATTCCGGCAAACATCTTTTCCTCCCTGAAATACTCAAGCAGTTCCACCCGCAGGGACTTTCCGTAGATCCTCTGGTCGAAATCCAGGATATGGGTCTCGACCTTGGTGATTCCGTTGTGTTTCAAAGTTGGGCTGGAGCCGATATTTGTCAATCCAAAAAAGCTGCCGTCCCCCAAACGCACCCTGCTCAGATAGACGCCGGACCGGGGCAGCAGCTGCCGGGACTCCTCCAAACGCAGATTGGCTGTGGGAAAGCCCAGGTCCCGGCCCAGGCCGCTGCCGCTTTCCACCTCTCCATACAAGGTGTAGGGTGCGCCCAAAAGGCTGTTCGCTTCCGCCAGCTCGCCCAGGCTGAGCAGATCCCGGATCAGGGTGCTGCTCACCACCCGGTTGCCGTGCTGGAGCGGTTCCACAAAATGCAGCTCATAACCGTAGCGTTCCTGCTGCTCCTGCAAAAAGGCGTAGTTGCCCCGCCGCTGGTGGCCGAATTGGGAATCATAACCCAAAACGATGGCCGCGGGAGAAAGGGGATTTACGATCTGGTCGCGCAGAAAATCCTCGGCGGAGGTGGCGGCCAGGTCTTCATCAAAATGGAGCAGCAGCACGTCGTCGATCCCCAGCTCCCTGATCAACCTGGCCTTTTGTGCCGGCGGCAACAGCAGCAGCGGATGCAGGCGGCGCTCGAGCACCTGGGAGGGATGGTTGTCGTAAGTTATCACCACAGACCTGAGCCCCAGGCTGCGGGCCAGAGAGCGGAGTTCGTCCAGCAGCTTGCGGTGCCCCAAATGCAGGCCATCAAAGTTTCCGATGCTAAGAACGCTGTTTTTCATAGCCTTAGTTAAGGTTGATCACCGGGTACATGATGTCGTCTTTGCGCCGGGCGACCCCGAGAACAGCTTCAGCTTCGTCCAGAAGCAGGATCCGGAGATTGTCCTGGCCAGGAGCGGAAACACTTTGGCCATTTCTCAACTGCTCCAGTTCCGCGGTCGAGGGAGTGAGAAACTCAAAGCCCGGCATTAGTTTCCGGGTGGGATAAAAGGCAGCGCGGAAGTTTTCCGCGTTCAAAGCTTCCAGCGAGCGGGCCTCCCCCACTCCGGTGCCGCCGATGGCTTCCCGGCGCAAGGCCACGGTGTGCCCCGCGCAGTTCAGGCATTGGGCGATGTATTCACTCAGACTGCGGATGTAGGTGCCTTTGGAAACCCGGCAGCGATAGCTAAGATCAGGCGGAGCGAAATCCAGAACGCTGAATTCGCTGATCCTGACAGGCCTGGGATCCAGTTCCAGAGCTTCTCCCCGGCGGGCGTAGGCATAGGCGGGGCGGCCATTGACCTTCAGGGCTGAATGCCGCGGAGGACGCAATTCCAGCAGTTGGCTGACCTGAGCTCGAAGAAACTCAGGATCCACCTCTGCAGGGATGTTGGCGCTGGTATGGATCACCTCCCCCTCGGTATCGCCGGTGCTGGTTTGGATGCCCAAACGAAGGGTGGCGGAGTAGGTTTTGTCTTCAGCCTCCAGATATTTGCAGAGCCGGGTGCTGGAGCCCAGGGCGCAGATCAGCAGGCCGGTGGCGAAGGGATCGAGGGTTCCGGTGTGCCCGATCTTCCTGATGCCGGTGATCCTGCGGAGTTGGCGGACCACATCGAAGGAACTGCAGCCCGCAGGTTTGTCGACCAGCAGGAATCCGCTTGGTTCAGGCATGGGTTGGTTGCTGTTCCAGGGCGCGGCCCAATTTGTCCAGGAGTTCGGCTTTAAGGCTGGGCAGATCGCCGTGCAAATTAGCTCCGGACGCGCTTCTGTGGCCTCCGCCGGAGTAGGTTGCGGCCACAGCATTCACGTCTATGAAGGGCGAGCGCAGGCTCAGCTTGTATTCCCCGGGTTTATCCTCACGCAGGTAGGCCACGACGTCTATATCCTTTACGCCCTGCACCCAACGGGTGATATTCATGATGGAGTCCGCCGTGAGCTGGTTCCGCCGCTGCATCTCCAGAGTGGAGTGCATAAAGAGGATACGATCGTTGTTGTGCAGCTCGATGGTGGAGAGAACCTCGCCGATATAGCGCATTTCCATGGCCGCGTGGTTGAGGAAATACTGCTTGTACAACCGGGCCGGGGAAATGCCCAGATCGGTAAGCTCAGCCGCGATGCGGAAGACCTCGGAGTTGGTGTTCGAGTTGATAAAGTTGTTGGAGTCGTTGATAATGGTAACGTAGATGCAGCTGGCCACCGCGATCCTGATCTGATCCGGCAGAGCCGCTATCTCCTGGCTCAGGGCCCGGTAGATGATGGCGCCGGCTGAGACCGCCGCAGTATCCACGAAACTGAAATCGGTTTTGATGATGCCGTTTTCCGGCACATGATGGTCGATCAAGATGATCTGGCCGGAGTTCAGGACCACTTCCCGGCGGGCGTTGATCCGGCTGTAGCTGTTGCAGTCCAGCACGATCAGCAGGTCGTAGCGCAGGCCAGGCGCGAAGGTCCGCACCACCGCGTCTTCCAGCAAAAAGGAGAAGCGGTCCAGGTCGCTGCCGGGATCGGTAACGATATCGCTCTGCAAGCCCCAGGCGCGGAGGAGCAGCTGCAGGGCCAGGCTGGCGGCAAAGCCATCCCCGTCCGGTTCGACGTGGGACATGATCCCCACTGATCTTCCCGGCCGCAGGTTGGCCAGAAGTATGTTTCGTAATTCCTGAGTGTCTTTCATAGTGTTTTTTCCCACATTGAACGCTTCCAGTTGACATGGGGCCTGTATTTGGCGCCCCGATCCCTGCCGTGCCGGGTTCAGGACCGGGGACCGGCGTGGCTATTTGTCTTCTTCGTCTTCAAGGTAGCCGTTGTAGATCTCTTCATCCTCGTCGATGTCATAGACCTCATCATCGTCCAGATAATCGTCCAGGTTGATGTCCGGATCGTAGTCCTCGTCATCATTGTCATCGTCATATCTGTCTTTGAGGCTGGCCAGCAGTATGTCAACTTTCTCGGCTCGGTCTTCGGTCTCGTCGTAGAAGAAGGTCAGTTCGGGGATGGTTCTCATGATATGTGCTCCTGCGATTTGTTTTTTCAAGAAACCCGATGTCTTGACCAGGTGTTCCCTGATGCTGTCATGAGTGGCGGGATTGTTGTAATGCGAAAAATAGAGTTTGGCGTATCTCAGGTCTTTGGAGATCACCACGTCAGTGATCGTCACCCAATCCAGCGCGGGATCGCGCAGTTTCTGGGTGATGGCGATGTTGAAGAGTTTTTTCAGCTCTTCCTGCAGGCGGGGTATGCGGTGCGATTTCATCAGAGTTGCTTGGCCACCTCTTCCAGCACGTAGCACTCCAGCACGTCCCCTTCCTTGATGTCGGAGAAATTGGCCAGTGAGAGCCCACATTCGGAGCCGGCCCGCACCTCATTCACGTCGTCCGCGTAATGCTTCAGCGAGGAAAGGTCGTCTTCCGTAACCAACACGTCGTTGCGGTACAGGCGCACCTTGCAGCCGCGTTTGATCACGCCACGGTCCACCTGGCAGCCGGCGATGGTGCCCACCTTGCGGATCTTGAATACCTGGCGGATGGTGGCGGAACCGATCACCTGTTCCTCGATGTCGGGCCTGAGCATGCCCTGCAGGGATTGGCGGATGTCGTCGATGGCGTCGTAGATCACCTGATAAAGCTTGATCTCCACTCCCTCATCCTCGGCCAGTTTGCGCGCCTGCTGGCTGGCCCGCACGTGGAAACCGATGATCACGGCGTTCGAGGCTGAAGCCAGGCTGACATCGGCTTCGGTGATACCGCCCACGCTTTTGTGGATGATGCTCACCTGCACCTCATCGCTGGTGATCTTGCCGAAAGAATCCGCCAAAGCTTCCGCGGAGCCGTCGGTATCGGTTTTGATGATCACATTGAGCTCGCTGATGGCCTCTTCCTTGATGCGGGCAAAGATGTTTTGCAGAGAGGATTTATTCTGGAATTTCTCGCGCTCCAGGCGGATTTGGTTGCGCTCGGAGCTGATGTTGCGGGCGGTTTTCTCGCTATCCACCTGATTCAGGACATCGCCGGCCTTGGGAGTGTCGTTCAGGCCGTAGATCATACCCACATCCGAAGGTTCGAGGACCGGCACTTCCTGTCCGCGTTCGTTTTCGATCTTGCGGATGCGGCCATGGGTGGCACCGCAAACGATGATATCGCCTTTGCTGAGGCTGCCTTCCTGAACCAGGATCGTGGCGACGGAACCCATGCGCGTATCCTTGGCTGATTCGATCACCACTGCCAGCCCGGGCACTTCGCGGCGGGCCTTCAGTTCCATCATTTCGGCGGTGAGCAGGATCAGTTCGATCAGGTTCAGGATCCCTTCGCCGCTGACTACTGAGGTCGCGCACCAAGGCACATCCCCGCCGTATTGGTCCAGTAGCACCCCGTAGTCCAAAAGCTGCGCTATCACCCGGTCCACATTGGCGTCCGGCAGGTCGATCTTGTTGATGGCGATGATCAGGTTCACTCCGGCTGCCTTGGCGTGGTCGATCGCCTCTTTGGTCTGAGGTTTGATCCCTTCATTGGCCGCCACCACGATCACGGCGATATCCGTAACGTTGGCGCCCCTGGCCCGCATGGCCGTGAAAGCTTCATGGCCGGGCGTATCCAGGAAGGTGATCCGGTTTTTGTTAACTTCGATCTGATAAGCGCCGATATGCTGGGTGATGCCGCCGGATTCACCCGCCACGATGTTCGTGTTGCGGATGTAATCCAGGATCGAGGTCTTGCCATGGTCCACATGGCCCATGATCGTGACCACCGGCGCCCGGGGTTCTTCCTCGACGTCGCTGTACTGTTCTTTTTCGCGGTCCAGTATCTCGGTGCCGAATTCCTCTTCAAAGCGGAAATCAACCTTGAACTCGTCGCAGATCATTTCCAGGGAATCGCGGTCCAGCCGCTGGTTGATGGTAACCAGTTGGCCCATGGCAAAGAATTTGGAGATGATCTCCGCCGCAGAAACGTTCAGGATCTTCGCCAGTTCGCTCACAGAGGTGAATTCGCGGATCACGGCAAGTCCGTCGCCGCTGTCCTCAATTTGCTGGGCTTCACGGTGGTATTTCTTCTTCTTGCCGGTCTTTTGCAAAACTTTCTTGATGTTGCGGGAGATCTCGGCTTCATCGGCTTCGACCAGCGGGATGTCTTTCTTTTTGGCCCGCTTGGCTGTTCCTATGATCGCCTTCTTGTGGCGGCTCTTCTCTCCCAGTTCGTCGTGGGTCGCTTTGGATTTGCCGAATTTCTTACCCTCGGGTTCCTTCACCGGGATAACCGGCGGCACCGGCTCGGCTGGTCCCGCTTTGCGGCGCGGTTCTTCGGCGCGTTTCCGGGTTTCAGGCTTGGTCCGGGTGCCTGTTTTCTCGCCTTGGCGCTCCAGGTAAGACTTGGGTTTGGCCGTCTTGCCGCCCTTTGGCTGGACCGGGGTGGCCTGGGTATAGGGCACTATCACCCGGTGTTTGGGAGCTTCTTTTTTGGGGGGAACGTATTTCTCCGGCTTGGCTTCGGCGGCTTCCTCCGGCACAGGTTCAGGCTCTGGTTCCGTGGCTGGTTCAGCTTTCTTGCGGCCTTTTTTTTCTTTGGCCGGCTTGGCTTTGGCCGGCTCTGGCTGCGGCTCTTCCGCCTCGGGGATCGCCTCGGGTTCCGCCGGTTCGGCCTTCGCGGTCTTGGCGGCCTGGCGCATCTCCGCAAAGCGTTTGCGGTCTTTTTCCGCCTTCTTCTCCGCGTCCATCTGCTCGTTGTATTTTCTGCGGATCAGATCCGCTACATCTTCTTCGATCAGGCTCATGTGGCTTTTCACGATCACGTTCAGATCCGTAAGGTGCTTTTTCAGCGCCATGGTGCTGATCTTCAATTCCTTGGCCAGTTCATGTACTCGTATTTGCACTTTGTTCCTCCACTTTGGCGATGCCGGCGCTATACTCCAGCATCCGGGTGGCAAATTGTTTGTCGGTTATCCCGAAAATGCCCGTCAAGGGCAGGCCCAGCGCGGCACTGAGCTCTTCCTGGGTGCCCAGGCGCAGCGTGGCAACCTTGTCCCCGCGTTCCCGGAGGGCCGCCTCGATCCTGGCTGCCGTGCGCTCCGCGGTATCGGAGGCGATGATGACCAGCCGCAGGCCACGGGAATGCAGTTCCCGCAGGCAGGCATCCGCCCCGGCGGTCAGTTTCCCGGCTTTGCGGGCAAACTGCATCAGGTTCACGATCTTGCGGGTTAGCTCGGCCTTGCTTTCCATCATTTTTGCCCCGCCTGGCTGAAGCTGGCTGCGCCGCGCAGCCCGAATTTGCGTTTCATGTATTTCAGCTTCCATTTGTCCAGCCCCACAAGGCATTCCGGATCGGGGCAGACGTAGTTTCTGCGCCGCTGGATCCGGCGCCTGGGATCGAAAACCAGCCCCTGGGGCAGAACAAAGAAGCTGAGAAGTTCCCCGGCTTCCTTTCTGGCCCGGCATACCACACAGGTTCGCTGTGGCACATGCTCCGCGTGGCTGTTCTTGTTTGGCATCAGAAATATTTGGCGGCTTCCTTGAGCCGTTCGGCGGTTTTTTGCCCCACACCTTCCAGGTTGCAGAGTTCCTCCACGGAGGCCGCGTAAATGTCCTGGACCGAGGTGTAGCCGGATTGGCGCAGGATATCCGCGATCTTCGCAGTAACGCCGTCCAGATCGGTGATGTGGCTAACAGTGCGGCGTTCCTTGGCCATTTTTTCCTCGAACTCCTCCATGGTGAAGATATCGATCTTCATCCCGGTGAGTTTGGCAGCCAGTTTCACGTTCTTGCCGCCTTTGCCGATGGCCACCACCTTGTCCTGCTCTGCCACGATCACGTTGGCGGAGCGGTTGCGTTCGATGATCACGCGCTGCACATTTTCCACGCCCAGGGCGCGTTCGATCATCTTTTCGGGATCCTCGTCGTGGACCACGATGTCGATCTGCTCGCCGCGCAGTTCCTTGCGGATGCTGTCGATGCGGGCTCCGCGGGGGCCGATGCAAGTGGCGATGGGATCCAGCTTGGGATCGGTGCTCAGCAGTTCCACCTTAGTGCGGATCCCTGGCTCGCGCACGATCTTCATGATCTTGATCGTGCCGTCATAAACTTCAGGGATCTCCGCCTCAAAGAGCTTCTTCACAAATTCCGGGTTCGTGCGCGAGAGGATGATGGTCACGTTGGACTGGTGGGTGCGGATGTTGGTCACATAGGCCTTGATGTTGTCGCCCACCCGGAAATATTCGTTTTCGATCTGCTCATCCGCGGGCAGAAGGGCGTCCGTGTAGCTGATATCGATGCGGTAGCCGCCGGTGTCGTCGATGGTCTTGATCTTGCCGCTGACGATGGTGTTTTTCTGTTTGTTGAAGTCGCTTTGGATCTTATCTTCCTCCAGCTGGCGGATCTTGTCCTGGATCGCCTTCTGGGCGGTTTTTATCAGTTTGGGCTCAAATTCGTGCAGGGCCATGGTTTTGGGAAGGTACTGCCCCAACTCGACTCCGCTGCCGTGCAGTTGCCGGGCCTCTTCCAGCGAGATCTCGCCCAGCCGGGTCTCGGTTTCCACCACTTCGCAGAGGTAGCGGGCCTTGATCGTGCTGGTGGCTTCCTCGATGAAGATCTCCAGCTCGTTCTCGGGCTCCAGTTTCTTGCTCAGGGTGGCTTCGATCGCTTCCACGATCATTTCCTGGATCAATTCCTTGTCCAGCTGTTTGATGGCGGCAAGCTTCACCACCGCGTCCAAAATGTTCGTGCTCATTCCTTTTCTTCCCCTTTTGGAGTGGCGAGATAGACCGTTTTGGCCCTCGAAATGGATTTGAGGGCGATCTCCACCCTCTCGCCCCGGTCGTCCAGGATCACAGAGTCCTGATCAACTTCGATCAGGGTGCCCAGCGTGGAGTGTTTCTGCTCTTGGTCCGTCCATTGCACCGCCACCTTTTCGTTGATCGCGCTCACCCAATGGCTCTTCAGTTTCAGGGGACGCTCCAGGCCGGGTGAGGACACTTCCAGGAAATAGCGGTCAGGGATCAGGTCAAATTCCTCCAGCTCCGCGCCCAGGGCACGGCTGAATCTGGCGCATTCATCCAGGGTCACCCCACCGATCTTGGTGAGATAAACCGTGATGATACGACCCTTGCCGGACATCTTTTCATCGATGTCGTAAAGCGCCAGATGCTGCTCCTGGCAGATCCGGCGGGCGATATCCTCGACTTGGGGACGGTAATACTCCATCTTGCTTCCTTTAAACACTCGTTTTGTGTCAAAAAAAATAGCTAACTCCTGTAGCTATTAGTCCTTACAAAGGCAATTCTATGGTCGGGACAAGCGGCCTTTGCACCGCTTTCCAAACTAATAGTCATTTTCTGAGCGGCTGTAATGCTGTCAAGCGGAATTTTTCCCTGCCTCTCACCCCCTTACCCGATACCAGGAAAGGCGGCTGGCCGGGAACTGATTGTAGCACCGGGATCAAGTCCGGGATGCCTGTCTGCCGCCTTTGTGGTGCCTTCCCTCCCCTCAACAATGCACGCCTCGCCCACGCGGTATTGAAGTCCCGCCGATCTCCGGATTCGGACATGGCTTGGACGTTGCCTGGACATGGGCGGGGGATCGAGGGGCAGGAGGGTGTGAGCCCGGAGGGCGTAACAACTTAGCCCAGGGTGTAGCGCAGCGGAACCCTGGGTTTTGGCGTACCAATGTGCAAACGAGCCCCGAGGGGCGGCACAAATCTCTGCCAGGTTTGGAGTGTCGCCCCTGTGGGGCTGATCTGCCTCATTTGTCCCGTTGACCCGGGGTTGCCACCCCGGGCTAATATGGGTCGCCCCTGCAGGGCTTTCAGGGGTGGGGTAGGTATGGACTCACAACAAGGAAAGTAGGGAGAAAGTAGGGAGATTGGCCTGAAACCCTTTGTGCATATACGTTACAAGCCTATGGATTCACAAAATTCTCTTACTCCACGCCCCGCCGGCACCAGCATGCCAAATGCATATATAGCATTGCTATCTTATAGTTATTATATATAGTTATATGATTTATATAGATAATACTTTTATATTTTATAATATCTATTATTAGCATGATCCCCTGGTAAATCCGGGGGGAGAGGAGTAAGAGATTTTTGTGAATCCATAGGCTTGTAACGTATATGCACAAAGGGTTTCAGGCCAATCTCCCTACTTTCTCCCTGCAGCCGTTCGTGTGAATTCATAGAGCAAGAGAGAGGGGGATTGACCCTTCCTCTTGTACATGTGCTATTTTCCCAGTATCGCGTGATCTCTTCGTGTACCTGATACGCTTTTTGCGTGTATCGGTTTGTTAGTTTCAGGGCTTTGACGCTGATCGCCTCTCTCTCCAGCAGCAAGCAAATGCATTCCAGATAGTCCCATTTCCTCAGGAGGGATGAGTTAAGAAGGCTAAGGTGAAGCGCTTTGGCGGCCGGTGATCTCGCGGATCACCCAACTGGCGGCGTACATACCCATGATGGCGGGCAGATAGCTGATTGAGCCTACAGTTTTGCGCTGCCGGCCCCGCTGGAGGATGATCTCATCCGGGGTATCCAGATCCTCTTCCGGGCTCAGGGGCGGCTCGGAGGACCAGACACAAGGGAAATCGGCCTTTATGCCTCTGCGGCCCAAAAACTTACGCACCCGGCGGGCGAGGGGGCAGTCATGGCTTTTTCGGATGGAGGAAAGATGGATCCGGGTGGGATCGAGCCGGTTACCAGCGCCCATCACAGAGACAAACTTCAGGTCGGACTGAAGGGCGTATTCCAGGAGGCCGATCTTGGGGCCGAGGCTGTCGATGGCGTCGATGAAACAGCTGGATCCGGCCAGCAGTTCCGCCCGGTTGGAAGAGTCGATAAATTCCTGATGGCAAACAACTTCCGTCTCCGGATCGATGGCCAGGATCCGCTGCCGGGCCAGTTCCACCTTGGCCTGGCCGATGGTTTCGCGCAGAGCGAGAAGCTGGCGGTTGAGGTTGGTCTCCCCCACCACGTCGAAATCGATGAGGGTGAAATGCCCGATCCCGGCCCGGGCAAGCGCTTCCACGGCGTAGGATCCCACTCCGCCCAGTCCAACAACGCAAACCCTGGCTTCCTTCAGCTTGCGCAGGGCGTCTTCGCCCAGCAGCAACGCGCTGCGGTTGAGCGCGGGATCAGTCATCCAGGTGCTCCGTGAGGGCCGCTACAGCCCGATCCTGGGCTGCCGTAAACTCCGCTTTGGTGATTTTGGCCAGTTCACAGGCGCGCTTCACCACCTCCAGCAGCCTCAGCAAGGGGTTGGACTCCCCTGGTTGCAAGTAATACCGGGTGATGTCGGTTTCCGCGAGGTAACGTCCGTGGGCTACCATTTCCCGCAGCAGGGCTTGTTTGTCCGGCTTGAGGATCCTTTCGCTGAGGGTGAACCAGCTGTCCAGCCTGGACAGAAGCCTGAATCCCTCGACACTGCCGGCATAGCCGTGCACCAGAAGGCGCAGGGGAAAGCCTTTCAAGATCTCGTAAGCGCGCTGTTGGTGGCCCACGATATGCAGAACCACCGGCAAATTGTGCTCAGCGGCAAGCTCCAGCTGTGGGATGAAGATCGCTTCCTGGCGGGGCAGCGGCGGTCCGTGGCGATCCAGGCCGATCTCCCCCACCGCCCAGATCCTTGGCTCCGCGCAGAGAGAGGCAATATCCTCGAGGTTGAGGTCGCAGTCGTCGTAATTGGGATGGATCCCGGCGCTGAAGCGGATCTCCGGGCGGCGCTGTTTAAGATAAAACTTTGCTTCAGCGCGGGTGAGGGCTGAGGATAGCCAGCGGTTGATGCCATGCCGGCCGGCTTCCGCTAAAAGCGGTTCCAGCGGAAGCAGGGAACTGAGATTGGCCAGGTGGCAGTGCCCGTCGGTCAGATTGTAAGCTGCGTCCATAGCTTTGATCACTCCTGATATTGGGCGGCGTAAAGCTTCTGGTAGCGGGGGCAGCTCTGCAAAAGTTCTTCATGGCTGCCCTGGCCTACGATCTTGCCTTGTTCAAGCACAACTATGCTATCAGCTTTCAGCACGGTGGAGAGGCGGTGGGCGATCATGATCACGGTGCGGTTTTGGGTGGCGTCGTCGATGGCCTGCTGCACCAGCTGTTCACTTTCGGTATCCAGCGCGCTGGTGGCTTCGTCGAAGATCAGGATGGGCGGATCGCCAACGATGGCGCGGGCGATGCAGAGCCGCTGTTTCTGCCCGCCGGAGAGGTTGGCGCCTTTGGTTTGGAGCACTTCGTCGTACTGCCGGGGAAATTCCAGAATAAACCCCTCTGCGTGGGCAATCCTGGCGGCAGTGCGGATCCTGGCGTCATCCACCTCTTCCAGAGAGCCATAGGCTATATTTTCCCGGATGGAGCGGGTGAAAAGCACGCTGTCCTGGGTAACCACGCCGAAGAGGCGGCGCAGGTCGGAAAGCCTGATCCGGCGGATGTCGACACCGTCGATAGTGATGGCGCCGGAGCTAACGTCGTACATACGGTTAAAGAGGTTGGCCAGGGTTGTCTTGCCTCCGCCGCTGGCGCCAACGATGGCGATCTTTTCACCCTTGCCAACCTTGAGGTTCACTTCCCGCAGGACGGGTCGGTCTTCGCGGTACCAGAAGCTGACCTGTCCGAACTCGATTTGGGATGTGAAATCCTCCTTGGCAATGGCATCCGGAGCATCTTTCACCGCTATTTCGCGGTTCAGTACAAAAAAGACGCGGTTGAGAGAAACCAGGGCTTTTTTGATGTCGGAATAGATCTGGGTAAGGTTTTTCATCGGGTGGAGCAGGGAAAAGATGGCAAAGAGGAAGGCGGTAAAATCGCCTAGGGAGAAGCCCGAGGCCGGAGCCAGGATCATCCTCCCGCCCAGGATGATAACGATCACGCCGGTGAAGACGGTGTTGAGCTCGGAAAGCGGAACGCTGAGCGCGAGGTAATACTGGGCCCGCTTCCAGAATTTCACATAGGAGGAGTTGATCCGGCTGAAATCGCGGTGTTCGCTGTCTTCGCGGCGGAAGGCCTTCACGATCTTCATGCTGTTCAAGGCTTCCTCCACGGCGGAAAACATGGTGGAAAGATGGACCTGGATGCGCTGGGAATTTTTCTTGACCTGCTTGCCCAGCCAACCCACAAAGAGGGTAAAGAACGGCACCACCACAAGGCCATAGATGAAAAGGCGGGGGCTGAGCAGCAGGGCCACGCGCATGAATACGAGGATGGTAAGGATATCCAGGATCCCTTCCAGCAGGGATTTGATGAAGCTTTCGCTCACGATCTCCGCATCATTGACCATCCGGACCATCGCATCGCCGATGCGGCTTTGGTTGAAGAACTCCAGCGACTGGCCCATATAACGGGAGAACATCAGCTCCCGCAGGTCACGGATGGTGTTTCCGCGAAGCTTCACAAAGAGAACCTTCTGCAGATAGAAAAAGATGTTCTTCAGCAGGATCACCGCCACCACAAAGAGGCATAGGGTGTAGAGCAGAACCAGGGGATCGGTGGCCAGCATGATCTTTTGCAGCTCTTCCCAAAGCGGGGCGAGGCCGCTTAAGCCACGCAGCGAGAAGAGGCCTCCGGCATTATGCCAGAATGAACTCCAGGCCACGCCCAAAGCGCCGAGGAAACCGCCCAGATCCGTAATTAGTATCTCTTTGCCGCCGGGCCGGAAGACAAAATCGAAAAGCGGGATCACCAGGGTGATGCTTACACCGCTGAAGAGGGCGTAGAGCACGGTCGCCAGCAGTCCGCTGACCAGCAGCGGCCAGTAGCGGAACATGAGGGCGTAGATCTGGCGCAGGTCTTTCCAGGCGCCGCGGTTGCTCTTGATATCGCTGTCCATTTTCAAGCCATAAAAAAAAGCCAGCCAAAGCTGGCAAGTAAAAAGATGGCACGCCCTAAGGGAGTCGAACCCCTAACCTTCTGATCCGTAGTCAGATGCTCTATCCAATTGAGCTAAGGGCACACGTTCATTCCAAAAAACAGCAAGCCGGGATTCTGTCAAGAACTATATCCCCGCTAAGCGGCCAAAATTCTCCTTGACTTTCTGCAGCCGGATACGCAGTATGAAAAAAAAGACACATGAAGGAGGCCAAGATGATACTGAGATTTTTGGGACATTCCGCTTTTTCCCTACTCAGCGGATCCGGGCACAGGGTGCTGATCGACCCCTATCTGGACGGCAACCCGCAGGCACCGGTTAGGGCCGACCAGTTGACCGCGGATTTCATCATCCTCAGCCACGCCCATGGCGACCATCTGGGCGACACCATCGGGATCGCGAAGCGTTGTGGAGCGCTGGTAATCTGCGTGGCCGAACTGGCCGGATACCTGGCTGCCAAGGGGCTGAAAACCCACGCCATGCAGATCGGTGGAGCTCACGATTTTCCCTTTGGCCGCGTGAAGTTCACGTCCGCCTGGCACGGCAGCCAGACCCCGGACGGGCATTACGCCGGCCTCGCGGCCGGAATCCTGATCTGGATGGATGGCGTCTGCGTCTATCACGCCGGAGACACCGGGCTGTTCTACGGCATGAAACTGATCGGGGAAATGAACCGGATCGACCTGTTCATCGTGCCGATCGGCGACAACTACACAATGGGCAGCGATGACGCACTGAAAGCGGTGGAATTAGTGAACCCGAGGGTGGTGATTCCGATGCATTACAATACCTGGCCGGTGATCGCCGCCGATCCGGAGGCCTTCGCCGCGCAAGTGCGGTCCATGGGCAAAGAATGCCTGGTGCTCCAACCTGGGGAGGAGATCCGGGCCTGAGGGGCAGGCTGTCCAACAGCCTGTGGCTTATTTCTTAAAGGCTTTCATCGCCGCGGCGTAATTCGGTTCGTGGGTGATGTCATCCACCAGCTCGGTGTAGGCCACCTTGCCTTCGGTGTCGATAATGATCACCGCCCGGGCCAGTAAACCGGCCATGGGCCCGTCGATTATCTCCAGTCCGTATGCCTTGCCGAAATCCCGGTTGCGCAATTCGGATAAGGTGACCACTGTATCTATACCCTCGGCGCCGCAGAATCTGCCCAGCGCGAAGGGCAGATCGCGCGATACGCAGAGGATGGAGGCATTTTTTACCTTGGCTGCCTTGGCATTGAAGGTGCGCACGCTCATGGCGCAGACCGCTGTGTCCACGCTGGGAAAGATGTTCAGCAGTATCTTCCTGCCGCTGTAATCCGCCAGGCTGTGGTCGGAAAGGTCATTGGCGGTAAGAACGAAATCCCTGGCCCGGCTTCCCAGGCGGGGCAAGCGTCCGGATGTGTTCACGGGATTGCCTTTAAGTTTGGTTTTAGCCATTATGGTTTCCTGATGAGTTTTCTTTGGATATTGTAACCGAGCGCAGAACCGGGGCAAATCCCTTCTCCCGCCGTGGATACAAAAACCCGGTTTCCCCGCCCGCTGGGGGCAGGAAAGCCGGGTAGCATTGACTTGAGGATGATATCAGAGGAAAAAGAGCTTCACGAAGATCGCGATCAGCAGGGCGGAATTGATCACCGCCCAAACCACGAACTGGGTCTTGAAAGCTCTGATCTCCTCACGGTTGATCAGGGCTTTCTTTTCCACTTTGACGATCAGGTTTTCGATGGTCGCCAGTTTTTCTTCCGATTCGTTGAATTTCTTGATGTTGTTGTTGTGAGAAAAGTCCCGCTTGAAGTGCCTAAAAATCTCCATGGCCACGGGGAAAAAAGCGGGTAACAGCTTTCTGATGGTCAATCCGGCCATGTGTAGTCTCCTTGTTAGAATTTGTAGCCAAGATTCCCGTAGAGGGTACCCGGCAGGACCGCGTGAGTGGAATAAGAGAGGTCAAGCTCGATGCCTCTTACGTTCAGGCCGATGCCGGCGTTCCAGGTGGCGGGGTTGGAATGGACGCCGAAACGCACCGCCAGCGGTTCAAAGAGGCGAACTTCCACGCCGCCCATGAATTCGGTTTCCTTGGCGAAGTCTTTTTTCACTTCGATGCTGGTGATCACGTTTTCATAGGGGATGTAGGAAACTCCCAGGGCCAGTTTGCTGGGCAGGGTATGCTGGTTGGTGTCGCCCATCACGGCCTGGTTGAGGTTGCTTACGCTGAAACCCAGCTTGGTGCGGCCATGCAGGAAGGCGGTGGCGCCGAAATCGATCCCGATGGCGTCGTCAGTCTCTTCCTCGATGAATTGCAGGCGGTGGTAGTTCACGCTGTAGCCAACGCTGATCTGGGAATGGATGTCCTTCTGCAGATTGAAGGCGTGGCCAGCGGTCCAGATCTGTTCGCTCATCAGGTTTTCGTCTTCGAAAGCCACGTCGAACAGCCGGGCGCCAAAGGCCAGGGTGCCAAGCTTTTTGGGCAGTTGGAAACCCAGCGCGGCGGTTTTATACTCGGAGAAGGGCTTGCCGTAGAGCTGGCTGAAGCCGACCTGAACTTCCAATTCCAGGTTCGTGAGCCCGGCGGGGTTGAAATAGAGGGAGTTCACGTCATCCGCCACGCCGGTGTAGGCTCCGCCCATGCCGCGGGCCCGGGCCGAGGGGATGTAATCGTCGAACACAGCCAGCAGCAGGGCCGTCTGGATCAGGATGAGGGTGATGAATAAGATCTTTTTCATGTTTTTCTCCCTGCGCTTACTTAAGGATGGATTTGATGACCACCGGCTGCACCGTGACTTCCTTGAGGCCGGTGCTGCGCTCTATCACTTCCAGATGGCAGTAATAAAGGCCGATGGGCAGGCGGTTCATCATGTAATCCCGGCCGTCCCACTGGAAACTTTCGATGCCGAGGGCGTTGCTGATATTGCGGTTCACGGGAGTTGCCACCAGGCGTCCCTGGGCGTCGTAGATGCGCACGATCGCCTTTACGTTGATCCCCGCAGCCGAGGTCTTGCAGCCATATTCGATGGTGATTTTCTCGTTCAGCTCCGGGTTGAAGATGTTGCGGGCGTTATTGGGATTGGTGATGTTCAGCCAGGCGATGCTGCTGCGGATGGGGACCAGCAGCTTGCCGTTGTTCAGGGATTGGATGGCGGTGGCGTCGTAGGAAAAGGAAACCAGCTCGATCACCGATTCTCCATAGCTGGTGGGGGTAACGTTCAGTTTAAAAAGCACCTGGTCGTCGCTTGTGGAAGTGATCGGCTCTTGGGATTGGTAAACCACATAGAGCGAATCACCGGCCACCGATAGCGTGTATTGCGGATCGAAAGCTGTCATGGTTTCGGTGATATCCAGGCTGTTGAACTGCACCTTGTCCGGATCGAGGCGGATATAGGCGCTGTAGGAAGCCACGCCCCATTCAGGTTTGAGGCGCGAGGTGAGGATGTTCACCTCCACCGGGGTGTCGATCTCGGCGTTGGTAGTCTGCACGCGCACCGTGGCGTTGGAGACATCGTCGATCTGGACCAGGTCTGTCATTTCGCGGGGATTTACTCCGAAATAGCTGAAGGAATAATCCACCACACCCTGGATGCGGGCCCAGTTTTGACCCACGCTCATCTGCGGCCAGGAAAAGCCGCTGCGGGGAAAACACTGGTCATCGATCTGGCAGGCGCCGCTGCCGTCGGTCACATAAAACTCGCCATAGTTATTGGGAGTGGCGGTGATGGTGAGGTTTTCCACCTTCACGAAAACGCTTTCCCACTGCTCGGCATCCGGCCCGGTGAGGCTGCCTGTGGTGATCTGGGTCGCCGGAGGCAGAGGATTGCCCTGGCTTAACACCTGGAAACCGGTGGTCGGAGACATTTCGGTGAATTCGTAGTACTCGGTGATGGTGCCCGTTACTTGAACAAGGTCGCCGCGCTGGGGCGCGTATTGGTTCGTAAAGATCAAAAGCCCGCTCCAGGGGCCGCCTTCGGGATCCGAGATCACGAAACCCTTGTTCGTTGTGCTGGTGCCGGTGTAAAACACTTCGGCCACCACGATGCCTTCCACCGTTACCACGCTGCCAGAATAAGGCGAAGCGCCGCTGGCCGCGGTGGTGTACTGGACGTCATAGCAGCTCAGCGGGTCTGCCACCAGCAGGCCGGAAACTGCCAGTGCCAGGACGCAAAGTAAAATGTATTTCATCTATTGCTCCTTGTCTGATAAATTTATCTCTGGGTTGGGAAGAGGCTTCGGAGCTTTCTTCCCGCTTAAAAAGATCATATCCACGATAAGCAGGCACATGGCTATGAAGATGGCGCTGTCCGCGATGTTGAACACGGGGAAGCGCTCCATGCCCCGGATCAGATCGGGGATGTCAAAACTGATAAAATCCGTAACCGCGCCCAGGATCGGCCTGTCGATGAGGTTGTTGCCGATGGCACCGCCCAGCACCAAACCGAAGGCCACCACCTGGATCTTGTGGGTGGCGCGGCTCAGCAGCCAGAGGATGAAAATCACCGCCAGCACCGACGTGCCGATGAAAAAAGCCTTGTTCCAAAGCGGATTGGGCAAAGACAAGCTGAAAGCGGCCCCGGTGTTCTCCAAATGGCCGATCTGCAAAAAATCGCCCCACAGTTTTTCTCCGACCTTGATCCAGCTGCCCCTGGGAATGCTGCTCCGCACCACAAGTTTACTCACCTGGTCCGCGATGATGACGGCGGCCATGATGATGAAGGCTGGATATCTTTTGGGTCTTTCCATGCTCTATTTTTTCTGCCGGCGCTTCTTGTCTTCCATCTTGGCCATGCAATCGATGCAATACTTGGCGTAAGGGATGATCTCCAGCCGCGTTTCCTTGATATTATCCCCGCACATTTCGCAGACCCCGTAATTGCCTTCGTAGATCTTGCGCAAGGCTTCGTTGAGCAGGCGGATCTTATCACGCTCCTGTTCCATCAGCATCACGGTCTGTTCCATGCGGTTCGTGTCCGAACCCTGGTCCGCCTGATGGTAGGCGTAGGAAGAGAGGTCGCCGCTGCTTTCGCGGGCTCCTATACTCTGGTCTTTGTTTATGTCCTCGACGTAGGCAACGCTTTCCTTAAGCTCCTTCTGGATTAGTTCTTCGAACTTCTTAAGTTTCTTTTCTGTCAATGGTTTAGCCGCCATCGGTCACTCCTGTGCTTCTAACATTTAATACGATTTTTCCGTTTATCTGATCGAGCCACTTATGTCAATAAAAATATCCATGGCCCTTAGTTGAGGCCACTTACGAAAGCGGTGATGATTGTGATCAGCTGGGCGGAGGCTTTGTCCGCGTTGGCGCGGATCTCCTCCTGGGAATGGACCTCGTTGTGGAACAGGTTGCTGTAGTTGGTCACCACGGAAAAGGCCAGGACCCCCATCCCGGCGTGCCGGGCGGCGATCACTTCCGGAACGGTGGACATGCCCACCAGATCGGCTCCCAGGCTGGCAAAGGCCGCACATTCCGCCCGGGTCTCCAAACTGGGGCCGGTAACGGCAACATAGACGCCCTTGTTCAATGGTATGCCCTCGTGCCGGGCGATCTGCGCGCAGGTTTCAGCGTAGCGCGGATCGTAAGGCTCGTTCAGGCTGGGAAAGCGTTCACCCAGTTCGCCGTCGTTTTCGCCGATCAGCGGATTGGTTCCCATGAAATTGATGTGGTCGGCCAGCATCACGATCGAGCCGGGGGCCAGTTCTTCGCGCAGGCTGCCGGAGGCGTTGGTTACGATCAGGGTTTGGACCCCCAGGCTGGCCAGCACCCGGGTGGGGAAAACCACCGCGGACATCGGATGGCCTTCGTAATAGTGGAAACGCCCTTGCAGGTAGAGCACTTTGGTGCCTCCCAGTTCGCCCAGGATCAGGTTTCCCTTGTGGGAGGGAGCGGTGCTGCTGGCAAAGCCGGGGATCTCGCCATAGGGGATCTGGAATAGGATCCGGCCCCGCTCGGCAATGCCGTTCAGTCCCGTGCCCAGGATCAGGGCCACCTTCGGAACCTCGGGCAGGCGCTGCTTCAGCCAGTCCGCCGTTTGCTTGCAGGCGCCGTTCATGAGAGCTGGTTGTCTTCCACCGGAGCTTTGGCGTTGGGGTTGATCTCTTCCTTGATCTGCTTGAAATCCGAATCCAGCAGATGCTCCGGGGGACGGTTCAGCAGAGGGTCTTTTTCGATGCGGTCCTGAAAGGTGTTCAATTCGCTTCTGAACTGCATCAGAAACTGGCGTTTTTCCTCTTTGAGCTGGATATATTGCTGTTCCAGCACGCCCAGATACTGCTTGGCTTCCTGGATCGCGCGCTTGGCCTTGAGCTCGGCTTCGTGGATGATGTTTTCCGCTTCCTTGCGGGCGTTGGAGATGATATCCGCCTTGGTCTTTTCGGCAAATACCAGAGTGCGGCTGATCAGCTCTTCCCGCCGTTTCAGCTCTTCCACCGCCGATCCGGCCTGAACCGCTTCCTGCCTAACCTCCACCTGCATCTGCTCGCGCCGGCGCAATTCCTTTTCCTGCCGCGCCTGGTACTCTTCCAGTTCCAGGGCCAGGTCTTCCAGGTACTGCTTCACTTCCTTTTTGCTGTAGCCGAACATGGAGCCCGAAAACTCCTGATGGCGTATGTCTGTGGGAAACAGTGACACAATTCCTCCCAATTGTTTAGCTTATTCTTCTTAACAGAGTGATTACTATCTGGATCAGAATGATCGCCACCACGGGCGAAAGATCCACACCCATATTTGGCATGATCCTGCGGATGGGGCCCAGAACCGGCTCCGTGATCCGCACCAGCCACAGATAGATCCGGTTGCGGAAATCCCGCACGAACCAGCTCATCAAAGCGCGGATTATGATCAGCACCACATACAGGTCCAGCAGGGCGATGATCAGTTCCACGAATCTGCCGCTCACGTTCATTCCAGCACCTCGTGGCAATTGCGGCAGCGGGCTTCGTAAGCCTCCGTGCTGCCCACCAGGATCTGTACGTCTTGGTGCACGGTGCGCTGGGTGCGGTTGGCCGGATTGCCGCATTTTACGCAGATGGCCAGGTTTTTGGTTACATACTCCGCCACCGCCATCAGCTGCGGCATGCTGCCGAAGGGTTTGCCGGTGTAATCCTGGTCCAGTCCGGCCACGATCACCCGATAGCCCTTGTCCGCCAGATCGTTGCAGACATCCACTATCGAGGCGTCGAAAAACTGCGCTTCATCGATGGCCACGATCTTCACTCCGTCTTTCAGATAGCCATAGATCTCGCCGGGCGCGGAGATCGGCACGGAAGGCGCTTGCATCTGGGAATGGGAGACAATGTTGTTGGCGTCGTAACGGTCATCGAGGGCGGGTTTGAAAACCAAAAGCGGTTGCCGCGCGTATTCGGCCCTGCGGATGCGGCGGATCAGTTCCTCTGTTTTGCCGCTGAACATGCTGCCGCAGATCACTTCGATCCAGCCGGTCTTCTGATTTATGATGTTCACGGATACTCCTAAAAAATAAAATTCCAGAAAGGGTCAATCTTGCCAGCGCCCCGATTTTGTCAATCGATAAAGTGCCGCTTACCGCCGGTAAAGGTGATGCGCGATGATCCCCGCTGCCACGGCCACATTCAGGGATTCCATCTCCTCCCCCATCTCGATCCGCAAGGTCTTGGCAGCCAATGCCTTGATCTCGTTTGAGATACCCCGCGCTTCGGAACCCAGCACTATCACCGTGGGCCGGCCCTCCTCAGGGCTGTATGAGCGCAAAGGCTCGCCGGAGGCGGCTTCGGTGAGGATCAGCTCCGCCTTCAGATCCTTCAGCTGAGCTGCGCCCAGAATCTGGAATGGGACTCTGAAAACGCTGCCCAGGGAAGCCCGGATCACCTTGGGCGAAGATACTTCCACGCAGTCCGCGGACAGCAGCAGGCAGTCCAGATCAAAGGACGCGGCGATCCTGAAGATGGTGCCCAGGTTGCCCGGATCGCTGATCCCGTCCAGGTAAAATGCCTGCCTGAACTGCACTGGCCGCTCCCGCGGCAGCTCAAACAACGCAGCCGATCCTTGAGGATGATCGCTGCCGCAGATCTTGCCCAGTTCCCAATCCCGGAGTTGGAAAGCGGGAACACTGGCCCAGAGAGGGGAGCTGCCTTCAGTGAGATACTGCTCCAGGGGCTCGATGCCCCAATCCCGCAACTGACGCAGGCTGCGCAGACCCTCCACCACCACCTTGCCCTCGCTCAGCCGCCATTTTTTCTGCTGCAGTTTGCCCAGTTCCCGCCTTCTGTTTTGGCTGAGTTCCCTGGTTTTTTGCTCCACTTTTCCAATCTCCTGAATTTCAGTTATCTACGCACTTATCCACAAAATCCGTGGATTATCCACATTTTGCAATCCACTGTCCCGCAATGCTATATCCGGTTGTTGCTTACTTTCCACAAAGTTATCCACAGTTTATCCACAAAGTTCGCAAGACCGCTTTGACTATAGAATTGCGAGTTTCAGGCGGCATGATCGTTTACCAACATTTAGGCTGAGGATAAAGATTCCGCGGCCCAGTTTGCGGAACTCCGGCTCGGCCGAGAGCAGCCAAATCCCCTCGCCGGGTTCGGCTTGGACGAAACTTTTACTCAAAACCTTCTGTCCCCGCGAGTTGTAAAGCTTCAGCTCCACCGTTCCGGTGCTCCCCTCCGGCAGATACCACTTCGCGGAGGCCAGCGCTCTGCTGCTCACAGGATTCGGCGCCACCAGCAATTCCAATCCCGGCTCCGCGTAATCATAAGCCACATAGAGAGAATCGGAAATGGCGCCCCAGGGATTGACAGCCTCGATCTCCAGCCAGCCGGGGCCGCTGACGGGAACCCAGGCATAGAAAGTACTCTGGCCGAACTCCGGTTTTATAAAGATGGCTTCGCCGCCCTCCACCCAGGGGCGGGGTTTCACAATGTACCACAGCGAATCGGGATAGACCGGCTGTCTCAGTTCCAGCCTCAGGTTCGACAGCACCATACCCTGGCTCACCAGCTCCGGCGCGGGCGGCTGACCATGCGGGCCGTAAACCCGGTGCAGGATCTGGAACCAGCGGTATTGCGCGAATTCCAGCTGGGCGTAGCGGTTCCACCAAACGTCGTAGTACTGCTGGTTGGCAGGAAACCACAGCGCCGCGGAACCCACCTCATGCGCGATGTTCAGGCTGCCGGAAGACACCACGCAGGTCTCCCATTTATCCTTCAGCGGACCCAAACCAGGCTCCCAGGTTTCACCCCAGGCCTCATCCATCCTGGAAAGCAATTCGCCAACATCGATGTCGTTGTAGCCGGTTCCCATTTCCCAACATTCGCTTCGGACCGGCAGCATGCCCATCGGCCAGTAACAGGATTTGCCGAGGAAAAAGTCCCGGAAAGCGCTGAAAAAGCTATTCAGTGAAGAGGTCCGTACTGCCGAGCAGGTGATGGGGAGGCTCAGATTGCCCGGATTCTGGCTTCCGCCGGCTTCATAGGATTCCAGATACGTTTGGCTGATCTGGCCCGCCACAGCTTCCGGATCATCGCTGCTGAACAGCGGGATCATGTCCTGATAGGGAAATCCGGCCACCGGTACCAATTCCTCCGAACCAACCACCAGATCTGCCGCGTCGACCACTTCGGCCAGCACTTCCAGGCTCTGCATGCTGCAGGCGTCAAAAACCAATATGTCCAGAGGCGGAATTCCGGTCAGGGCTTCCTGCAATTCGCCTTCGGAAACGCTGATCAGCGATTGCGAGCCCTCGTCCGGGCAGATCCATTTTGTTTCGCCATCCTTGAACCAATTGTCTCCATGGCCCCAGATCACCAGCATTTTCCGCTGGGAGGGATAGCGCTGAAAGCCCCAATTGATAAAGTCTTTCAATGTTTGGGGATCGCCGCTGTCGATCGGGCCAAGATCCTCCAGCAACGGCGAAGAAATGTATGGAAGCGCGTCGGGGCGGATCTTGCGGCGCTGGCCGCCGGGATGTTCCGAATCCACCGGCATGTCCGATTGCACGATCAGGTCGAGGTTCGTGGGCTGGGGCACGGACTCCATGGCGTTGATGTCCTGCGCGGCGTTTTGCCAGAGGTTGTTGTCCGCGGCCATATAGACCAGCACGGTCCAGTCCGCGGCGCCCAGGGGAAACAGTAAAGCGGATCCCAGGATCGCAAGCAGTATCCGTTTCACCGTTTCACCCCTCGCCGTTACGCTCAATAGTTGTATTCCCGGGCTTCCTCAAGACCGTTCAGAACCCGCAGACCGCCCTGGCAGAGTGCCTCCATCTCGCGTTCGCCGGGATAGAGCTTGATCGGGGCGATGAATTCCACCCGGGAGCTGATCTGCTGAACGATGTAGTCGTTATAGACCAGGCCGCCGCTGAGGAAGATGGCGTCCACTTTGCCTTTCAGAACCGCCGCGCTGGCTCCCACCTCTTTGGCCACCTGATAGCACATGGCGTCGGTGATCAGCTTCGCTTTGGCGTCGCCGGCGTCGATCCGCTTATTCACTTCGATGCCGCTATCCGTACCCAGATAGGCCATGAAACCGGCGGCCTTGGTGAGGTATTTCACCAGTTCCGGATGCGTGTATTTACCGCTGTAAGCCAGCTCCAGCAGGTCTCCGATGGGCAGGGCGCCCGCCCGCTGCGGCGAAAAAGGACCCATACCCAGCAGGGCGTTGTTTACGTCCACGACCCTGCCCTTGCTTATTGCAGCCACGGAAATTCCGCCGCCCATGTGCACCCCGATCAAGTTCGCCTCATCCAGTTTCCTGTCCAGTTCCGCGGCCAGCAAACGCGCTATGTAGCGGATGTTCAGGGCGTGCAGCAGGGATTTGCGCTCGATCTCCGGGATCCCGGAAATGCGGGCCAGTTCGCCAAACTCGTCCACCACCACCGGGTCCACGATGAAACCGGGAATACCCAGATCCCGGGCGATGGCGTCGGCGATGAAGGCGCCCAGCGCGGAAGCGTGGGTGCGGCCCCAGAGCGTGGGGTCGCGCAGGTCTTTTTTCATCGCCTCGTTGATCCGGAAAGTGCCGCCGGGAACGGGTTTGATCAGCCCGCCGCGGCCCACCACCGCCACCAGGGACCGCGGATCCACGTTGTGCTCCTGCATCGCCTCCAGCACCAGCTTCTGGCGAAACTCATACTGGTCGATGATGTTGGGATAGGGTTCAAGCTCCGCCGGATCGTGGCGCAGGGTCTTCTCAAACACCGGCTTGTCACCGTCGTGAACGGCGATCTTGGTGGATGTGGAACCGGGATTGATGGCAAGAATAAGCTGGGACATTTATCCTCCTGTCCT
>JAJBBF010000023.1 GCA_020532215.1 Candidatus Cloacimonadota bacterium
AGATACTCTGTCGCCAACTGACTGTGAATGCCTACGACGAACTTTGTCGGGAAGCCGTGTGCGGGAAAACCGCATGCACGGTTTGATGAGGGGGGCAGGCTAACCCCTGCCTCTACTCGACTGTAATTCGCGGACAGTCCCTTTTCTTTTCCCATCTCAGCGTCTCTGTGTTAAAAACCGGCGTCAGTAGCTGAAGAGGGCGCTGATCTCATCCCGGCTGAGGGAGGCCAGCACGGTCTGGGATTCGGAAACCACCTCGTCAAAAAGCTGGAGTTTGTGCTGCTGCAGGTTCATGATCTTTTCTTCCACGCTGCCTTTGGTGATCAGGCGGAAAACCTGGACCTTGCGGACCTGGCCGATGCGGTGGGTGCGGTCCACGGCCTGGTTTTCCACCATCGGGTTCCACCAGGGGTCGTAGAGGATCACGGTATCCGCGGAAGTGAGGTTGATCCCCGTTCCGCCGGTCTTGAGGCTGATCAGGAAAAGTTTCAGCTCCGGATCGCTTTCGAAGCGGCGGACCTCGTCCATCCGGTTTTTGCTGTGGCCGTCCATGTAGGCGTAGCGCAGGCCCTGTTCGTCAAAGACCCGGCGAATGATCTTCAGCATCTGCACGAACTGGGAGAAAACCAGGATCTTGTGGCCGCTGTCCAGGGCGTCGGTAACCAGTTCCAGCAGCTGCTCCAGTTTGGCGGAGGCCTCCAGCTCAGGCAGGATGTCGGAATTGGCCAGATGCGGATGGTTGCAGATCTGGCGCAGCTTCATCAGCGCGGCCAGGACGTGCACGAAATTGAGGTTGTTGTCCCGGGGCTGGTTGAGCAGCTTTTTCTGCACCGTGTCGATGATCTGGAGGTAAAGCTTTTCCTGCACCGGATGCATTTTACACCAGGAAACCTGTTCCTGTTTGTCCGGAAGCTCCAGCAGCACCTCTTTTTTCGCCCGGCGCAGCAGGAAAGGGGCCACGGCGCGCTTGAGCTTCGCAGCGCCGGATTCCGGCTCTTCCAGGAATTCCTGTTTGAAGCGTTTGAGGGAGCCCAAATAGCCCGGCATCAGGAAATCGTAGATGGACCAGAGCTCGGTGAGGTTGTTTTCCACGGGGGTGCCGGTGAGGGCCAGGCGATGGCGGGAAGGGAGTTTTTTGATGGCGTAGGTGCGTTTGGCGCCAACGTTTTTGATATTTTGCGCCTCATCCAGGATGATCCACTCAAAGTCCTTCTCCCTGAGGGCGGCGATGTCGTTCAAAACCACCGTGTAGGAGATGATGAAGAGTTTCACGTTGGGGTTTTTAAGCAGTTCCAGGCGCTCGGATTTGCCGCCTTCCACAATCTGGTAAGAGATGTTGGTGTGAAATTTCTCGATCTCTGCTGCCCAGTTGTAGAGCAGGGTTTTGGGGCAAACCACCAGGTTTTGGCTGCCTTCGGGCGCGGCGATGAGCATGGCCAGCGCCTGGATGGTTTTACCCAGGCCCATCTCGTCGGCAAGGATCCCGCCCAAGCGGTAATGCTGCAGCATCCTGATCCAGGCGATGCCGGCTTTCTGGTATCCGCGCAAAACCGTCTGCAGGTAGGCCGGAAGCGGAGCCTGGCGTTCCAGGTGTCCCCGCACGAGATCGCGCGAAAGCGCGGCCAGCCAGTCGTCGCCCAGCATGCGGAAGGCCGGGTTTTCGCGCATATAGCGTTGGTAATAGGGCAGATTCACCAGCCGGGAGCGGTAAACGGCGTCGGCGATCCTCTCGCTGCGCTGCAGCAGGCGCTCGGTTTCGCTGAAAACCTCCGGATTGGAGATGAAGAGGATGCGGCCGTCGGCGGTATGCAGAAAATCCTCTTCCGAGCGGAAAAAGCGGCTCAGTTCTTCATGGCTGAAACTCAGATCCCGGTGGTGGTAGCTGATCTCATATTCAAACCAGTCGATCTCTTCGCTGCGGCGGGCTTTGATCTCCACCTGCAGGCCGATCTTCTGGATGAATTCGCCCCGCAGTTCCGGCGCGATCTCGATATCCAGGGCATCGGATTCCAGTTCGAACAGGCTCTGGCGCAGCCGGGCCAGGTTTTCCCCGCCGCTGAAAACCAGCTGGGAATAGCTGTCCAGGCGGCTCAGATCGGCCGCGGCCAGCTTGTTCATCAGCTGCTCCACCTGGCTGAAGATCTCCGGCGGCAGATAGAACCAGGCGTTGCCGCCGCCCTCTTCCGAACTGTAATCGCTGCGGACCAGGGGGGCGTCGAAGCTGGTTACGGAAAGGGGAATTTCCAGACGCTGATCCTCCTCCGTGGGATGAACTGCCGGATAGCTGAGCCTGCCTTCCAGGGAGACGTTGGCGCCCAGTTTTTCCACCTTGAGCCGGATCCGCGGCTCGCCGGAAATGATGGTCGGGAGTTCGATCGAGGCGTCGAAATCCAGATAGATGTCCTGTTTGTGCAGTTCGCGGTGCACCACGGTGCGCCAGTAGATCAGGTCTTTGGCGCTCAGGATCAGGTCCTGGTTGAAAAGCTGGTTCAGGGTGGAATTGGCCAGGGGCAGCCAGACGGGGCGGACCTCGTTGCGGAAAAAGAGCCAGCTGGGAAAGCCGGGATAGACCACGGAAAGCTCGTCCAGGATCACCGGGATGACGCGGAAATTTTTCCTGCCGGCGGGCTCCACGCGCAGGCTGAGCGGATAGGGCTGGGAATTGAAGACCAGGGCTTCGCCGGTCTCGCGCACCTGAAGCCTGCCGTCCAGATCCTGCATCAGCACCAGCGCCGGGGCCAGGTCTTTTTTATACAGGGACCAGAATTTCGCCTTGGCGCTGTAGGCGGCCTTGTGCGCGCTCAGATAGCGGAAAAAGGCCAGTTCGGCGTCGGACAGCACCTCGATCTGGGAGAGATATTCCTCCAGCTTTTTGCGGGAAACGCCTTCCGGCCGGACGCCAGCTTCGATCTGCAGCAGCTGGGGCAGGTCCAAGGATCCGTATTTGCCGTGGTAAAAGCGCACCTTGTCCGTTTCCGGGTCGTAAAGCCGCGCCACCTCGATCACGGCGCTGTCGTGCTCTTTCCGCCAGTATTCGCTGCCCCGCAGAACACTGCCGTCGCAGGTCTCCACGGCGGGCTGGTCGAAGATCTCCGTTTTCAGGTAGAGATAGGCATAGCGCAGCACGGAAAGGTAATGGCGGCAGCTCTCCTCGTCGCGGCATTCGTGGCAGTGGTGGCTCAGAACGGTCTGGCTGCCGGGGTCGTAAACGATGTCCAGCTGGGGGGCAAAGAATTGGCGCCGCTCCGGAACAGCCACGAAGTGCAGATGGTAAAGGCCGTTTTCGTCGATGGATTTCCAGTATTGCAGGTCGCCCCGGTCCAGGGCGATCACGGCATGGTTGAAATACCACGAAGCCGATTTCTCATGGTAATCCTTGCTGAACAGGCGGGCCATCTTTCCTCTTAAATGCTTTAATCAGTCCATCGGCAAGGGATTGTGGATTTTTGTCAACCAATTTCCGCGCCTGTTTTTGTTTGGAGGCAGATTCCTGCCACTCGTTCTTACTTTTCTTGAGGTAATCCTGTGCTTGTTTCTGCTCCCGCCAGTTTGTTGCCCGCCATATATGAAGGGACTTGTGGCGCTGCGCGGCTGTCTTGAGCGGAACCGTGCGGGCTTCGTCCACAGCCGCAGCTTATCCGCTTCCTGTTTGCCTCCCGCCAAGTTCCCCCCTATGAGGCGGGAACTCAGGGAGAGGCGCACAAGAGGCGTATAAGAGAGGGCTAAGTACGGGTTCAGCAAAAATTTCCGGAGCCACAGGCAGCCGGGCTGAATTGAATCATGAAACCAGCATCAGAAGCCGATCCAGGGGCCGACGCTGAAGCTGAGGCCGTGGAAGGGGGTATCCGGGGAACCCGCGATCTGGAAATCGTCGCCGGTGGTGGAATCCACTTTCCAGCCGTCATAGGTGGGCAGGCCGTAAACGTAGCCCACTTCGGCGCGGAGGGAGAGCCAATCCACCAGGCGCAGCATCAGCTCGGCGCGGGGCTGCACCACCAGGTATTCGCGCCGGAGGGTGGCGGTGAAATTGCTGTCCGTGAAGGTTTCGGGCCAGGTGAAGCCGCTCTGGGTCTGGGAATATTTGAGCAGATGGCCGCCCGCGCCCAGCATCACGCCCAGAGACGCTCCGAAGCCGGGGGCGATGAGGAACCTCTTGTCCAGGGTGGCGCCGCCGAAGGAAGCTTCATAGACGATGCTGGCATCGGTGTTGGGGTCGCGGGCCTTGTATTCGTAACCGGCGCCAAGCCCGCCGATGAAGAATCCGTTGCCGATGTGCCCCTTGCCGGCGCCGCCGTTCATGAAGACCCCTTTCGAGTCGATGGGGCTGATCCCGAAATCGTTGTCATGGATGGCGGTGTCGCCAATTCGGTTGATGAGCTGGTTCACGTCGCCGGTTTGGAAGACGAACCAGTAAGGCACCCAGCTGCCGCCGCCCCAGCCGAGGTCTTTTTTGCGCCGGGGTGAGCCTTCCCCGCTGAAGATCTCTTTACGGATCTCGCGGGAGATGGTTTGCGGCCCTTCGGGGCGGGGCTGGAGCACCATGGCGATATCCGTGATCTCCGAGCCGCGCCAGACGCGGATGCTGATCTGCTCGCCCGGCTTCATTTCAGCGCGCAGGCGGTCAAACTCGGCCAGGTTGGTAACCGGTTTGTCGTCGATCTCCATCATGATGTCTTTGGCCAGCAGGCCCGCCTCGTCTGCCGGAGAATCCTCCACCACCCCGGTGATCAGAATGCCGTAAAGGTATTTGTAGCCGATTTCGTGGGCCTGGGAAAAATCCAGGTCCTCCACATAGATGCCGAAATAGACCGAAACCGGCGCTGCGGGCGCCTCGGTGATCTCCAGTTCCACCTCGTAGTCCGTGTCGTTTTGGGCAAACGCGGCGCCCAGCGACAGGACCAGCACGGCCAAAACCAAAAGCATCGCTTTCATAAGGAACTCCTTGAAAGGTTTTACTGCCAGATATGATAAAGCAAGCATGGCCGGATAACAAGCAGAACATAGGCAAAAATCAAAATTGCCCCCTGAAGGGACACTATCCCCGCGGGCCTGAAGAGCCGCCGGTCCGGAGCCCCATCAATAGAGGGATCGAAGCCCGCAGACTTGGCCCGTGATATCACAGCATGGGATCTGGTTCAATCAAGTTGAGTAGAAATAATTCAACAGATTAATGAGAAATAATGCGATTAGCTAAATTTTTAGCTTGACGTCAGGCGAAACGGCGTGATAGGTGAAAAATAGTGTTTTCATCTACCGGTGACGGAACATTGACATTCGTACCGCGGCGGAAAGCCCCTGTTTATAGCTGATCAAAGGAGGCCGCGGCTACCGAGCGTTCCGGGCGCCTCAACGTCGAAATCGTTCAATCTTGCTTTGGGCGGTCCGCGGATCACAAGCGGGGATTGTGCCCAAGCGTTATCCACAAATCAACAAAGGAGCTATCATGCGTTGTGTTCCAGTTATTATCTTGCTGTTAGCGCTCACCCCCCTCCTTGCCGCGGAAACGGTTGTGGTCGGGGCTGGAGTGAACGCGGCGGAAGTGATCTCGTCAACCGGAACTGAAACAGTGATCCAATTCCAGCTTGGAGAATATGAAAAAAACAGGGTGGAGATCGAAGGAGAGGAGTGGTTCCAGGTCTCCCTCCGCAAAGAGGGGAAACTCTTGGATGCCGGCTATCCGGAACTCCCGGTTATGAACAGAAGCATCATCATCGACGACCAGGCGCGGATGCAGCTTGAGGTTTTCGATCTGGAGTATGTGGAGACCGAGCTTCCCATCGCCCCCTCCAAGGGCGACCTCACGCGTGACATCGATCCCGCCACGGTTCCCTTCACCTTCGATGCCATGTATCAGAAAGACGAGTTTTATCCCGCGGCGGCGGCGACCCTTTCCGAGCCCTACATCATGAGGGACTACCGCGGCATAGTGGTCAGGACGGTGCCTTTCGCCTATAATCCCGTGACCCGGACCCTGAGGGCCTATACTTCCTTCAAGGTGCGCGTGTACGCGGAAGGCCTGGATACGGTCAACGTTCTGACCAGATCCCGCGAAGCCATATCCAGGGAGTTTATGGGAGTTTACGAGAACCATTTCCTGAACTGGGACGATTCGCGCTACACCTCGGTAAGCGATACGTTTGGCAAGATCCTGATCATCTATTACGACGCTTATGAGGACGCCACCGCCCCCTTTATGGCCTGGAAACGCCAGAAGGGGGTGCCCACCTATTTCATACCTTTCAGCAGCGTGGGGACAACGGCGACCGCTCTGCAGTCATATATCCAGAGCATGTACAATAACGATTCCGCCATCACATTCGTCCAGCTCGTGGGCGACGCGGCCCAGATCCCGACCCTGAGTGTCGGCGGCGGCGGTGCGGATCCCGTTTTTGCCTTGGTTTCCGGCACGGACAACTATCCCGATATCTTCATCGGGCGCTTTTCCGCTTCCTCGGCGGCGGACGTGACCACCCAGGTCAACAAGGTCATCACTTATGAAAGGGATTATACCACTTCCCAGACCTGGATGCAGTGGGCGACCGGCGTTGCTTCGGACGAGGGCCCCGGCGACGATGGGGAGTATGACTGGGTACACATGGACAATATCCGTAATGACCTGCTTGGTTATGGCTACACGATCGTGGACAGGGTGTATCCCAATAATCCGCCTTGCACCGATGCCCAGCTTGCCAGCTATTTGAATGGCGGCAGCAGTTTGCTGAATTACTGCGGGCATGGCTGGACCTATGGAATCTCCACCACCGGTTTCGACACGAATGACGTCGCGGCTCTGAGCAATGGGGTTAAAACTCCTGTGATCTGCAGCGTTGCCTGCCTGAACGGCAATTTCGTAAGCTACACCTGCTTGGCGGAGGCCTTCCTGCGCAAATCCGGAGGAGGTGCCATCGCCTTCTACGGCAGTTCCGTGAACCAATCCTGGAGCCCGCCCATGGCGGGACAGGACGAGGTTGTGGACCTGCTGGTGGCGGATGCCAAGAAGACCGTCGGCGGCCTCTTCTTCAACGGTTCCTGCAAAATGATGGACGATTATCCCACCTCCGGGGATATGTACAAGACGTGGAATATCTTCGGCGACGCATCAATGCTGATGCGGACCAAAAACCCGATGTCCATGACCGTCAGCCACACCACCAGCATCAATGTGGGGGAGACCTCCACGATATCTGTTACCACGGGAGTCCCCTATGCCTATGTGGGAATAACCTATAGCACATCGATCTACGCGCATGGTTATGCAAACTATCTGGGTAACTTCAGCGCGACCCTGACGCCCGGCACGTTCCAGAAATACACCATCACGGTGACCGCCCCTAACCGGGTTACCTATGTGGGCACGATCTACGCCGGCTATGTCTGGGACGGAAGCTCATCAACGGTCTGGAGCACGGGCTCGAACTGGAACACGGGTTCGGCCCCCACCAGCTCCAAGGACGTCCTCATTCCCAACGGCTGCCCGCGCTATCCGAGCACGTCGGCAGCTGCCGGTTACGCCAGGAACCTCACTGTTGAGAGTTCCGCGAGTTTCACGGTCGATGCCTATGATCTCATTGTTTCCAGCGACGCGACGATCTGGGGCCAGTTGAACATGAATCAGGGCACGGATTTTGAGGTTCTGGGCAACGTTGTCTGGAAAAACAGCTCAACTGCTTCGATAACCTCGACAACATCGGAAATATACTGCAAGGGCAACATGGTGTTCGAGCCCGGCTCCGACGTCCAGTTCGACATGGGATACCTGGAGTTTTGGGGAGACGCGATCGCGTGCTTTATCACCAATAAAAGCCCCAACACCGAGCTCTATAACCTGAGGTCGGACATGGATGACGGAAAAGCCCTGGTCATTTCTGACGATTCGACCTACGACCTCGTGATCAACGGCAGCGTTTGGAACTACGAGGGAAGCGGCTTCTACTGCTGGTACACAGGCAACGTCTATATCAACGGGCTTTATTTCAGGGATTACAATTCAACCACCACCCACGGCATCAAGATGGACTTTCCCACCGTGATCATGGACGGAGCCACCCAATACATCGATTTCCAGGGGTCCAATTGCTACCTGAACAACCTCACCATCAGTTCCACGGGAGCCGTATTCCTGCAAGCCGATCTTACCCTGAACAACGACCTGGTGATCGAAAGCGGAATCTTCGATCCAGGCGGATGGGGCATCACGATCGGGGGCAACTGGGCAAACATGGTGGGCCCCGTGGCCTTCAACGAAGGGACTTCCACCGTAACCTTCAATGGCGATACCCACCAGTATTGCAATTACTCAGAGAATTTTTACAACCTCGCTGTGGATTGCGTGGCGGCGCTGAGGGTCAACAATGCCTCCGCGGTGGTCACCTGCGCCCATTACGACTGGATATCCGGCGCCATTGATGTCCTCACGGGGACATTCACTGCCCTCGACCTCGTCGATAACGGCCTCTACGGCGCTTACTACGTCAATCCCGGAGCAACGATCAACCTCACCAACACCGACGGATATGTGGACCTCAACGGCGACCTGATCTTCTCCAGCGGAGGCACGATCAACGTTTATGGCGGCACGACCGATTCCTACTGGCCGTATGTGCAGGACGCTTCGATCACGATGAGCGGGGGAACCCTGGATTTCAAGGACCAGGGGATCCGCGTGTCCACCGGCCATGGTCTTACCACTAATATCACCGGGGGGACGATCCGAACTGCTGAAAGTTTCCAGGTGTACAGGACGGACTTCAATCCCACCGGCGGATTGATAGAATTGGTCGGGGATTATGACAGTTACATCAACCATGATGCTGGTTCCAACCTGTACTCGGTCAAGATCAATAAATCCAGCGCCCGCGGCGAAGGAACTGAAGTTCTGTATGAAACGGACAGGGAAGGCCGGACCAGGGAGATCACGCGCACAAACAATGTGACCGTGAACAGCAATCTGGATATCAACGGTTACATGATGATCTCGGCCGGAAGTTTCAACGCTGAGGACCACACCCTGTATGTCCGCGGAAGCTGGTACAACTACGATGACGCCGCGTTCAATGAAGGCACCGGCATGGTGGTCTTCGACGGCAATGCCAACACGACCGTTTACGCGGATGAGGTCTTCAACGCCATCGAACTGAACAAAACCCTGGCGACCATTAACCTCAACATTCCCAGCTCGCGCAGCCTAACCTGCAATTCCTACGACTGGACCCAGGGCCGCCTGAACGTTACCGGAGGCGATTTCACCGCGCTGGACCTCGTGGATAGCGCTGTCATGGGCGAGATCATCCTGACCGGCGGAACGATCAATCTCCATCAGGATGCAAGCCAGTACATCGACATGCGCGGAACCTGGAACATCTCTGGCGGCGAAATGCACCTCTGGGGCAGCAATGGTTATTCCTACTGGCCCTGGGGCACAAGCGGAGAGTTAAACATGAGCTCCGGCCTGATCCAAATGCACGATTCCGGCATCTATATCCCATCAACCTACACTCTGACGGAAAACATCACGGGCGGCACGATCTGCACCGATAGCGGTTTCCTTTGCTTCCGGAGCGATTTCACGCCCAGCGGCGGAACCCTGGAGTTATTGGGGAGCGCTGATGGCAATCTGAGCAATGCCACAGGTACGCTCCACCATGTGGTGATCGATAAGACCGGAACTCCCGCTTTATCCAACGCTACGCCCGTGTTTGTAACCGAAAGGGACGGAAGCCAGACCGAACTGACGCGCACCAATACGATCCAGCTTGGGACGGACATCACCTGCACCGGAAACCTGACAGTTGAGGCCGGAACCCTCCTAAACACTGGACACGCGCTCAATTGCGCCGGAAACGTCAACATCAACGGAACGATGGATCTGATGAATGGCGGAGCGCTGATCATGGCATCGGGCAAGACCCTCAACGTGAACAACGGCGGTTATCTTGGCGTAACGGGATCACCGGCCGCGGCATGCATGATCAGCAGTTCTTCCGGATATTACGGTTTCGACGTGGAGTCTGGCGGGACCATCGGCGCCAGTTACTCAATATTCGAAAAGATGAATACCAGTGGTGTTTACATCAAGAATGGCGCTACTGTCGACCTGGATGCCCCGTTCGATTACTGCACCTTCCGCCTGGGCGCGGCCGGGGGCAGATTGCTCCGGATCGATAACGACCAGGCGTTCATAATCACAGGAGCCCAGTTCCCAGCCAATACCTGGGGCGGCGCTTACAACGTGACCAAGTATATGGCTCAAGGCACGGTATATTTTTCCGGCTGGAGCGGAGATTTCGGAGGCCCCACCTACGAGCAGGATCCATACGGACGCCTGTATTGGGAAGGAAGCGGCTTCCCGCCCATTGCCGACCTTACGATCAGCCAGGTTGGGACAAACATCGTTCTTGATTGGTCCTATCCCCTCACGGTCAACCAATACAAGATCTATCGAAGCGCCAATCCCTACGGTACATTCAGTTACGTAGGCTCAACAAGCAATACGACCTGGGCACAACCTGTGCCAGGGGACATTTACTTCTACCGGGTGACGGCAGACCTGCCCTGATCGAACAACGGATAAAGATACCTGGGGGACCGCCTTGGCGGATCCCCCTTTTTCTAAAGGGCATTTATCCCTGAGGCTGGATCCCGCACTCCGGAACTGAGCGGCGCTTTCTGCGCGGCCATGCAACGCTGCGCCCCGGTGGCGGCAGGAACAATTCGCTTGACTGGAACAGCTTGTGCTTCAAAATGGCAAAGCAATGATTGTTTGGATAAGAACTGGAGACCCGATGAAAAGATATTTAGCGACTGCGGCTTTACTGCTGCTCTGCCTTGGCCTCTGGGCCGGCGAATTTGTGGCCGGAATCCCGGTGAGCCGGATCCGCGCCGACGCCCCCCAAAAAAGCCTGAACGAGGCCATGCGCCTGTTTGGCCAGGAAGGCTGCGGCATCCTGCACTATGATCCCCAATACGCCATCGCCCTGGTTCCTCAGGGCAAAAGCCAGTACCTTCCCTATCGGCTGACCGAGCTTTCAGGCGCTCTGCAGCTTTACCTGGTGGGAAAGGTGCCCGGTTACGCGCAGCCGGAACTTGGCGCCGGGGGCAGGATCCTGCTGGAGCTGGAATCCGCCTGGCTTCTGGAAAGCCCTCTGGATGAGATCCAGCTGCGGGAAAGGATAGCCCACCCCTTCACCCGGCTGGGCCCGGAGCCGCTGCGCTTTCCCCAGAGTTCGCTGCCACCGCGGGCCAGCCACAATCAGCGCACCGACATCGACCAGATGATCGCGCTGGTGAACGCCACTTCGGTGCAGAGCACCATCCAGAGCCTGCAGGACTTCCAAACCCGCTACGCGAGAGCGGACAACCGCCTCCAGGTGGCCCAGTGGATCCAGCAGCAATTCATCAGCTACGGGGTCACCGACGCGGTTTTGCAGCAATTTCTGTGGCAAAACACCACCCAATACAACGTGGTGGCAACCATCCCGGGCACCATCTATCCCAACCAGTTCATCGTGGTGGGCGGGCATCACGACTCGATCTCCAACAACAGCGATCCCTATGTTTTCGCACCTGGCGCCGACGACAACGCCAGCGGCAGCGTGGCCGCCCTGGAAATGGCGCGGGTGATGATGGCCAGCGGTTACCAGCCCCGCACCTCGATCCGCTTTGTGACCTTCGCAGCCGAGGAATTTGGCCTCTGGGGCTCCAAACACCATGCCCAGACCGCATACTTGGCCGGAGACAACATCCGCCTGATGATGAATCACGACATGATCGCCAACGAAACCGGGCCCCAGCCCTGGCAGGTGCGCCTGATGCCTTATGACGGCTCCCTGGACCACAGCGCTTATGCCGCACAGATCACCGAGCAATACACAGACCTGGACGCCTATTACGGCAGCATGAACAGCGGCAGCAGCGACAGCCATCCCTTCTGGCAAAACGGCTATCACGTGATCTACTTCTTTGAAAGCGACTTTTCCCCGGTCTATCACTCCGCCCAGGACCTCGTGGTGAACCTAAATCCGGCTTACTGCGCCGAAGTGATCAAAGCCTCCGTGGCCTGTGCCGCTTCTTTCGCGGACATGCCATCCGCGCCGGTGGGCCTTACAGCGCAGGATTACGGCAACGGATCCACCATTCTGCTGAGTTGGGAGGACCTGAACGATCCCCTGATCAGCTCCTACAACGTCTATTACAGCACGGTTTTTGGCGGCTGGGGCGATCCGCTCAGCACTTCCGGGAATTCGGTTTCCGTGACCGGCCTCACCCAAGGCCAGCTTTACCATTTCGCGGTGGGCTCCGTGGACAGCTTTGGCAATGAAAGCTATCTGGTCTATACCACCGGCGTCCCGCTGTCCGTCCCGCTTCAGCCCCAGAACTTCAGCGATCAGCCCCAGTACCAGAGCATAGCGCTGGATTGGGACGACAACGGCGAATACGACCTGGCCGGCTACCAGCTATACCGCTCCCAGGATCCCAACCAGCTGGGAACACAGATCGGCGGCCTGATCGGCGTGAGCGAATATCTGGACAACGATGTGGAGGGATCGCTTCAGTATTACTATTACAGCCTCTGCGCGGTGGATGCCGGCGGCAACTGCAGCGCTTTCACCCAGGTGCTGAGCAGCCGGCCCGTCTCGCTGGACCAGGGCATCCTGATCGTTGACGAAACCGAAAACATGAGCGGCACCAATCCCTTCCAGCCCAGCGACCAACAGGCGGATGATTTTTACGCCCTCATCAGTTCGAGTTTCGAGACCACAGAGCTGGATCTGTATTCTCTGGATGACAACCTGCGCCTGGCCGACCTCGGCGTCTTTTCCTCCATCCTCTGGCACGGCAACGACCAGGCCAGCATGGATTATCCCTACTTCGTCCGATCGGCTCTGCAGCAGTACATCCAGGCCGGCGGCAACGTTTTCTTCAGCGTCTATTCGCCCTCCCTGGCCTTTGACCTCAATTCCAACTATCCCGCCTGGTTTAACAGCGATTCCTTTATCTACGACGTGATCGGGATCGGAGAAACGGATTATGCAAACTCGGCCCGCTTCAGATTTGCCACTCCCGTGCATGACCAGTTTCCCCCCGTGGCAGTGGATCCTGACAAAACCTCAGCCAGCCTGAACGGACACATCCTGCGCGTGGAGAGCATCGGCCCCAGCCCGGATTGCGCCACCATCTACAATTACGGCTCGGATTACGCCGCCGATACGCCCCAGGGCGTGATGAACGGAATGCCGGTGGGGGTGCTGAACCTGAACCAGAGCGGCAAGGTCTGCGTGGTGAGTTTCCCGCTTTACAACATCTATCAGAACGACGCCCGGAACCTGGTGGATTACGTTTTCAGCGAGTATTTCAACGAGAGCTTCAGCTCGGCTGACGATCCCGGTCTGGTGCCCGGGCCGGGAATCTCCCTGACACCGAACCATCCCAATCCCTTCAGGGGCGAAACCAGCTTCCGGGTGGAGCTGAAAAACAACGCCCAGCCCTTGCGGGTGGAGATCTACAACCTGCGCGGCCAGCTGGTGAAAACCCTCTTTGCCGGCAACAGCCCCAAATCCGTGGTTCACCGCTGGGACGGCCTGGATGAGAAGGGAACCCCCGCCTCCAGCGGGATCTACATCCTCCGCGCCAGCCAGGCTGGGATATCAGCGCAGCGCCGGATCGCCCTGATCAAATAGACCTTCGTATCTTTAATTAAGGTAAGCTCTCTGTCTATCCGAGAGGGTAAGAGGCGGCGTGTCATTCCGGGGAGGCGTGCGCCAGCACGCGGGGCCCCGGAATCCAGGCCGAGGCACAAAAAGATGATCAAAACAGAGGCACAGAGAGACAGAGAGATGATGGGACCGAGGGAAAAGATATATGTGTGTCATTCCGGGGAGGCGTGCGCCAGCACGCGGGGACCCGGAATCCAGGCCGAGGCACAAAAAGATGATAAAAACAGAGGCACAGAGAGACAGAGAGATAATGGGACCGAGGGAAAAGATATGTGTGTGCCATTCCGGGGCCCCTACAGCACCCCACGGTCTCGCTGCGCTCATCCGCGAGGACCCCGCCACCCCGGAATGACAATCCAGGGCTTGTCGGTTGAAAGTTCTGCGGTTATCCTGTACCTTCACCCACTCGATTAGTAAGAAAGCAAAAAAAAGCCGGCAGAGTTTTTCCGCCGGCTTTCTGCTGTTATGATGACAAGGGCGCTCAGCTGCCGAGGGTGGCAACCATCACGGCCTTGATCGTGTGCATGCGGTTTTCAGCTTCATCGAAGACCACGGAGTTGGGAGATTCGAAGACCTCGTCGGTAACCTCCATGGCGCTGAGTTTGAATTTATCGTGGATCTGCCTGCCGATCACGGTCTTGAGGTCGTGGAACGAGGGCAGGCAGTGCATGAAGAGGGTTGTGGACTTGCCGGTCTTTTTCAGCATGGCGGCGTTCACCTGATAGGGTTTGAGCAGCTTGATGCGCTGGGCCCAAACGCTGTCCGGCTCGCCCATGGAGACCCAAACGTCGGTGTAGATCACGTCGGCGTTCTTCACGCCTTTACTGATGTCCTCGGTGGTGGTGATGCTGGCGCCTGTCTCTTTGGCCACGTCTTTGCATTTCTTGAGCAGCTTGGCATCCGGGAAGAGGGATTTGGGGCTCACAATGCGGAAGTCCATCCCGGTTTTGGCGGCGCCGATCATCAGGGCGTTGGCCACGTTGTTGCGTCCGTCTCCGGCATAGACGAAGACCATCTCGTTCAGCGGCTTGTGCAGGTGTTCCATGGCGGTGAGGAAATCTGCCAGCACCTGGGTGGGGTGGTCTTCGGTGGTGAGCCCGTTCCAGACCGGCACGCCGGCGTATTGGGCCAGTTCTTCCACGATCTCCTGGCCGTAGCCGCGGTATTCTATGCCGTCGTACATGCGGCCCAGCACCCTGGCGGTGTCGGCGATGGATTCTTTTTTGCCCATCTGGCTGCCGGTGGGGCCCAGATAGGTTACGTGCGCGCCCTGGTCGAGGGCGGCCACTTCAAAGGCGCAGCGGGTGCGGGTGCTGTCCTTTTCAAAGATCAGGGCGATGTTTTTGCCTTTGAGGCGCTGCTGTTCGGTTCCGGCGTATTTGGCTTTTTTCAGCTCCAGCGAAAGGTCCAGCAGGAATCCGATCTCCTGCGGCGAAAAGTCCATCAGGGTCAGAAAATGGCGGTTTCTGAGATTGTAGGGCATGATTTCTCCTTGTCTTGATTTTGTCTTTGGATACCAAAAAAAAAAGATCAGCTTTCCCGGCAAGATTTTTTCCTTGTCTGTATCGCGGCCTTCAAAAATAATGCGTCCTGAAGATAGTTTAAGCAAAAAGATAAATTGCAGGAAAGGCTCCCAAGACAAGTATCAAATATCGTGGGCCCATCCTGTGTGACGCGATCAGACACCTCTTATAAAGGAACATATCAGATTATGAAACACTTTTTTACCCTCCTGCTGTTGCTGCCGCTGGCCCTGCTGGCCCGGCAATACACCCTGGACGAGCTGGTGGACCACGGCCTTGAGAACAGCTATGGCATGCTGAAAAGCGAGCTCAGCTATGAATCCAGCCGCTCCAACCTCAGCAGCGCCACCTGGAATCTGCTGCCCGAGGCCAACCTTAATTTTGGGATCACCAACGACTTTTACCATCCCAACACCCCCACAGCCGCCGATCTGAGCAGCCAGGCAGGGTTTTCCATCAGCAAGACCATCAGCCTCAACGACGACGCCTGGTTCAACTACAGATATGCCAAGCTGGACGCCGCCAAGGCGGAACTGACGCGCCAGGCCAGCGCCAGCGCCTATGCCTACAGCGTTTTCAGCGCCTATCTGGACGTGCTGAGCACCCAGAGGCAGCTTTCCTCGCTGCAAAAGAACCTGGAGATCCAGAACCGGGTCTGGGAACAGGCCCAGGTGCTGAACCAACTGGGCAAGAACACCAGTTTCGACGTCAAGGAAAGCGAGATCGCCGTGATGAACGCCCGCATCTCCATCCTGCAGTTGGAAAACTCCATCGCCACCAAGCGCGCGGATCTCTTCAGCCTTGTGAGAATGCCGGACGCCGGCTATGAGCTGGCTGAGCTCACTTTGGAAAAAAACTACAGCCTGCCTCAGGCCAGCCCGGAACAGAGCAACCAGGTGAAGCTGCTCAAGGCTGACCTCAAACGCGGCGAATTGGGCCTCACCCAGAGTTTTCTGAACTATTTTCCCCGCGTGAGCCTGGCCTACAATTTCAACCGCAATGTGGGCGGCGACAACTTCGATTTCGACACCTACGTCACCAATCACACCCTGGGGCTGAACTTCAGCTACTCGCTCTGGAACCAGTTCAAACAAGGCCAGACCAACAAACGCAACGACCTGGCCCAGCGCCTGGCCGAGCTGGAGGTGCTGCAGCAGATCGAAGACATCGAGCGCCAATACGCCACCCTCAACCAGGAACTGGCCTATCTGACCCGCCTCGACGAGCTTTACGGCGAAAAACTCGCCCAGAGCGAAAACCAGATCCGCATCGCCGAAGAACGCTTCCGCCTGGGCTTGATCGAGCTGCTGGAACTGGACAAGACCCGGGTGGAATACATCAATTCCGAGATCGCCTACAACACCAACCGCTACCAGATCCTGGCCCGCCGGGAGGCCATCAACAACCTGCTTTCCCAAAAGATCCAGGGCAAGTGGTAATTAGGACCCACCCATGAAAAAATACCTCAAATACATCATTATAGCGCTTGTGGTTATCGCCGCCGTGATCGTTTACGCCCAGGTGCGCAAAAATAGCAACCGCCCCGAATGGAAGGCCGACAACCCCTCCCGGGGCACCATACGCGACGTGGTTACCGCCACCGGTTCGCTCAATCCCACCATTCTGGTGGAGGTGGGCACAGAGGTTTCCGGCACCATCCTTACCCTTTACAAGGATTTCAACGACCACGTGCGGAAGGGCGAAGTGCTGGCCAAGCTGGATACCGAGATCCTGGCCGCGAACGTCGCCTCGGCCCAGACGGAGGTCAGGAAAGCCCTCAACTCCCGCGATGAAGCGCAAATGGAATACACCAACAGCAAATCCCTCGCCGGGCGCGACATGATCTCCGAGTACGAGATGCAGAAGGATAAATACAGCCTCGAGCAGGCCGAGCTGAACCTCTCCACCGCCCAGCTCAAGCTCCAGACCGCGCAGAAGAACCTCCGCAACGCCACCATCACATCGCCCATCGACGGCGTGATCGTTTCCCGCGAGGTCTCCGAAGGCCAGACCGTGGCCGCCAGCATGAATTCACCCACCCTCTTCACCATCGCCAACAACCTCGATCAGATGGAGATCACGGCCAGCGTGGACGAGGCTGACATCGGCAAAATTTCCGTGGGCCTGCCGGTGGAATTCACGGTTGATTCCTACGCCGGGCAGATGTTCAGCGGTTCCGTGCAGCAGATCAGGCTCAAATCCGTGACCGAACAGAACGTGGTGAGCTACAGCGTGATCATCGACGCCGCCAACCCGGACCACAAGCTGCTGCCCGGCATGACCACCAACGTCACCATCATCACCCAATCCAGGGAAAACGCCCTCCGCATCCCCGAAACCGCCACCCGCTTCACCCCCAGCAAAGAAGTATGGGAACTTTTCGGCCTCAAATGGGAGGACGACCTGATCTCCAAAGCCCGCAAAGCCGCGCTGGATAAGGCGATGGCAGCCGTCAGCACAGACAAGCCTGCTCCCGGCGGAACTCCGGAGCCCGACAGCGCCCGGGCAGCCTCCAAACGCCCTTCCGGACGTCCCTCCGGTGCAATGCCCACTGGGTTTTCCCGTCCCGGCGGCAATGGGCGCAGTGGCGGTTCAGCCCTGATCTGGGTGCTGAGGGACAAGACCCCTGAACTGATCATGGTGCGCACCGGCGTTTCCGACGGCGCTTTCGTGGAAGTGCTCAGCCCTCTCGATCCGGATACGAAGATCATCACCGGGGTCACTTACAAGGATCCCGCCCAAGCCAGCCGCGCCAGTGCCCTTCATGGCGGGCCGGGCATGGGGCCGAGGTTCTGATCCGTGGCCGGTAAAACCCTGCTCAGCGTGCGCGGGATCACCAAAACCTATCAGATGGGGGAGATCCACGTCCACGCCCTGCGCGGTATCGACCTGGACATCCGCTCGGGGGAATTCATCGCCATCATGGGCGCCAGCGGCTCCGGCAAGACCACTTTCATGAATCTGATCGGCTGCCTGGACAAACCCAGCTCCGGATCCTACATCCTTGACGGCATCGACGTGCACGGCATGGATGACGCTGCGGTCACCCAGGTGCGCAACCACAAGATCGGCTATGTGTTCCAGAGCTTTTACCTCCTGCCCCGCACCACCGCGCTGGAAAACGTGGAGCTGCCCCTGCTCTATTCCAAAAAGCTCCACGCCAAAGACCGCCACGCCATGGCCCTTAAGGCCCTGAAAACAGTTGGCCTGTCCGACCGGGCCCACCACTTCCCCAACCAGCTTTCCGGCGGACAGCAGCAACGCGTCGCCATCGCCCGCGCCATCGTCAACGACCCCGTTTTCCTGCTCGCGGATGAACCCACCGGAAACCTGGACACCCGCACCAGCGTGGAGGTGATGGAGTTTTTCCAGAAGCTGCACTCTGAGGGCAAGACCGTGATCCTGGTGACCCACGAATTCGACATCTCGCAATACGCCACCCGGATCATCACTTTCCGCGACGGCCGGATCATCTCTGACGTTCCCAATCCCGAACCCCGCAATGCCGCGGAAGATTTGCAGAAATTGCCCCGCCTGGATGACGGCGAGGAGGTGGCCTGATGTCCGTTATCGGGATCCTCCGCATCGCCCTCAAATCCCTCACCCGCAATAAGACGCGCACCTTTCTCACCATGCTGGGCATCATCATCGGCGTGGCCGCCGTGATCACCATGATCGCCATCGGCCAGGGCGCCAAGAAAGTGGTGGACGACCAGATCAGCACCATGGGCACGAACGTGATCTCCGTGATGTCCAATTTCACCAATACCCAAAGCACCGCCCGCCAGGCCGCGGGCTCCGGAAACACCCTCGAGGAAGCGGACGTCGAAGCCATCCTGAACCAGGTGGACGGCGTGCTCTACGCCTCACCGGTATACAACACCTGGGGCCAGCTCAAATACGGCAGCAACAACTGGCGCGGGCGCATCATGGGTGTGGATGTGGATTATTTCCTCATCCGCGACATGCAGCTGGAATCCGGCGACTTCTTCTACCCCTCCGAAGTGGAAAACGGCGCCAAGGTCTGCGTGATCGGCAAGACCGTCGCGGACAACCTTTTCGTGGGAGTCGATCCCATCGGCAAGATCATGCGCATCCGCAACATCCCCTTCACCGTGAAAGGCGTCCTCAGATCCAAAGGCCAGAGCACCTCCGGCAACGACCAGGACGACGTGGTGATCGCTCCCTATTCCACCGCTTCCACCCGGCTGATCGGAGCGCGCTGGCGCTTCCTCACCATCATTGTTTCCGCCGAATCCAAGGAAAGCATACCCATCGTCCAGGCAGAGATCTCCAACCTCATGCAGGCCCGCCACAGCGGCACCACCGCCGCCGATTTCATGGTGAGTTCCCAGACCGACGTCGCCGAGGCCGCCAGCACCGTTTCCAACACCATGACCATCCTCCTGGCCAGCATTGCCGGGATATCGCTGCTCGTGGGCGGGATCGGCATCATGAACATCATGCTGGTCTCGGTTACCGAGCGCATCAAGGAGATCGGCATCCGCATGGCCGTGGGCGCCGGAAAACGCGACGTATTGCTGCAGTTCATCATCGAAGCCATCACCATCAGCATCCTCGGCGGGCTCATCGGCATCGCCCTGGGCTGGGGGCTGGCCGTGATCCTGGGCAAAACCATGGGCTGGAGTATTGTGGTCACCACCTGGTCGATCCTGCTCTCCGTCGGTTTTTCCTGCGCGATCGGCGTCTTCTTCGGCTGGTATCCAGCCCGCAAAGCCGCGAACCTGAACCTCATCGACGCCCTCAGATACGAATAGCGAAGTAAAATGAATTCCGGGTGGATCCGTTTTCGGATCCGCCCCAGCCAGTCTTATCTTAGCAGTATCGCCCTGGCCAGTTTGCTTTCTTTGCCTGATCGCACGCGGATAAGATAGATGCCGGCCGCGACCTTGCGTCCGGTTTCATCGTGCCTATCCCAGACGACGCTGTGCTCGCCCTCCCTGATCCCCGAAAACTGGTAGGAGCGCAGTTTCTGGCCGCGCAGATTGAATATTTCCAGGCTGCAGTTGCCGGTTTTGGGCAGGCTGAAGCTGAGAGTGGCATTGCCAAAGAAGGGATTGGGGCTGATGCTGAGCCCCAGGGCCAGAGGGATGGCCGCGGGGTCGTCTTCGAGTGAACCGGGGATCGTATCTCGCAGATAGGGATAGCCGTCGTTGCGCTGGTGCTGGTAGTCGGGGGCCCACACGCTGCCGAAGTTCCAGCCCACGTAGGTGTCCGTTGAATGGGGAAAGGTCATCTGGTCTGTAGTCCTGCCCGCACCGACGATGCTGGCGGATTGCCCGGAGGTCTGGATGTCCCAGTAGCCCCCGCCGCTGGAGCCGGAACCGTAGGAACTTCCCACCAGGCCGCCAACCTGGGTGCCGCTGCCGCTCACAGCGCCCGTGCTGTAACTTTTTTCAAGGCTGCCCCATGAGTAATAATAGCCCGTGAGCGCGCCCAGCAAGCCACCCACTTGGTCTGTTCCGCTCACCGCTCCGCGGGCGTAGCAGTTGTCGATCGATCCGTATGTGACCCCCACCAGGCCGCCCACCTGGGTGGAGCCGGAAACGGCCGCGTTGCTGCAGCACCCGGAGATCTCGCCATCTTCATAATTCATGCCCACCAGGCCTCCGGCTTCGGTGGTCCCCTGAACGGTGCCGGAGCTGTGGCAGCGGATGATCAGGCTGTTGTTGTCACCCACCAGGCCACCCACCTTGAACTCTCCGGAAACCTCAGCCTGGGTGTGGCAGGCCGTGATCTCCGTCTCGTCGGCATCCCCCACCAAACCTCCGGTCGCGGGTGAGGTGCCGCCCACGTGGGTGCCCAGGTTGGAGATCGTTCCCTGGTAATAGCTGCCCAGGATGTCGCTATATTCCGCCCTGCCGATCAAGCCGCCGGCCTTGTAAACAGTGTTTCCCGGCACGGAAATGTTCACGGTGCTCTGGCAGGAATCCACCACGGCGTGTTCCGCGTATCCGATCAGGCCTCCCACAGCGGAATCGATGATCAGCATATTGCCGCCGTGGATGGTTCCGCTGGCTTGGCAATTTCTGATTTCCGCATGGTAGGTGCTCCTCCCGGCCAGGGCGCCGGTCTGCATGCCGCCGGTAATGTTGCAGCCGCTTATCTGCAGATCTCGCACCACAGCGTCGTGCACTATGCCAAAGAAGCCCACGCCGGTCCTGGCGCTGGAGCTGATGTTCAGATTCGCGATGCTGTGTCCGCCGCCGTCAAAATCACCTTTAAGCAGGGGGATGTAATAGCCGGGCAAACCGCTGAGGTCGAGATCGGCGGTCAGCCTGTAATGATAGCCGGCATTCTGGCCAAAGGCCATGAGCGGGAAAATGTCCTCTTCGTTCTGGATCAAGTGGCGTCCGTTTTCCAGCGTGAGAAATTCATCGATGTCCAGATTTCTGTTTGAGGACAGCCATTGGCTGAACAGAACCGCCGGCAACGCGCCCATGGTTATCTGGTATTCATTGTTTATTGTGTAGTCATCGAGGTCATAGTAGCTATTGGTGATAGTGTACTCCAGATAGTTGCATCCCCCAACCAGAGCTCCCAAAAAATACCCGTTACCCGTCAGGGAACCGGCACTGTAGCAATTGCTTACCGTTCCCGACAGTGTCCCCACCAGGCCTCCGACGTTCGCGGTCCCGTTTCCGCTGATCTGGCCTTCCGCCTGACACCAGTCGAGGACAGCTCCGCCTTCCAGCCAACCAACCAGGCCGCCCATGCTGTGGGCGGTAGGATAATATCCAGGCTGGATCTGCGCCGTACCGATAACCGTGGCGGTGGAGCCGCAATTGTAGATCGTGGTGCCTGGGTAGGCATGTGCGATCAGGCCGCCCTGGATATGTCCGGAGCCGTTGACAGTTCCGCTTACCTGGCAGTTGCTGATGTAGCTTTCCCGGGCGCTGTAGGCCAGAAGCGCCGCGTAGCCGGCTGAGGCGGTGATCGATCCGTTTTCGAGCTCCAGATCGGTGACGGTGGCGGAGAGGAGGTTGCCAAACAGGCCGCATTCCCCTGTCTCGTTCAGGTGCAGGTTGGAGATCGTGTGCTGGTTTCCGTAATAGTGCCCTGTAAAAGGCGTCAGGCCGGATCCGATGGGGGGCCAGCCCTGCCCGTCGAACCAGGTGGAGGTCTCGGCAGCGTCGATGTCTAGCGTTTGCCGGTAGATAAAACTCCAGCGGGCGGGGTTTTCGGCGATCCAGTAAAGGTTGTTGAGATTGGCGATGCGATAGGGGGAAGCCACCGTGCCCGAGCCAGCGGGCTGCTGGGCGATCTGGGCCCTTAGAAAACCGGTTAAAATCAGGCTGGCCAAAATAGCGGGTATGATCTTGCGCATGACTTATCTCCTCTGCGTGGCTAGAACGCGGCCAGAGACGGGCTTCCAACCGCGGCTCCCTGCCAGCTCTGGCACCCCAGGGAGAAACATCCCGGAGCACCACAGGCTTGAAATTCACTTTATTCCTTCCCTGGTATCTGTCAACCAATATTCCATTTTTCCCTGACCGGCTCCTGCGATCATTACGGGATCAATACGGGATCATTACGGATGAAATCCGTATTGATCCCGTATTGATCCCGTAATGATAATAGGAGCCAAACAGCTTGGATGCCTAACGTTTTCAACTGAAGAACCAAAAACACGTGTCATCCCGGGAAGCGTGCGCCAGCACGCTGGGGCCCGGGATCCGGGCCTTCGGGGTAATGCCCTCAAAGGGTTTCGATTCAGACTGCGTCTGGATCGAACCCGCCTTGTGGGTGATGTTGTTTTGGTTTGACCGCCTGGATTCCGGGGCCCGGGGGTTGAAACCCCCACCCCGGAATGACAGGTCGGGTCTGGGGGTGGGTGTTTCTGGATTCCGGGGCCCCGGGGGTTGGAACCCCCACCCCGGAATGACAGGTCGGGTCTGGGGGTGGGTGTTTCTGGATTCCAGGGTCCCAGGGGGTTGGAACCCCCACCCTGGAATGATACAGCGGGCAGCTACGGCTATCCCCGCGGATAAAAATTCTTGACAGCCAAAGCCGCTTCAGCGATAATAGATTTTTGAAGATTTTTGGATTTGGAGAAGAGTATGATCACAGAAAAACTGATACCCTACCTGTTGGATTCCATCAAGCAATACTGGGACCTCCTGGCTTTCACGGACTATCCCGGGCCCGCCATCACTTACGGCGAGGTTGGACGGCAGATCGCCTGGCTGCACTCATTGTATCGGGAATGCGGGCTGAAAAAGGGCTCAAAGATCGCCCTGGCCGGCAAGAACGGCAGCAACTGGGCCCTGGTTTGGTTCTCCGCGGTCACCTACGGCGCCACTATCGTGCCCATCCTGGCCAACTTTTCGCCGGAGGACACCGCCCACATCGTGAACCATTCGGAAGCCGGGATCCTCTTCATCGCCAGGGACAAATTCGAAGGCATCGATGAGGAGCAGCTGCGGCGGGTGAAATACATTTTCCGCTTGGAGGACCTCCAACTGCTGGCCAATAAAGCCGACAAGCGCACGGAACTGGTGCCCGCGCTGAAAGACAACCCCGAACTGCAAAACCTGGGCAAGGACCAGCTGGATTTCCCCGATGTCTGCGACAACGAGGACATCGCCTCGATCATCTACACCTCCGGCACCACGGGCTTTTCCAAAGGCGTGATGCTGGCGCACCGCTCGCTGCTGGCGAATCTGATCTACGCCCGGGAGAACCTGACCTTCAGCGTGGGAGCCAAAGTTCTCTGCTTCCTGCCTCTGGCCCATTCCTTCGCCAGCGCTTTCGACCTGCTTTATCCCTTCACCCGCGGCAACCACATCAATTTCCTGGACAAGATCCCGGCGCCGAAGCTGCTGCTGAGCGCGCTGCAGGACCTGAAGCCGGAAGTGGTGATGGTGGTTCCGCTGCTGATCGAGAAGATCTATAAAAAGCAGCTGCAGCCAGTGATCGAAGAACCCAAGATGAAGGTGCTGATGAAGGTTCCGCTGCTGAACAAGGTGGTCTATAAAAAAATCAAAGACAAGCTGATGACGGCCTTTGGCGGCAACATCGTGGAACTGATCGCCGGCGGAGCGCCGATGAACGCCGATGTGGAGCAGTTCATGATGAAGATCAAATTTCCCTTCACCATCGGCTACGGCATGACGGAATGCGGGCCGCTGATCAGTTACGCCCGCTGGTTTGACCGCCGCTTCGAATCCAGCGGCAGGATCGTTGATTCGCTGCGCTGCAAGATCGATTCGAGCGACCCGGCGAACATCCCCGGCGAGGTGGTCCTCACCGGCGACAACCTTTTCTCCGGCTATTACAACAACCCCGAGGCCACCGCCGAGACCCTGCGCGCGGGCTGGCTTTACACCGGCGACATCGGCACCCTGGACAAGGACGGCTTCATCTACCTGCGCGGCAGAAGCAAAAACATGATCCTGGGCCCCAGCGGCGAAAACATCTATCCCGAGCTGGTGGAACAAAAGGTGAACAACCTGCCCTATGTGCTGGAATCCGTGGTCCTGGAGCGCGACCGCCAGCTGCACGCCCTGGTCTATCCGGATCTCGACGCCCTCGATCAGGAGAAAATCCCCGAAGCCAAGATACCCCAGATCATGGAGGAAAACCGCCAGGCGGTGAACAGCACCCTGGCCGATTTCAGCCGCATCGTCAAGTTCCACATCGTGAACGAAGCTTTCCAGAAAACCCCCACGCAAAAGATCAAACGCTATTTGTACCGCTGAGCGATTATCCCTTTGACATAAATGCGGGGACCGGAAAAGTAGTTCCCAACTGCTTTAAAGATTGGAGTACGCCCACATGGACAAACACATCGAAGACCTTCTCGCATTTCTGGATGGCTCGCCGACCTCCGCCCAGGCCGAGGGCCAGATCAGCCAACGCCTTGAGGCCAGCGGATTCAAGCGCCTCAATGAAGATGCAAGCTGGGAGCTGAAGCCCGGAGGCAAATACTATGTGATCCGCTATACCAGCGTGATCGCCTTCGTGGCCGGCTCCGAACCCCTCACCCGGGCCGGCTGCCACATCGCCGCCTCCCACACCGACAGCCCCGGCCTCAAGCTCAAGCCCGAGAGCGTGAAAACCGAAAAAGGGATCACCCGCGTGGCGGTGGAAGTTTACGGCGGCCCCATCCTGGCTACCTGGACCGACCGCGAGCTGGGTATCGCCGGACGCGCGGCCACCAGGCTGGGCGAGGAAATGGCCGATCTCAAGCTGGTGGACCTGAAAAGGCCCGCGGCGATCATCCCGAACGCCGCCATCCACCTCAACCGCGAGGTGAACAAAGGTTTTGAATACAACAAGCAGACCCATCTGCAGGCCATCCTGACCTCCGCTGCCGGCGGCGGCGATCCCCTCAGGGCGGCGGTTGCGGCCAGCCTGGAACGGGATCCGGAAGACATCCGCGAACTGGATCTTTTCCTCTATGATTTTGCCAAAGCCCGGATCGGCGGCTTGGATGACAGCCTCATCTTCAGCGGCCGGCTGGACAACCTGGGCATGACCCACGCCATCCTCAGCGCCATCCGCTCTGCCGAAGCGCCGCGCCTCACCTGCGTGGCCGCTTTCTACGACCACGAGGAGATCGGCTCCCGCACCCTCCAGGGCGCCGAATCGTCTTTCCTGGCCAGCGTGCTGGAGCGCGTCGGAATCTGTATGGGCCTTGGCCGCGAGGATCAGCTGATCGCGCTGGACCGCTCTTTCCTGGTTTCCGGGGACATGGCCCACGCCTACCATCCCAGCTATCCGGAAAAATACGACTCCAGCTACGCTCCGGTGATGAACGGCGGACCTGTGATCAAATGGAACGCCGGGCACAAATACACCACCACCCTGGAGAGCAGCCAGACCTTTGCCCTGAATTGCGAGGCGGCGGGGGTTTCCTACCAGAAATTCGCCATGCGCAGCGACCTGCTCTGCGGCAGCACGGTGGGCCCTGTTCTGGCCGCCCAGCTGGGCCTGAACACCGTGGATGTGGGAAACCCGCTCTGGGCCATGCACTCCGCGCGCGAGACCGCCGGCGTGAACGACCATCTGGACATGATCAAGGTCCTTTCCCACTATTATCATTAAAGAATAAACATATCAGGAGCGCCTCATGGCAGTTTTCAAACCCTTCCGGGCCCTGCGTCCGGTTCCGGAGCTGGCGGCGGAGATCGCTTCGCTGCCCTACGACGTGATGGATTCCGACGAAGCGCGGATCGAAGTCCGAAAACACCCCCTCAGCTACATCCACGTGGAAAAACCAGAAGTGGACCTGCCCCCGGGGACCGATCTCTACGATCCCGCCGTTTACGCCAAAGCGAAGGGAAACCTGGACAACTACAGCCGCCGGGGCCAGATGCGGCAGGATCCGCAACCCATGTACTACATCTACCGCCAGACCATGGACGGCCGCGAGCAGAACGGCCTGGTGGGGCTCACCTCCGTGGACGAGTATATGGAAGGCAAGATCAAGAAACACGAATTCACCCGGGCCGACAAGGAAGCGGACCGCATCCGCCACGTTGACGCCTGCGACGCCCACGCTTCGCCGGTCTTTTTCACCTATCCCCACCAGGACGCCATCGACGCCGTGGTGGAGCACGTCAAACAGGCCAGGGACCCCGTTTACGACTTTGTTTCGGACGACGGCATCGGCCACTCGCTCTGGCTGCTGGACGATCCCGAGGATATCGCCGCCGTCCAGGCCGCTTTCGCCGCAATGGACTGCCTCTACGTGGCCGACGGGCACCACCGCACCGCCTCCGCCGCCAAGGTGGGCCTCCTGCGCCGGGAGCAGAATCCGGACTATAGCGGCGGGGAGGAGTTCAACTTCTTCATGGCGGTGATCTTCCCGGACAACCAACTCAAGATCTTCGACTACAACCGCGTGGTTAAAGACCTCAACGGCCATTCCCAGGCGGATTTCCTGAAGCTGGTGGAGCAGAAATTCGAGCTCACACCCATCCGGGAAGCGGGCAACTTCCACCCCGCCAAAACCCACCAGATCGGCATGTATCTGGACCGCAGCTGGTACCGCCTGGTGCCGAAGGAAGGCAGCTGGGACGCCGCCAATCCGGTGGCTTCGCTGGATGTTTCCATCCTTCAGGACAACCTTTTGCACCCCATCCTGGGGATCGGCGATCCGCGCCGGGACAGGCGCATCGATTTCGTTGGCGGCATCCGCGGCCTGGACGAGCTGGTCCGCCGCGTGGACAGCGGCCGGGAAGCCGTGGCTTTCGCCATGTTTCCCACCTCCATGGACGAACTGCTCAGCATCGCCGACGCCGGCCTGATCATGCCGCCCAAATCCACCTGGTTCGAGCCCAAGCTGCGTTCCGGGCTCTTCATCCATCCGCTTTCATGAACAGCTATTACCTCGAAAGCCTGGGCTGCGCCAAAAACCTGGTGGACAGCGAGATATTTGCCGCGATCCTGCAGCGGGCCGGGCTGGCGGGGGTGGAATACCCGGAAGAGGCCGACCTCGTTTTGGTGAACACCTGTTCGTTTCTGGAGGATTCGCTGCGGGAGCTGGACCTGGTGCTCAGCGAGCTGGCGCTGCTCAAGCAGGAAGGCCAGTTCGAGCGGCTCTGGGTTACAGGTTGCGTGATGAACCGCGGCTTGGATGAGTTCAAAGAGCTGTTTCCGGAGGTGGACGCCTGGATCGGGCTGAAGGATTTTGCCGCGCTGGAACGCCGGCTGGGTCTGGAGCACTCTTCTGACCAGACCAGATTTCCCATCCAGGGTGGTTTCCACCGCTATCTGCGCATCAGCGACGGCTGCCTGAACAACTGCAGCTACTGCGCCATTCCCTCCATCCGGGGCGCCATGCGCAGCGTTCCCATCGAAGCTCTGATCAGCGAAGCGGAGGCTTTGGCCACCGCAGGCGATGATGAATTTCTGGAACTGGTGGTCATCGCCCAGGATACGGCGAACTACGGGCTGGACATCTATGGCAGAAAGGCCCTGCCGGAGCTTTTGGAGCGCCTGGCCGCCCTGCCGCGGTACCGCTGGATCCGCGTGATGTACATGCATCCGGACCACTTTGAGGCCGGCTGGCTGGAGCTCTGGAAGGCCCATCCCAAGCTGCTGCCCTATTTCGAGATCCCCATCCAGCACAGCGAAGACCGCGTCCTGAAAGCCATGAACCGCCACAAGGGGCGCCGGGAACTGGAGGAGCTCTTCGCCGCCATTCTCAAGGAAATCCCCCACGCGGTCCTGCGCACCACAGTTATCAGCGGCTTCCCCGGCGAAACCCGGGCCGAAGCCCTTGCCCTGAGGGACTTTGTGGCCAGAATACCTTTCCTCCACCTGGGCGTTTTCAGCTATTCCCGGGAGACGGGAACTCCGGCTTATGACCTGCCGGACCAGGTTCCGGCCCGCACCGCGGAGAGGCGCCGTAACGCCCTGCTGGCCTTCCAGGCCCAGCGCCGCGAGCTGATGCTGGAAGATCTGGTGGGCAAAAGCCTGGAAGTGCTGGTCGAAGAGACCGAGGACGAGGAAGAGGGGAACTCCTGGATCGGACGCGCCTGGTTCCAGGCTCCGGAAATCGACGGCGTAACCTTCATCGAAGGCCCCGGCCTGCAAGCGGGGCAGATACTCCGCGCGGACGTCACCAACGCCGTGGACGCCGATCTTTTCGCCACAGTTTACCCCCAGGAGGCAGAACAATGAAAGTGGCCCTCACCGGCATCAAACCCACCGGGATCCCCCATATCGGCAACTATCTGGGCGCCATCAAGCCCGCCCTGGAACTGGCCCAAACCTGCGAGGCGCGCTATTTCATCGCCGATTACCACGCCCTCAATTCCTGCAAAGATCCCGCCGCCATCCGCGCCATGACCCTGGAGATCGCCGCCGCCTGGCTGGCCTCGGGGCTCGATCCGAACAAGGCGCTCTTCTACAAGCAATCCCTGGTGCCCCAGACCTTCGAGCTGCTCACCATGCTGCTGGCCTTCACGCCCAAGGGACTGATGAACCGCGCCCACGCCTACAAAGCCATCCTGCAGGCCAACAGCGAAAGCGGCCGCGATCCCGACGACGGCGTGAACATGGGCCTTTTCACCTATCCGGTGCTGATGGCCGCGGACATCCTGCTCTTCGATACCGACCTCGTGCCCGTGGGCAACGACCAGTTCCAGCACGTGGAAATGGCTGTGGATATCGCCCAGAGCTTCAATTTCACCTATGGTCAAGAGTGTTTCCGCCTGCCCCAGCCCATCGCCACCCAGCACAGCAAAACCCTGCTGGGGCTGGACGGGCGCAAAATGTCCAAAAGCTACGGCAACACCATCCCGATGTTCGCCCCGGAAAAGGAACTCCGCAAGCTGGTGATGCGCATCGTCACCAATTCCCAGGGCGTGGACGAACCCAAGGACCCCGCCACCTGTACCATCTTCTCCCTCTACCGCAATTTCGCCTCTCCGGAGCAGGTGGAAAACCTCCGCCGGCGCTACCTGGCCGGGGGTATGGGCTGGGGCCATGCCAAACAGGAGCTTTTCGAGGTGATGAACGCCGCCCTGGCCCCGCTGCGTGAGCGTTACGCCGAACTGATGTCAGCCCCGGAAGAAATATCCCGGATCCTGGAAACCGGCTCCGCCCAGGCCAGCGAACTGGCCGCCCGGAAGATCAAAGAACTGCGCGCCGTGATCGGCATGGACTGAATAAACCCGCTGGGGTGAAAGGGGCAACCTCCGCTGGAGTCGAGCGACGCTGGAGTCGAGCGAGGAACGAGCATCGACTACAGCCGCATTGCGCCGATCCCGTCGATACTGTCATCCGCGTTCCATTCTTTTTCCCTACGGATTCAACGGACTTAACGGATTATACGGATTTCTTTTTTACACAGAAGCACAGAGAAATGATCCGCGTCAATCCGCGTTTTTTTCTGCGTAAATCTGCGTGAACCCTTCTTTTCCTGTGCCTTTCAGCGTCTTTTCCGTGCTTTTCCTCATTACCATTTTCTTCCTTTTTTTCAAAGCATTTTCCCTTTTTCCGCGCTTTTCCGTGACCCATTCTTTCCCACAGGATTCAACTGACTATACGGATCTGAATATCCACCACCCAGACCAAACCTAAGTGTCATTCCGGGATAGGGGCCCCGGAATCCAGATGGTCAATCCAAAACAACATCACGCACAAGGCGGGTTCAATCCAGACGCAGTCTGAATCGAAACCCTCTGGGGGCATTACCCCAAAGGCCTGGATCCCGGGTCCCCGCGTGCTGGCGCACGCTTCCCGGGATGACACAGATGTCGAGCTTTCCGGTGCAAAAAGCCCAAAACGCCGCCCACCGGAAGGTCGACCTCCCGGTCGACCAAAAGCCCGGAGGGTGCTCTGATCTCCACAAGTCCCTGCGGGACTTTGGTCAACGGGGACGCTGACCACCCTTCCCGGTCAAGCCCGATTTTTCAGCCATAAACAAAGGGACAGCGGTTCGGGGCCGCCGTCCCTGTTTAAATGAGGAGATGGATGGGAACCGGTTATTTAAGGATCATGGAAGCGGATTTCTTCCCGCCTTTGTTGCAGATGAGGGTGATCTCGATCTTGTCGTTCTTTTTAAGGTTGGGGATCTTGTAGATGTATTCACCGCCGGAGGCGGTATCCTGGCCGGTGGCCACCTGGGAGATGATCATGGTGCCGTTGAGGCGGATCTCGATGCTTTGGATGTAGTGTTCCTGGGCGTTTCTGACGCTGTGGTCAAAGCTGAGCTCCAGGGTTTGGGTGGCGGCCTTGTAAGAGGCCCTCAGATCGCTGGCGGCGTGGGCATAGGCGCTGAGGCTGATGACCAGCAGGGCAAAGATGATGAGCAGGTTTTTCATGGTTCCAAACTCCTTGTGTTTATTTATAACAGGCGCATATAGCCGGGACAGCCCGGAAGATTGAAGCCCTTGGGGCCAGGCTCCCCTCCGGTCGATCCCAGAATTTGTTTCACTCTATGTTACTCCGCAGTATATACCTGCCGGGAGGATTAATCCTGCATCAGTTTTCGATCTGGGCCGAAGCATGGGCGAAGAGATCGTCCAGAGTGCGGAAGCGGGAGATGAGGGCCACGGCCTCCTGGAACTGGTTATCGAGCTGGATGGTGGTTTTATAGGCCTCAAGGTCGCCATACACGGTGCGCAGGAGTTCGCTTTTGATCATGGTGCGGAGATAGGTGTCCGTGCTGTCCAGATCGGCCTGGGTGTAGCTGATGTCGTGGGCGGAGGCGTAGCCGAGGAAGCGATTCAGCAGTTGGTCGCCCACCACCACGTCCTTGCTGATGCTGTGGTCTTGTTCCACCATATAATCCACGGCGAAATTGAAGAAGATGTTCTGGCGGCGGAGTTCCATGGCTAAATTGGTGAGGGGGACGCCTTCGACTTCGATATCCGGGGTGATGCCGCCGCCGCCGTAGACCTCGCGGTTGTTGACGGTGTAAAAGATCTGTTTGAGGTTGAGTTCCTCCTCGGCGGAGATGTCGGATTGGGTGATCTCTTTGCCCAGCAGGATCTTGTCGTTGCTTTTCTTATGGATGCAGCGGCCGGATTTGATGTAATAGTAGGCGGTGGTGATCTTGACGCCGTTGCCGTTGATGAGGGGGATCAGCTGCTGGACGCTGCCTTTGCCGAAGGTGGTTTTGCCCATTACCAGGGCTTTGTCCCAGTCCTGCAGCGATCCGGCGAAGATCTCGGAGGCGCTGGCGGAAGCTTCGTTCACCAGCACGATGATGGGGTAGTCGCGGCTTTGGGTGAAGTTGCGGGTGAAATACTGGCGGTTGGCGGAGGGCATGCGTCCCTTGGTTTCCACCACCAGTTTGCCGGAGCCGATGAATTCGTTGACGGTGTCCACCGCCTGGTCCAGCAGGCCGCCGGGATTCCAGCGCAGGTCGATGATGAGGCCGTTGATGCCTTCGGTTTCGAGGGCGGCGAGGGCGGAGCGGAGCTCCAGGGTGGTGTTTTCGTTGAACTGGCTGAGGCGGATGTAGCCGGCGCCGTTATCCAGTTTGAAGCTGTAGGGGACGCTCTTGATCTTGATGGTTTCGCGGGTGATCTTAAATTCCAGGGGTTTGGACACGCCGGGGCGGCTGATGGTGATCACCACGGTGGTTCCCACCTCGCCGCGCATGTATTTGATGGCCTCTTCGGTGCTTGCTCCCACGATGCTCTTGTCGTCCACACGGATGATCTTGTCTCCGGCGGTGATGCCCATCTTGAACGCGGGGGTGCCCTCGATGGGGGAGATCACGGTTACGTAGTCCCCGATCTTGTCGATCTGGATGCCGAGTCCGCCGAAGGAGCCCTTGGTGGAGGTGGTGAAATCTTCATATTCGCTTTTGGTGAAGTAGTTCGTGTGGGGGTCGGTGGAGCCCAGCATGCCGATGATCGCGGCTTTGATCAGCTCTTCGTCGTTGAGTTCGGTTACGTAGCTTTGTTTGAGCTTGCTGAGCACTTCGCTGAAAAGCCCCAGCTGGGAATAGAGGTCGGTGCCGTTGGCCTGGTTTTGGGCAAAGACACTGGTGGCGGTGAAGAGCATCGCCGCGGAGAGGATCCACACGGCGGCGATCGTGATCAGGGCGGTTCTTTGTTTCTTTTTATTCACTGGGTTCTCCTAAATGGCTTAGAACATGGGTGAGCACCTGGGCGTGGATCGCCTCGCGGGAGAGCGAGCCGTCCAGCACCACAAAGCGGCCGGCATGGGCCCTGGCCAGATCCAGGTATTGGGCCCGGACCTGCTCGTGAAAGGAGATATCCTCCTGTTCAAGGCGGTCGAGCTGGCGGCTGGTGATGCGGGCCAGGCCCTCGGAAACCGGCAAGTCGATGAGAAAAGTGAGGTCGGGCACGGCATTGAAAGTGGCAAAGGCCGTGAGCAGGCGGATGAAATCCATATCCTGGGAGCGGGCCGCGCCCTGGTAGGCAAAGGTGGAATCGTAATAGCGGTCGCAGAGGACGACCCTGCCCTCTTTCAGGGCCGGCAGGATCAGTTCCCCGGTGTGTTGGGCCCGGCTGGCGGAATAGAGCAGCAGCTCGGTTTGGGGCAGCATTTCGCCGCGCTGGGGATCCAACAGCAGCGAGCGGATCGCCTCGGAGATGGGCGGCCCGCCGGGTTCGCGGCTCAGCAGGATGGGCAGGCCGCGCTCGGAGAGTTTCTGGCCCAGCAGCACCATCTGGGTGCTTTTGCCGCTGCCCTCGATGCCTTCAAAAGTGATGAAAAGTCCTTTCATTAGATCCTTCAGATGATGGTGTCGATCTTGTAAAGGGCGTCGTCGCGCCCAGGGTTGTCGATCAGGAAATGGGCGCCGCGGCTTTCCCGGCGCATCAGGGCGCTGCGGATCACGGCGATGGCGATGATGGCCAGGTTGCGCGTTTCCACCACTTCGCGGCGGACGGCGTTGTGCTGGTAAAAATTGTTGACTTCGTTGTAGATGTTTTCCATCCGGGACAGGGCGTATTTGAGCAGGCGGCGGGAGCGGCGGATGCCCACGTAGCCGTCCATGATGGTGCCGATGATCTCGCGGTTGTGGGAGATCACCACCCACTCGTTTTCGTTGAATTCCTCCAGCTGTTTCCAGGGCGGCAACTCGGGAAAGCTAACCCCGTCCTGGTTGGAGGGGTGGTTGCCGGCGTGCCAGCCGATCACCAGGGCTTCCAGCAGCGAATTCGAAGCCAGGCGGTTGGCGCCGTGGAGGCCGCTGCAGGCCACCTCGCCGGCGGCAAAGAGGTTGCGGATGTCCGTGATGCCGTCGATGGTGGAAAGCACTCCGCCGCAGAAATAGTGGGCGGCCGGGGCCACGGGGATGGGATCGCGGGTAAAATCGATCCCCTGTTCCAGCAGGCGCTTGCCGATATAGGGGAAGTGGGCGCGCAGCTTTTCCGCCGGGATGCCGGTGGCGTCCAGCCAGCAGAACTTTTCCCCGCGTTTTTTCAGCTCGGCGTCGATGGCCCGGGAAACGATGTCCCGGGGAGCCAGATTGCCCTGGGGATGGTAGTTTTCCATGAAAGCGGTTCCGTCCTGGAGCTTCAGGACCGCGCCTTCGCCGCGCACAGCCTCGCTGATCAGGAAAGTCTCGCCGCCGGGGCTCCAAAAGGCGGTGGGGTGGAACTGGACGAATTCCATGTTTGCCAGCCTCGCGCCAGCCAGCCTGGCCATCGCCATGCCGTCGCCGGTGGAAACTTCCGGATTGGTGTTGTGGGCGTAGATCTGGGAGGCGCCGCCGGTGGCCAGCATGGTCTTGCGGGCGCGGAAAATGCGCACCTCGTTGCTGGTTTCGTCCAGCACGTAAGCTCCCCAGCAGGAGATCCCGGGCACGAAGCCGTTGGTCTGCACCACGTGGTGCTGGGTGATCAGGTCGATGGCGATGCTGTTTTCAAAGATATCGATACTGGCGTTTTCGCGGCAACGTTCGATCAGGGCTTCCATGATCTGATGCCCGGTGGAATCGGCCGCGTAGGCAACCCGGCGGTGGGTGTGGCCGCCCTCCAGGGTGAGGGAAAGGTTTTCCAGGCGGTTGTCGTAGCTTTCGTCCCGCAGGGTGAAGTCCGTGCCCAGGTCGATCAGATACTGGATGAGTTTGGGGCCTTCGCTGATGATCTTTTCGATCACCTGTTTCTTACCCAGCTCGGCGCCAGCCGCGAAGGTGTCCTCGCAATGCTTCAGGAAAGAATCCTGGGCATCCAGCACGGCCGCGATGCCGCCCTGGGCATAGTCTGTGTTGCAATCGTACAATCCGCGTTTGGTGACCACTGCCACCCGGCCCAGCTTGGAGACCTGGAGGGCGTAAACCAAGCCGGCGATGCCGCTGCCCAGCACCAGAAAATCGTAGTCTTTCATCCCGTTATCCAGCAAAATTCCGCACCATCACGATGGCGTCTTCGGGCGGCTCGGAATAATAGTTCTTTCTCACGCCCAACCGGCGGAATCCGTATTTGCCGTAGAGATCGAGGGCGGCCTGATTGGAGCGGCGCACATCCAGGTAGAAGGTGTTGACGCCCTCGGCCCTGATCAGCCCGAGGGTGTGGCCCAGCAGGTGGTTGCCCAGGCCCCGGCGCCAGAAATCCGGGTCGATGGCAAAATTGACTATCACCGCCTCATCCGGCACCACATGGTAGATGATGTAGCCCAGCAGCTTATCCCCGGAGCAGAGCACCCAGAACCGGGTGAAGTCGTTCTCCTGGAAAGCTTCCTCCGGCCAGGGCGGGCGGAACACCTGGTTTTCGATCTTCAGGATCTGGGGCAGGTCGGAATCCTGCCGGGGCCGGATCTGGGGTTCGAGTTCCATCACATTTTCTCGGGGGCGCTGATGCCCATCAGATCGAGGCAGATGGCCAAAACATCCTTAACGGATTCGATGAGCAGAAGCCTGGCTTGGGAGAGTTCCTTGTTCTTGGCGCTGACCACCTGGTGTTTGTTGTAGAAACGGTGGAAAAGTCCGCAGAGTTCCTCGGTGTAGGTGGCCAGGCGGTGGGGTTCGCGGTGCTGGGCGATCAGCTCCAGCAGTTCCGGCAGGTCGGTCATCTTTTGGATCAGGGCCAGCTCGTCCGGCTTGTTCAGCTTGTGGGTGAGTTCTTTCTTGAAGCTGCGGGGGTAAACCTTGTCTTTGCGCGCTTTTTTCAGGATGGAACAAATGCGGGCGTGGGCGTACTGGCAGTAGTAGACCGGATTCTCATTGTTCTGCTGCAAGGCCAGCTCGAGGTCGAAATTCAGGTGGGCGTTGGCCTTGCGGGCGATAAAGAAATAGCGGGCAGCGTCTTTGCCCACCACGTTCACCAGATCATCCATGGTTACGATCTTGCCGGCGCGCTTGCTCATTTTCACCCGCTCGCCGCTCTCGAAGAGATTGACCTGCTGCAGGAAAATGATCTCCAGCATGTCCTCGTCGTATTTAAGCGCTTTGAAGGCCGCCTTGAGGCGGGGCACGTAACCATGGTGGTCTGGCCCGAAAACGTCGATCAGCTTGGTGTAGCCGCGCTGGATCTTGGTGAGGTGATACGCCAGGTCCGGCACGAAGTAAGTGATGGAACCGTCGCTTTTCATCAGCACGCGATCCTTGTCATCGCCGAATTTGGTGGAGGAAAACCAGATGGCGTCTTCCTTTTCATAGGTGCAATCGGCCTCGGTGAGGTAACTGAGCACCTCTTCCACCACTCCTTCCGCGCGCAGGGTCTTTTCCGAGACCCAGCCTTCAAAGATCACGTCGAAACGCTCCAGGCTGAGGCGCTGCATCTCCAGAAGCTCGTTGAGGGCAAATTCCTTGAGGCGTTCGGTGCGCTCTTTTTCAGGCAGCATGAAGATGCGCACGCCCTCGGCCGCGTTCAGCTTGTGGGCCAGGTGCCGCACGTATTCGCCGTGGTAGGCCTCGTAGGGAAATTCCCCGATGTTTTCGCCGTGAAGCTCCCGCAACCGGAGTTCCAGGCTTTCGGCCAGGATGTCCACCTGGTTGCCGGCGTCGTTGATATAGAATTCCCGGGCGGGTTCGAAACCCACTTTTTTCATGATCCTGTACAGGGTGTCGCCATAAGCGGCGGCGCGGGCGCTGACGATGTTCAGCGGCCCGGTGGGATTGGCGCTGACAAATTCCAGCAATACCTTCTCTTTCTGGCCATAGTCTGAGCTGCCGAAATCACAACCCAGCTTGCGCAGGTCCCACAGCATCTTCTGATAGAGGGAGGCGGAGATCTTGAAATTGATGAAGCCGGGGCCGGCGATCTCGACGGATTTGTAAAACTTGTTCCGGCGCAGTTCCTTGGCCAGCTTTTCCGCCAGCTTTTTAGGCGCGGCCTTGTTCTCCCGGGCCAGGATCATCGCGGCGTTGGTGGAATAATCGCCGTTTTCGGGGTTGTTGGGCACCTCCACCGTGAAGTCTTTTTCACAGCTTAGCTCCAGGCTGCTCAGGATTTCCCTGATGTTGTCATGCAGTAGGTGCTTGATCATCTATCTTCTCTTCATCGCCGAGGCCGGCCAGTTCCTGGAACAGCTCGTCGATCTTGTAGTATTCCCTTTTCTGGGGCATAAAGATGTGGATCACAACGTCGCCGAGGTCCAGCAATACCCACAGTCCAAAATCCAGGCCGGCTTTGCCGAGCACCTGCAGTTTGTTTTCCTTGGCCATATCCAGCAGGTGGTTGGCGATGGCTTTGTTATGCAGGTCCGCGGTTCCTTCGCAGACCACGATAAAATCTGTGTAGGCGCTGGATTTGGCCACATCGTACACCCGAATGTTATCGGCCTGTTTTTCCGCGAGCCAGGTGAGCACGGCTTCGAGCTTTACGTTCTCCGCCAAATTTTCCTCCTTGTTCATTGGGTCATGTACTCTTCAAAATCTTCCCCCAGGATGATCACAAAGGGGGCAGGGGCATCGGGGTCCACAGCCAGGGTGAAGCGTTTGATGCCGGTCATGTTCTGCAGCCGAGCGAGGTCCTGCCGGTCGTCAGTTTTTGCCTCGATCACGCTTTTGTTGTAGATCGGTTGGGGTGTGTCTCCCAAACTGACCACATCGATGTTTTTATCCTTGATGTAGCTTGCGTAGTCCGTGGCCAGATTCTCGATCCCGCAGCCGTTTTTCACCACGACCTTGAGCGCGGGCAGGTTTTCCTCGGCCAGGCTCACGGTGTTTCTGCCCGGAACTATGATCCGGATATAGGCCAGATAAGCCAGAACGAGGGCCAGCAATACGATCAGCAGCCAAAGCAGGTTCCGTTTCAGGGAATTATTGCGCGCTGAGCTTTTACGTGGGCCAGCCAAGATATTATTCCTCCGGCTCCAAATACTTCGCGTATTCCCGGCGCAGGCGCTGGTAGCTGAGCTCAAAGGCTTCCGGGATCACCCGTTTGCCGCCGATCACGCTCATGAAGTTGCAATCCCCGTTCCAGCGCGGGACCAGATGGATGTGCAGATGTTCGTCGATGCCGGCTCCCGCGGCCCGGCCCAGATTGATGCCGATATTGATCCCGTCGCAGCCATAGGCGGCGCCCAGCACCTGTTCGCTGATCTGCAGCAGGCGCCCCAGTTCGTTCATCACCCCGGGGGGCAGGTCGTTCAGGTTTTTGGCGTGCAGATAGGGCACCAGCATGATGTGGCCGTTGTTGTAGGGAAAGCGGTTGAGCATCGCGTAGCAATTCTCCCCGCGGAAAACGATCAGGTTTTCCGCGTCCCGTCCGCTTTGCCGGTAGCGGCAGAGGACACAGTCGCCGGGTTTTTCGCCCTCGATGTAGTCCAGCCGCCAGGGCGAATAGAGATAGCCGTCAGTCATTGAAAGTCTCTTCGATCACTTGCTCGCCGAATTCCAGGATATGCCCTTCGGGGATATGGGCGTCGATCAGGATGTTATGGCCTTCCAAAACGCCGTTGTCGCTCACGTAGCTGTTGTCCAGATAACATCCGGGGCCGATGTAGGCATCGCGGCAGATCTGGCTGTGGCCTTTGATCACGGCATTCTGGCAGATCTCCACGTCTGGCTCCAGGATCACGTCATCGTCGATGTAAACGGTCTGCGGATTGTGGATCACCACGCCGCTGTTCAGCCAACGCCTGCGGATAGAATCCACAAACTTGTCCTCCAGCTCGGCCAGCTGTTCCTGGGAATTCACTCCGGCGACCTCGATCAGGTTTTCCAATACTACTCCGGAGACTTTTTTGCCTTGCGAATGCAGGATGGAAACCACGTCCGTGAGGTAATATTCCCGCTGCTGGTTGGCGTTCGAGATCTGTTTCAGGGCACCGAAGAGCTCGCCGGAACGGAAGCAGTAGATCCCGGTGTTCCATTCGCGCAGGGAGCGCTGCTCCCCGGTGGCGTCCTTGAATTCCACGATGCCGCTGATCTGCCCGTCCGCGCCGCGCAGGATCCGGCCATACTTGCCGGGATCGTCCAGCAAGGCTGTGAGCACCGTGCAGGCAGAGCCGGATTCACGGTGGGTACGGTGGATGAGATCCAGTGTCTCCGAGCCCAGCAGGGGAACGTCGCCGCTGAGGATCAGCACATCCTGCTGTGGATCCGTGCACAGGTGTTCCGCCATCATCACGGCGTGCCCGGTGCCCAGCTGTTCGGATTGCTCAGCGAACTGCAGGCGCTTGTCGTTTTCCAGGCAGGCGACCACACTTTCCTTCTGATAGCCCACCACCACGATGATGCTTTCGCAGCCGGCCTTGGAGGCGGTATCCACCACCCTCTGGACCATGGGCTTGCCCGCGATGGGGAAAGTTACCTTGGCCCGGTTCGATCTCATCCTGGTGCCTTTGCCGGCAGCCAGGATAATCGCGGTCAGGCTCTCCATCGTTAATCCTCCGGATCTCCCAGTTCGCTGAGCAGTTCGGCCATGGTTTTGTCCAGCACCGGGTGCCGGAGTTGGGGGTCGATCTCGCACAGCAGTTCGAGCACGAAGCGGCGGTTGTGAAAATCCGGATGCGGAAGGGTGAGCGACATCGTTTGCATCACTTCGTCCCCCTGCATCAGGATGTCGATATCGATCACCCGCGGGCCCCAGCGTTCCTTGCGCGCCCGGCCCATCTCCATTTCCACGGTGAGGGCTTTTTGCAGCAGGTCCAAAGGCGAATACTTGGTTTCTATCTTAACCACCTGGTTGCGAAAATCAGGCTGGTCCTCTTTGCCGTAGGCTTCCGTGCGTACCAGGGAGGATTTTTCCAGGATGTGGATCTTGGGATCGGCGGCCAAAATGCGCACCGCTTTTTGCACTTGAGTGCGGGGTTTCAACTGATTTGATCCGAGGCATAGCCAGGCGATCATGGGCGACTCCTTGTCAATTCAACTTCCACGCTGCGCAATATCCCCCGGATGGGCACCGAGGGTTTCTGGATACGCAGGGTTATCTGCCAGATCAGCGGAAAATCCGCCAGCAGTTTATCGGCCACCATGTTCGCGCAGGCTTCCAGAAGCTGGAACTGGTGGGTTTCCATTATCTCGCGGATCTGGGCGTAAACCTTGGTGTAATCCACCGTGTCGTCCAGATGCCGGATGTTTGCATCGGTTTCCGGCCGGGTCTGCATTTCCAGGCTAACTATGAAACGCTGGCCCAGGGTGCGCTCTTCGTCGTGAACGCCGTGAAAGCCGTAAAAAACCATCTCGTTCAGTCTGATGATCATATCTTGCTCCCGATCCGCACCTGCAGCCGGTTGCCGAATTTCTTGTCTATCTTTCTCATAATAAAAAAACTAAGCGCCGTGGCGGCAAAAGCAATGCCGATGGAGGGTAGTTCCGCCAGCCAGAGGCTCCCGATCAGATACCCGGCGAAAAGGCAGAGCAGCGGCAGCCCAAAGACCATTAATGACGTAAGCACCCGGGTGGAAGGGGCTATCATCAGCTGCACCCGGTCGCCGGGAACCAGCTCCAGGTCGCTTTCCAGCTCGAAAACCGCCGGGGTGTTCCGCCCGAAGCACATGCCCCGCAGGGAACAGGACTTGCAGCCGGAACCGCGGACCAGCTCGACTTTCACCAGCTTGCCGCGCACGGAAACGACCGTTCCAATATCTTCCTGAGGCACAGTTTGCTGTTCTTCTGTCAATTTCCGTGTTCCTTTTCCAGGTCCGCGATCCGCTGGAGCAGCCTGGTGGTTGAATATCCCGCTTTGAAAGGCAGGCTGATCACTTCCCCGCCGCCGGCCAAAACCAGGTCCGCGCCCACAATGTCTTCTGTTTTCCAGTCGCCGCCTTTAACCAGAACGTCGGGCCGGATCAGGTCGATCAGTTCATAAGGGGTTGGCTGGCTGAAAATGACGACCAGGTCCACGCATTCCAGGGCTGCCAGCAGCAAGGCGCGGTCGGCCTCAGCCAGGATGGGGCGCCCTTCGCCTTTGAGCCCGCGCACGCTGAGGTCGCTGTTCAGGCCCACGATCAGGATGTCGCCCAAAGCTTTGGCCTGCTCCAGATATTGGGTGTGGCCGGAGTGCAGCAGGTCGAAACAGCCGTTGGTGAAGACGATCCTGGCCCGGGCGGCTTTGAATTCGCCGGCCAGGAAAGCTGTTTCCTCCCAACTCTTGATCTTATCTTTGCTCACGGTAACTCGCCAAGACCTGGGCCGGGGAAACGCTGGCCGTTCCTTTGATGCCGCAGACAACTCCCGCGGCGTGATTGGCCAGTTCGGCGGCCAGGTCGATGTCCGCGCCGCTGATGAGAGCCAGGGTGAGGGCGGAGATCACGGTGTCGCCGGCGCCGGAGGGGTCGAACACCTCTCTGGCGTAGGTGGGGATCCGCCGCGGCGGGCCGTCGCCGTTGAAAATATACATCCCCAGGCTGCTGCGGGTAACGATCAGGTTTTTGATCCGCAGGTCCCGCCGCAGTTGCAGGGCGGCCTGGAAGAATTCTTCGTCATTGCCAAAAACTGTCCCGCTAACAGCTTGCAGTTCTTTGTAATTAGGCTTAAAAATGTCCACCCCGGCATAAGCTTGGAAATGCTTCAGCTTGGGGTCCACCGCCACGGGAATCTGCTGGCGGGAGGCCAGTTCCAGAGCCACCGAGATCAAGCCGCTGGTCATCAATCCTTTGTCGTAATCCTCGATGATCAGGGCCTGGCAATCAGGCATTAGTTCTTCCAGCCTGGCCAAAATCAGGTCCCGTACCGGAGCGCTCAGGTCTTCGTGGTTTTCATAATCGATCCGCACAATCTGCTGGTTCACCGCGCCGATCCTCATCTTGCGGGTGGTAGAGCGGCCGGGATCGCTTACCAGGCCGTCGCCGGAAATTCCGCTGGACTCCAAAAGTTTCTTCAGTTCGGAAGCGGCATTGTCAGCGCCGGTAACTCCAACCAGCAGCGGGATCCCGCCCAGGGAGCGGATGTTGAGGGCCACGTTGGCCGCCCCGCCCAGCCGCAGTTCTTCGCTTTGCGCTTCCAAAACGGGCACCGGCGCTTCCGGCGAGATCCGTTCCACCCTGCCCCAGACATACTGGTCCAGCATCACATCGCCCAAAACCAGCACGCGTTTGCCTTTGATTTGCTCCAAGAGGTCGCCGATCATTGAATCTCCAGGGGATAATGCCCGTCAAAGCAGGCATAACAGTATTCTTCAGGTTTATCCAGGCATTTGGCCAGGCTTTCCAAAGAAAGGTGTTTCAGGCTGTCCACCCCGGTCCGCTGCCGGATCTCGTCCAGGGAATAGCGGTTTGCCGCCAGTTCCTCAGGATGGGGTGTGTCGATCCCGAAATAGCAGGAAAACTTCACTTGGGGCGAGCCGATGCGCAGATGGATCTCTTTGGCTCCGGCGGCTTTGATCATCAGCACGATCTTGCGGATGGTGGTCCCCCGCACGATCGAGTCGTCCACCAGCACCACCCTTTTGCCGGTGAAAAAGTTGGGCAGCGGATTGAATTTCTGGCGCACGCTCTCGTCGCGGATGGTCTGTTCCGGTTTGATGAAGGTGCGGCCGATATAGTGATTGCGGATCAGGCCCAGAGAGAGAGGGATGCCGCTGGCCGCGGCATAGCCGACGGCCATGAAATTGGAGGAATCCGGAACCGGCACCACGCAATCGGCTTTGAGCCCCTGGTCCTCTGCGGCCAGCAGGGCGCCGATCTTTTCACGCACGGCATAGACGTCCTCGCCAAAATGGAAGCTGTCCGGACGGGAAAAGTAGATGTGTTCAAACACGCAATAGCTGTTGTGCCGGCGGCTGCGGTAGAGGTTGGGGTCGTTTTCCAGGATGGTGATCCCCTCTTTGTTCACGCGGATCATTCCAGCCGGGGGAACTTCGCGGCGGTCGCTAACTTTCAGGATGTCCAGCGCGCAGCTTTCCGAAGCCACCACCACCGCGCCTTCCGCGGTTTTTCCCCACACCATGGGCCGCATGGAAAGAGGATCACGAAAGAGGTAAAGCTCTCTCTTGGTTACAAATACGCAGGAATACGCGCCCTTGATCTCGCGCATTAAAGCCCGGATGGCATCGGCGGGCTCATCACCCTGCGCGATCCGCCAGGCGATGAATTTCACCAGCAATTCGCCATCGTTATCGCTCTTGAAATACACATTTTCGGCTTCCAGCCTGGCCCGGACGGAGGCGTAATTCACCAGGTCGCCATTGCTGGCCAGGGCGTATGAGGGACCGAACAGGGTTTCCACCAGATGGGGTTGGGAATTGAAGGAGGAGGCTGAACCCTTGGTGGGATAGCGCACATGGCCGATGGCGATGGTTCCGGGCAGGGTTTCCAACACTTCGGGAGTGAAAACTTCCTTCACCAGGCCCATGCTCTTGTGCAGGCGCAAGATCTTGCCGTCGCAGACCGCCATGCCGCAGCTTTCCTGGCCGCGATGCTGCTCCGCGAACATCCCCAAAGCGGCCATGCTGGCGGCTTCCGGGCTGCCGTAAACTCCCATTATCCCGCACATCAGCTTTTGTCCTTGGGCTGGAAACTCAGCTTGTTTTCCCTGCCTTCCAGCAGGCGCAGGATGTTCTGGTTGTGTTTATAGATCACCAGCAGGGCCACGATCAGCGTCAGCCAGGGGAATTCCGGCTCTCTGATCACCAGGATGTTCCACAGCAGTTCCACCCCGAACAGCGAAGCCGCGGCCACGATCGAGCCCAGCGAAACGTAGCGGGATAGCGCTGTCACGGTCAAAAAGATCAGTATTGCGAGCAGCAGCGGCACCGGGGCCAGGATCAGAAACACCCCGGCGGCGGTGGCGACGCCTTTGCCGCCCTTGAAATTCAGAAACACCGGGTACATATGCCCCAGGATCACAGCCAGAGCGGGCAGCAGGAACACAAAGCGATCCTGCGGCAGTTCGGTAACAAAGTTACTCACCAGGCCTGGAACAACGTTATAGAGCAGCCAGGCCACCGCCAGGCCTTTCAGGAGGTCCAGGATCAGCACGATCACGCCGGTTTTCAGGCCGTATTGGCGCAGGGCGTTGGTGGCGCCGATGTTTCCGCTTCCGCCCTCACGGATATCCTTTTTGTGCAGCAGCTTTCCGGCCAGCCAGCCAAAGGGGATGCTGCCGATCAGATAGGACGCCAGGCAAAGCAGGGTCCAAACCACTGTCAGGCTCATGTTTCCACCTCTCCTTCCTTGCGGCCCCGGAAGATCAGCTTGATGCTTACGCCTTCAAAGGTGAACATTTCCCTGATCTGATTGTGCAGAAAGCGGCGATAGTTTTCACTGATCAGGGCGGGCTGGTTGCAGAAAAACACAAAGGTCGGCGGTTTCACGGCGTCCTGGGTAAGGTAGAAGATCTTTACGTGTTTGCCGGTGCTGTGGGTGGGCGGACGGTGTTCCACCACA
>JAJBBF010000103.1 GCA_020532215.1 Candidatus Cloacimonadota bacterium
ACCAAGAAATGGATCGAACAGTCCTCTGAAGTTGAATCCGAATATGAATCTGCTTTGACCGACCAAGCTGTGAAAGCCAGGACCCTGGACGTTCTGCGCGGACAACTGCAGGATCAGGATTCCCTGCTGGTGAAGGTGGAAAATGTTCTTCAGGCCCCGTACATTGATGAACTGCGCAAGCAGATCACAAATACCCAGGCCACCATTGCCCGGCTCCGGACCAATGAAAACTACTCTGAGAACCATCCCCAGATGATCCTCCTGCAGGAGGAACTGGCCAAAACCAAGAACACTCTTGATACGGAAATACAGAAGTTCATCGCCATCTCTCTAAACCAGGATCCGCTGGCGGTGAGAAACGATCTGCTGATGAAGATCGTTCAGGCCGAGGTCGAATTGGAAATGGCGCGCACTCTGGTCAACGGCCTGGAGCAGACCAAGGTCATATACGATGACCGGTTGATCACGCTTCCCGACAAAGAGTTGGAATACGCCCGACTGTTGCGCAGCATGTCTCTGGACGAAAAGATCTACGGCATCATGATGGAAAAATATGAGGATGCCCGTATTGCCGAGCAAGCCAAGATCGGTAACATCCGCGTCCTGGATTACGCCGAGATGCCGGGCAGTCCTATCAAACCGCGCGTTTCGATGAACATGCTGGTGGGCATCATCCTCGGTCTCGGTTTGGGTGTCGGCGCCGCCTTTTTGGTACACTCTCTCGACACCAAGCTCAGGACCCTGGAGGACATGGAAAACTACGTCCGCCTTCCTATCATGGGCACCATTCCCGTCATCCAGGAATCCGAATCGCGGATCATGGAATTCAACAACATGATCGAACAGGCCGAGGGCGAAAACAAGGAACAACTAAGCAGATCGCTGCATTATGTGATGATGCAGCTGGTCTCGCATTACGCGCCGAAATCGCCCATCGCTGAATCCTACCGTACGCTTCGTACCAACATTCTGGCCAAAAAACCAACTGGTAGCACCACCCTGCTGGTCACTTCCTCAGGCCCCAAGGAAGGTAAGTCCACCACCATCGTGAACCTGGCCATCACTCTTTCCCAGATGAATGCCAAGGTGATCCTGGTAGATATGGACATGCGCCGCCCGATGATCCACAGCAAATTCGGCGTGGAAAAGGAAAACGGCCTCAGCGATTACCTGATCGATACCGAAGTGGCTCTCGAGCAGGTGGTAAAAGCTTCAGGCATACCCAATCTGGACGTGATCACCAGCGGATTCATCCCGCCCAACCCCTCGGAGCTGATCTCTTCGGCCCAAACCGACAAACTCATCGAGGATCTCCGGGTCCGTTACGATTTCATCTTGTTCGACACCCCGCCCATCATTGCCGTCACAGACGCCCTCATCCTCACCAAGAAGGTTGACCTGACCTTCATAGTTGTCCGCTGCGGCTTCACCGAGAAAGGCGTTATCAAGCGTACCAAGGAACTAATGGAAAACATCGACGCCACCATCGACGGCATCATCGTCAACGGCGTCTATGTCCAGAAGTATTACAGCAAACAGAACTACTACTATTATTACTACTATTACTACTACTACTATGGAGAAGACATCCCCCAGAAACAGAAAAAAAGCGCAGCACGTTTCCTACGCAAAAATAAATCTGTTTCTTGAGGTTCTGGGAAAGCTCCCAGACAACTATCACGAGATCGAGACACTGCTCTGCAGTGTCTCTCTCTATGATACGCTCAAATATGCTTTGACAAAAAGGCAGGGCATAAAATTGTGGTCTAACTTGCCTGAATTGCCTGCAAAAAGCAATCTTGTTTTCAAGGTGGCCCAGTATCTGCTGGATGAGTTCAAACCCGATCAGGGTGTGGATATCCACCTGACAAAGAGGATTCCTTTGGCAGCCGGTTTGGGAGGCGGAAGCAGCAACGCCGCGATAACTTTGCGTGCCCTTAACTCCCTGTGGAATTTGCAGTTGAGCATTGCCGAGCTGGAACTTGTCTCTGCGCGTTTTGGCAGCGATATCCCCTTTTTTCTGCACGGTGGAACTGCCTGGGCCACCCACAAAGGCGAGTTGGTTCAGCCCCGGCCGGACGTCCAGATGGAATTGCTGCTGGTTAATCCGAATATCGGCATTGCCAGCGCCGAAGCCTATGCCTTGGTACCGGACGCTTCAGGCAGCGACAGGCAACACCTGGAGCAGCCAATTGGCCACAAGTGGCTTTTCAACCGCTTGGAACCTGGCATCAGGCAAGCTTATCCGGCAGTGGACCGGTTGCTGAGTTATCTGCATGAAGCGGGAGCTGATGCCGCGATCATGAGTGGAAGCGGATCGACCTGCTTCGGAGTTTTTGAGGATGCCGCCAAAATGCAGGCATGCAAGGATTTTTTCGACCAAGTTGGTTATTGGACAAAAATAGTAAGGACAGTATCTAGGAAAGAGTACCAAAGTGAATTCGAAGCTTAAACTATTCACCGGAAAAGCCAACCGGCCCCTGGCCGAGGAAGTGGCACGCTTTGCGGGTGTGCCCCTCGCGGATATTGACCTGTTCAAATTTGCCAATGATGAGTCTTTCGTAAAGATCAACGACAACGTTCGGGGCGCAGACGTATTCGTGATTCAACCAACCTGCAGGCCCGTCAACGACAACCTGATGGACCTGCTGATCATGATCGACGCCCTGAAACGCGCGTCAGCCCAGAGGATCAACTGCGTAATCCCCTATTATGCCTACGCCCGCTCGGACAAGAAGGACCAGCCCCGGGTTCCCATCACGGCCAAACTGGTTGCGGACCTGCTGACGGTAGCTGGCGCGGACAGGATCATCACGGTCGATCTCCACGCGGAACAGATCCAGGGGTTTTTCAACATACCGGTCGATCATCTGTATTCCATCCCCACTTTTGCCCGCTACCTGCTGAGCATGGAGATAGAGGACCCGGTGGTCATTTCCCCCGATTCCGGCGGAGCCAACCGCGCCCGCGCTTTGGCCAAAAGGCTGAACTGCGGCCTGGCCATTGGCGATAAACGGCGTACGGGAAATGACGACCAAACTGTACTTCTGAACATCATCGGGGATGTTTGCGGAAAAACGGCCATCCTCTTTGACGACATCATCGACACCGGAGGCAGCCTGGTAAAGATCGCCGACGTCCTGAAAGATTATGAAGTCAAGAAAATCTATGCCGCTTGCACGCATGGCGTGCTGTCCGGAGCAGCGGTAAAAAACATAGAGAAATCTGCAATAGAGAAGCTTTTTGTCACCAACACCATACCGCTGCCTGAAGCAGCGGCGAACTGCCCCAAAATAGTACAGCTTTCCATAGCCGAAATGCTGGCCATAGCGATAAAAAAAATACACATAGAGGAATCTCTCAGTATTCTGTTCAAATAGATATTGAGACTGGAGGAATAAGTGATATTCAATCTCGAAGCAAAAAAAAGAACAACCACCAAGCGCAGTGAGTTGAACGCTCTGCGCCAGCAGGGAATGATCCCGGCGGTGCTTTATGGAAAGGCAGTGGAATCCACTCCCATAGCCATCGACCGCGGAACCTTTCTGCAGTGCTACAAAAAAAGCTTCAACGAACTGGCTTTCTATGAGATCGAACTCGATGGCGCCAAACACCACACGATCCTGAAAGACAAACTCATCCATCCCGTCACGCGGAACATTCTGCACATCGATTTCATGGTCATCGAAGAATCCGCCCAGATGGAATTCGAGGTTCCGGTTCAGTACATCGGAGAGGCCATTGGCACCAAGGAAGGCGGATTCGTGGATGTTGTGCAGAGAACCGTGAAGGTTACCTGCCGGGCCAAGGATTTGCCGGATGACATCCAGCTGGACATTTCCGGAATGCGCGTTGGCGATACCATGCACATCAAAGACTTGCCCGAAGGCAAGTGGCATTACAAGGATCATCCTGATGTAGCCCTGGTTGTCGTGCACGCCAAGAAGACCGAGGAAGTGCCTGTTGTGGAAGCCGCTCCTGAAGCCGAGGAAGAAAAACCTGAAGAATGAAACTGATCCTGGGACTGGGGAACATTGGCAGCGAATATGAGTTGTCCCGGCATAATGCCGGATTCCTCTGTCTCGATCTGTGGTCCCACAAGCACAACATGAGCTTCAAACATGACCGCCATTTCAGCTATCTTCGCTTTCGCGGGGCTTGCCTGATCAAACCAGGTACCTATATGAACCGCTCGGGCCAGGCCTTGGCCGAGGCGCAAAAACGCTGGAAGATCTCTGAAGCGCTGGTCATCCACGACGATATTGAACTCCCGCTGGCCAGGCTGCGGCTGCGCGAAGGCGGCGGAGACGGTGGCCATAATGGCATGAGATCCTTGCTGGAAATCATGCCAGCCGAGGATCTTAAACGAGTCCGCGTGGGCATTGGCCGCGACAGCGGAAATCCCCGCGACTACGTTTTGGATGACTTCAGCCTGGAGGAACTGCAGCTGCTGCAGCCTTCCCTGGATCTGGCCTGCGAGTTTATTGACGAATATATACGAGGCGATTTCAACTCTGTGTTGAACGCCTATAGCGTATGGAAAAAATCCTGTTCCGGGGAGAAAAACCCTGGAAACACAAGACCAAAGGAGATAAACAATGGAAAAGAATTATGAACTTATGGTGATTCTGTCGCCTAAGCTCAGCGACGAGGAAGCCGCCGCCCTTAACGAAAGCATCCTCAACCTTCTCAAGGAACACAAAGGCGAGATCGTGAAAACCGACCCCTGGGGTAAACGCATTCTGGCCTATCCCATCAACAAACATACTGAAGCCCATTATTTTGTGAACTACCTGAGCATGGACGCCACCGGAGTCAAAAGCGTCAAGCAACAGCTTAACATCAATGAACAGGTGCTCCGGCACATGTTCATCGTAAAAGAACAATAGGAGGAAAGATGGCAGATCTGAAAGTACCCCGGCTGAACAGAGTGCTCATTGCCGGCCGCATCACCAAAGACCTTGAGTTGAAGTACACCCCAAAGGGAACCGCAGTTGTAAACTTCTCGGTTGCCATGGACAAACGCTACAAAGACGATTCCGATCAATGGCAGTCTTCTTCGATCTTTTTGGATGTAGTAGCCTGGAACCAGCAAGCTGAAACCATCTGCAAAATGGCCAGCAAAGGCACCGCCATTCTGGTTGAAGGAAGGATCGACGTTAGGTCTTACGTGGACCAAAACAACAATAACCGCAAGGTTTTTGAGATCATTGCAGATTATATCCAGACCCTCGAATGGAAACCCAGGGATGGCAGCGGCGACAATCAGGAAGCCCCCCTGCCCCAGGAACCGCCCCAGTCTTCCGGCGAAACAACCAACGATGACGTACCCTTTTAATTTGGAGTAAATAATGAACCTGACAGACCGAAAAAAGAGATTCACCCGGAAAAAATACTGCCGTTTCTGCGCCAATAAAGAACTCGTTATCGATTATAAGAACCTGGATACTCTGCGCCAGTTCATCTCGGATGTTGGCAAGATCGATCCCGCCCGCATGACCGGCACTTGCGCCAAACACCAGAGGAAGCTCACCACAGAGATCAAGCGCGCCCGCCAAATGGCGCTGCTGCCCTACGTGATAGAGTAGTGCCCGTAATCGCCTTGCTCCTGGGTGCTTTGGCCAGCATCAGCCCCTTTCTGGGCTTGCTGTTGATGCAAACCAGCTGCCGCAGCCTGCTGCTGCGGACACAAGGAAAACCCCTGAACCGGGCTCTGCTTTGGTTGGTTTTCCCGGTGCTGCTTGCCGTTTTTTCCTATCGGCAGCCGGATTCCCTGGTGTTTGCTTCAGATGCCATTTTTGGCGCCGGACTGGTCACCCTGCTCTACCTGTTTACCCTGATAAAGCAGGGCAAGCCGTCGGTGGCCCTCGCCCAGGCAGCAATATTGGTCATAGCCTATGGCGCGGTAAGGTCTTTTCTGTTCGCAGCCCAACTTACCGCCGCCCACGACCAGGCGATCACTGAACTGAACAAACTTGTACCCCAGATAATGCAGATGGCGGAAACCCAAAACAACCTGGCCCTGATGCGCCTGCTTCTGCCGGCCAGCTGGACGGTCACCCAATTGACCGCTCTCGTCGCCGGACACCTGATCTTTCTGCATCTGAGCGGGGCCAAGTCCATCCTCAGGGATTTCACCCTACCTGCTTATTACAACCTGCTGATCCTGGCGGTTCTGCCGCTGTATTTCTTTCCCCAGCTGCGTGGCGTTTGGATCAATACCCTGCTTGCGCTCTTTGTTTTACCGCTGGTGCAGGGGACCGGAGTGATCCTGAACTGGTTATCACGCCTGGCCTCGAATGCCTTTGTCACCGTGCTGGTGATAGCGCTGGCTGTTTTCAACCTGATCCTGGTCGCCCTCTTGGGATTTGCCGACATCTGGCTCGATTTCAGGAAATTAAGAACTAAAGGAAACTACGCATGAAAGTCATCCTCCTCAATCACATAGACAAGATCGGGAGAAAAGGCGAAGTTGTGACCGTGAAACGCGGTTTTGCCCGCAACTACCTTATACCCCGCGATCTGGCAATTTATGCCACCCCCCAGAACATGAAACGTCTCAGCTCCATCCAGAACCAGGCTGCTGAGGAAGAAGAAAAACTGATCGCTGAGCTGAAAAAGCTTGACGATAAGATCAGAAACCTCAGTCTGGCATTTGTCCGCAAAGTGGATGAACATGACAGCATGTTCGGCTCTGTCTCCGAAACTGACATTGCTCAGGAACTGGCCGCCCATGATATCACGGTTCACAAGTCCCAGGTCCTGATGGACAAGCATATCAAGACTTTGGGCGAGCACACTGTTCAGATTCGCCTGCATAAGGACATCGTGTCAGAATTGAAAGTGCTGGTCGAAAAGGAAGCCAAAGAAGCTTCAGCCGAAGAGCCGGAGCCCGCCCCCGCCGTGGAGGAAGAGCCTGTGGAACCCGAACTCCCGGCAGAGGAAGAAGCAGAGGAACCCGAACTCCCGGCTGAGGAAGAAGCAGAGGAACCCGAGACCAAAACCGAAGAACCGATCCTGACTGAAGACGAAAAATAAACTGGGAGAAACCCATGAAGAACACCCTGTTTTACATTACCAGGATCCTGGCTGTGATCGTGATGATCGGAGCTTTGTCCCTGGTGGGGGCAGGCAATCCAAAAGCCCTGCCTTTTTACGTTCTCTTCTTTGTCGCTGTCTTCGCGGTCATTTACCTGCTGAACAGAAGCGCCAAGAAAAGCGAGCGGGAAGGAAAATCCGGCGCCGGGGCCAAGCCTGTGGTCCAGATCATTGGTGTGGTGCTGTTTGTGGCCATAGCCTCGATCCTGGGGCTGCTGCGCCACGGCATCCTGGGTTACGTGGTGATGTTTGCCGTGCTGGCCGCCATCCTGGCCCTGATCTATTTCACTCTCAAGAATCGTCAGCGGCATTTTGAGATCACTGCCTCCAATCCTGTGCTCAAACCAATTCTGAGCGCGGTGATGGCTGTCCTGGCCCTTGGCCTGCCCCTGCTGATCGCCATTACCAGCGATCTGATCGTTCCCACCGCTGTTCCGATCATCATCGCCATTGCCGCGATCCTGGCCTTTATCGCCCTGATCGTGCTGGCCTTGCTGATCACGAACCGCAAAAGCGTGAACGCGGGGATGGGGGCGGCTGGATACGCTCTGGTGATCCTGGCTGCCATTCTGCCGGGGATCATGGTATTGCTGACCACCAATGATTCCAGCGCTTTTGCCATGGCCTATCTGGCCGCCCTGGTGGCTGCCGTTCTGGCTTACTTTGGTCTGAACCTGGTTTACAAACTCGACTGATCCGGCTTCTGCCGGATCGGTCTTTTTTTTCCAGGGGAGAACCCAGCATGCCACTCAGCCCGGTATCCCAGCTGCTGAAGCAGGTGCTCACCCGGATCAGTGGCGAGAAGTACCAGCCTTTCATCCTGCTCTACCGCGGCTGGGAAAGCATCGTGGGAGAACTTCTGGCCTCGCGTTCCCATCCCTTCCGTTTTCATGACTCCGTTCTTTATATCGCGGTGCAAAACAATTCCTGGCTGCAGGAGCTGTATCTGCGCAAAGCTGAGATCCTGCGCCAATGCAGGGCCCAGATTCCCCAGGAGATCAAAGACATCATCTTTTTCATCAGGAGTTGAACATGCCTGAAGTTCAGATCGCGGCCTCGGTGCTTTCCTGTGATTTTGGCAATCTGGAGCGAGAACTGGCCGCTGTGAGCACTGCCGATCTGCTGCACCTGGATATCATGGACGGGCATTATGTGCCAAATCTCAGCTTTGGCCAGCCTTTGATCGCCAGGATCAGCGAGCTTTCCGATCTGCCTCTGGACGCTCATCTGATGGTCACCAATCCCGCAGATCACATCGATATCCTGGCCGATCTCGGAGTTAAGATGTTCAGTTTCCATCAGGAGTGTGAACACCATGTCCACCGGCTCGTGCAGCGGATCAAGGATCGCGGCATGCAGGCCGGGATCGCTCTCAATCCCGCCGTGCCTGTCTCCACCCTGGATTGCATCTTGCCGGATCTTGACTACGTGCTGCTGATGAGCGTCAATCCGGGCTTTTCCGGCCAGAAATTCATCCCCTCCGTGTTCGCAAAGATAAAGACACTCAAAGAAATGATTAAGCGTCAGGATCTTCCCGTTCGCATCGAAGTGGATGGCGGAGTAACTGCTGAGAACGCCGCGGCTTTGATCTCCGCCGGAGTGAACATCCTTGTTTCCGCTTCATACATTTTTGGCAGCAAGAACTATGCCGCGGCGATCAGCGGTCTGCGCGGGTTGTGATCTTTTCCCCTCCCTGCTTATGCCTCACAGACTTTTACCGGCCGGATGAAAACCCTGTGTTAAATCCCGTAGCAACTCAAATCCTGCAATTGCGGCCATCCAAGCCCCTGCCGGCTCTTATCTTTTGCGCCCCCCGCCTGATCCCCGCATCTGGTGCGGGCATTTGGCGGGAGGCAAACGAGCGGCCGTACTCCTGGGGATAAGGGCCGGATCGCTGTCATGAAACATATTCGCCACCATATCACCTTCAGACCACCCGGAGGAACTGCCAATGTTTAACAGCCTTTCCGAAAAACTGGACAAAGTTTTCCGCAATATCCGCGGCAAAGGCTATCTCACCGAACAGAACATCAAAGACGCCCTGCGCGAGATCCGCATGGCCCTGCTCGAGGCGGATGTAAACTTCCGCATCGTCAAGAATTTTGTTGCTGAAGTGGAAAAACGTGCCCTGGGCGCCGAGGTGATGAAATCCCTCACGCCCGGACAGCAGGTCATCAAGATAGTGCACGAACAGCTCGTAGCTTTGATGGATACTGAGGATTTCGAGCTTAAGGTTTACAATAACAAGCTTACCAAGGTGATGCTCGTGGGATTGCAGGGTTCGGGAAAAACCACCGCCTGCGCGAAACTGGCCCTGCATTTCCGGAAAAAGAACCTCAAGCCGATGCTGGTGGCCTGCGACGTTTACCGTCCGGCCGCCGTCGACCAGCTGCAGATCCTGGGCAAGCAGATCAATATCCCTGTGATCTCGGAAGATACCAAGGACGTGCTCAGGATAGCCGATTCCTCTCTGCGCCAGGCCCAGAAGGACCTGATGAATCTGCTGGTCTTCGACACCGCGGGACGCCTGCACATCGATGAAGTCATGATGGACGAGGTGGTGCGGCTCAAGTCTTTCATCAAGCCCGACTATATCTTGTTTGTGGCCGATTCCATGACCGGCCAGGAAGCGGTGAACGTAGCCAGGGAATTCTATGAAAAACTGGCCTTTGACGCCGTGATCCTTACCAAGCTGGATGGCGATGCCAGAGGCGGCGCGGCTCTCTCCATCAAAGCCGTCACGGACCGTCCGGTGGCCTTTGTGGGCATTGGCGAAAAACTCAGCGACCTGGAGGTTTTCTATCCGGACCGCATGGCCTCGCGCATTCTGGGCATGGGCGATGTGCTCAGCCTCATCGAGAAAGCCGAGGAAGCCGTGGACGCCAAAGAGAGCGATAAGCTCGCCAAAAAAATGCTCAAAAACCAGTTCACCCTCAACGACTTTCTCAAACAGCTGCAGAGCATCAAAAAGATGGGCTCGCTGGAATCCATCATCCGCATGATCCCTGGCTTAGGACACAAGCTCCCCGCCGACCTCAAGATCGACGACAACGCCCTCAAACACGTGGAGGCGATCATCCAGTCCATGACAGATAAAGAACGCGAACGCCCGGAAATCCTCAACGGCAGCCGCCGCCTGCGCATCTCCAAGGGCTGCGGACGCCCCGTGATGGAAATAAACCGCCTCCTGCGCCAGTTCGAGGACATGAAGAAAATGATGAAGAAATTTTCCACCCCCCAGGGCATGAAAGACCTGGAAAACATTATGGGCAAGTCTCAATAAACTGGGAAGAAGGGAATCAAACCTTTATTTTTGAAATATATCTGAAAACAAAGGCCCGGCCAAACCAGCCGGGCTTGTTTTTTCCCAAAGTGTCAGCGAGCGCTATTTGATGCGTGCCACCCGTCGCGTCGCGCTTAACGAACCAGCGTCTAGCCGCAGCAGATAGAGCCCGGAGGGAACTTCCCGGCCCTGGTCATCCCTGCCGTCCCAACTGAACCGGACTTCGCCGGCGGGCAGCAAACCTTCGTGCAGATGCCGCAGCGCCTGTCCCCGCAGATTGTAAACCGTAACAGATGCGGAACTTTTGGCAGGTAGAGAAACGTCCAAAAAACAGTCAGCGGCAAAGGGATTGGGAAAAGCTTGCAGACCGGGCGCAGCCACCGGTGGGATCTCCTCAGAAGGCGAAGAAACAGTCGGAAACTGCAGATCCAGCGCCATGTACATCACGTTACCCCAGTCGATTTCATGTGAAGGCGGCAGCGCCGCGCCCCAGTTATGGTCGTCCAGAAACATCAGCCAGAGCCGCTTCCAGTCTCCCGTGGGGCCTGGCGTAGCCAAAGGCAGCAGTGCGTCCGAGGGATACACCCACATCGGCGTCATGCCCGCCAGTTCAGGGTTTGTTACTCCGCTCAGCACCGCCGGCTCGCTCCAGTGCGCGCCCTGGTCCGAGCTCAGCGCCAGAAAGATCTCCGGGTCGTCTTCATAAGCCGCGTACTGCAAAGAATCAGCCGGGTGAAGATTGTACATCCGGGCTTTGTAGCTGTCCTGCCAGAGGCAGGCCATACTGCCGTCCGCGCCTCCGCCGGTAAGGCGAAGATAGTTATAGGCAAACATCATCATCATGGTTCCGGCCATATGCTCCGTGTCCCAATGGCTGAAGGGAAACTGGAAGCGCATGTCCGGCTGCTCCTGGCTCAGGGGCCAGTTGTCGTAATTTAGATTGCCGTCCGTGTCCCAGGGCATCCACCAGAGGTCGTCGGAACTTGTTCCCGCCACGGGAAAAACTTCGCGGATGGCAAATTGCTGCGTGTCCGGATCGAACACAACCTCCTTGACCGTGAACAGATCCGGGTTCAGATAGCTATCCTCGCCTATCGTCAGGAACCAGAGCCCGGGAAAATGCAGCACTCCGTCGGCATCGATCAGCAGGTTGAAGTGCCCGGAACTGCCAATGCTGTAATAGATCTCGTCATCCGGTACAGCTGTTTGGTTGGGCGGCTCGCCCTGGTAAAAAGCGTGGCGCATCAACCAGCTGTTCCAGGGATTGTAGGAAGGGATCCTGCTGGAGTGGCTGTAATGCTGCCAGGTGCCGGCGCCGTAGTTGTCGCAGACGAAGACGTCGAGGTCCGGCTCATCGCTGGCCTCGTAAGTGTTCGGATCGTAGGCCGAATGGTAGCCGGCATAGTAGATGCGGCCGTCATCGCCCACCGCGAAAGAGCCGCACATCCTGCGCACAAAGGTATCCGCCTCCGCGTGCCAGGCATCCAGCACAGGAATGGTGGTGTAGGACCAGTTCAAAGGCTGCAGCGCGTCCAGCAGGGCGGCATTGAAATCCGCGTAGCCGATCAGCACGTTCTCGGAAACATTTCCACCCACTCCTCCCGCGGCCAGGCGGTTCCTGCCCAGGATGTAGACCCGGCGCATGCCCGGGTTGGGTGAGGGACCGGTCTTGATGCTGGGCCAGACGAACTCGTCGTTCTCGTGTCCCGCTGGCAGGGAGGGCGGATCGAAGACCGGGATCCGGTCGCTGTAGATGCCGGGAAAACTCACCGGATCGTGTTCGTGCATGAACACCACTTCCAGCTGGTTATCCGCGTCGTGGCTCTCGTGCCAGGCATAGAGCGCTTTTCCGGTGCTTTGGTCCCAGGCCAGCGAGGCATAACCCATCTGCACATCCAGTCCTGCCAGGGATCCACCACCGTCTGCAGCTGCCCCTCCGCATCCACGTAGCTGAAATAGACCTTGCGTAAACCGCTGTAACTTCCCCGTCGCGCGTGATAGACCATCACCCGGCCGCTGTTTAAATCAGGCGAAAATTCCGCCACAGGCAGGTCGTGATAGCCGCCGATCATATAATCGTAATAGCTTTGGGTCACGAAGACCGGGGGAACGGAGATCTCGTACAAGGGCGTTTGGGCGCTCAATATCCCCAGGCAGGCGCAACCACAGACCAGAAGCAGAGATAAATGTCGCATCTTACCACCTCTCGCGCGGCCTGGTGTAATGTATTAATAAGACCGGCCGCTTCCTATTTACAATTCTCTTCACCCCCCCCATTGTCAAGTAAAATATTATCAAACCAATATTAATGCTCAGGTCCAGTCCGCTCTTGGTATCATTACGGGATAAATACGGGATCAATACGGATGAAATCCGTATTGATCCCGTATTTATCCCGTAATGATAATGGGGGCCGGGCAGGATTTGGACTCCGGACGGTACATTTCGAGGGTTGGCTTTATCCTGGAGAAATTTGCGCGCGTTACTACAGCTCAAACCCTCTTGGCAAGGTACTTCTGGCGATTTGTTAAGAAAAACTAACATAAAAACCCTTGCCAGAATAACCGCCTTGCGCGGATGTTGCATTCATAAACAGGTAGATAAATGAGCTTGATATACATTGTTGAAGACTCTGCGGACATGCTGTCCGTGGAGAAAACTTTGTTGGAAGGCTCCGGCTATAGGGTCCGGGGCTTCCCGGATGCCAGGTCCCTGCTGAAGGGGTTGACCGAAGAGATTCCGGACCTGCTGATGCTGGACCTGGCGCTTCCGGATCGCGACGGGCTGGACGTATGCCGTGACCTCAAATCCGATCCTGTGTTCCGCAACGTTCCCATCATCATGGTCACGGGGCGGATGGAGCACCAGGACATTGTGAAGGGCCTGGATCTCGGCGCGGACGACTATATCTGCAAACCTTTCGCCCTGGATGAACTAACGGCCAGGGTGCGCGCCATCCTGCGCCGCAGCGAACGCCCCACCCTCAGCGGCATAGTGGAAATAGCTCCCGGCCTGCGTTTGGACCTGCAACGCCAGGAACTGCTCACAGACACAGACAAGATCATCCTCCCACCCTCGGAATTCAGGATAATGCATTTGCTGATCAGCCGGCCGGACTGGGCTTTCCGGCGCAGCGAGATCCTCGACCACCTTTGGGGCGATGACAAGATTGTGGTGGAACGCACAGTGGATGTGCACGTCCGCAACCTGCGCGAAAAACTCGGGGACCGCAGCAGCCTGATCCAAAAGGTGCACGGCGTGGGCTATTGCTTCAATCCCAAACCGGAGGACGGCGAAGAAGAGGACGATTGAAGATCCGCTCCGATGATCTTTCCCGTCCCTGATAAGATGGATTCCCAAGAAAAAAAGCCCGGCAAAACCGGGCTTCTTCATTATTTGAGAGGGGTGGGTCAGATGTTCAGGGTCAGGGCGTCCACCACCAGTTTCTGCAGTTCGGGTTTTTCCTGAAGGTCGCTGCCCAGCAGGAAATCGCGGCGCTGCTGGAAACGGTCGTGGAGCAGTTCCCGATACTTATCCAGATTTCCGCGTTTGGCAGGGTCGTAGCGGTCGTAATAACCGGGCAGGATCTTCTCCACGCTGGCGCGGGTAGGGATCATTGCTCCGGGCAGAACGCTCCAGGGCTCCCACTCAAGCTGATCGAGCAGGATGGCAGTTTGGAGGGTGAGGGAGGTTTTGAGCGGAATTGCTTCCAGAACTTCGTCGGATTCCTTCCAGTAGCCGCGGGAGTTGAAGCAGTAGAAGTCAGCGCCGTTGTCGGCCACATGGATGAAAGCCTCGACGTCGCGGTGGAGTTCGTAAACGCGGAAGGGATTGGCAAAGGGTTCAAAGACCAGCTTCTTGAGGTCTTCCTCAGTTACATTCTCTGCTCGGTTGCGCTGGGTCATGAGCGCGGCGCCCATGGCGATGGCCAGATGTTTGTCCTCCAGTTTGAGGATGGGCGGCAAGACCGAGTCTTTCATCAGCCAGACCAGGGCTTTGGGGAAGGCGCAGCGGTTGACGTAGTTGCCCAGCAGGGCGCGGTCCAGCAGGGCGCGGCCGTTTTGGTTGCGGGCGTCCTGGCCGATGGGAAGGCGCTTGCCGTCCAGTTCCACGATCGCGTGGTTCATCACGGCCAGAGTGTATTTCCAGTCGGGATGGTCCGGAGGCCGGCTGTCGGTTTTATCGAAGAGGGTGGGTTCCCAAACGCGGCAGATCTTGTTCTCGAGGTCGATCTGGAAGGCGTCGTCGTGCAGCACCACCTTGGAAACGCCTGCGGGCATGGTTCCGGCGTTGTCGTGGCTGTTCGTATGGGAGGATTTTCCCGTTCCGGAAAGGCCGTAGAAGGCGATGGAGCGCTTGCCAAGCTCGTGGAATCGGGGATCGTCGCAGGTGCCGAAATCGAGTTCCTTGATGCCGCCATGGCAGGCTGCCATGCCGATGCGGATACCTGAGGTCCAGGCCAGGGTGAGGGTGCCTTTCTTGCGCTCACCGAAATAGCGCATGCCGAGGTTGACGATCACGTTGTGCTTTTCGTCCACCAGGGCCAGTTGGGGGGCGCCGACGTTGTTGTAGAACGGATCGTCGCAGGTCCATTCGTTGAAAGCGACAATGATGATGTCCTGGATGGGCAGTTTGGGGCTGGCTTCATATTGCTCTCTGAGTTGCTCGTAGGGCGCGAAGTTCACCAGCCAGTTATATACGTTGGCGATGTCGCTTTCTGTGGTGATGAAGGTGGCCTTTAGCATCAGGTCCTTATCCAGCCCCAGCACAGCCTCAGCCTTTACCAGCGGATAGTGCTGCATCTGCCAGACGGCTTCGCGGAAATCTCCTTCCAGCTTGTTTTTCTTGCTGGCATCCAGCCGATGGTAGAAGCGGCGGGCTTTGGCTGTTCGGCCCAGGATGTTGCCGTGGCAATCGTCCAGAACCATGGCGTCGGTGGGCAGATTGTGCAGTTTGATGAATTCGGGATAGACAGGCAGGTCGGTGACGGTGACGCCGGGCTGGTTCTTAGCCATTTCATAGGCTTCGCGGATATCGATCTTGCGCACTTTGTGAGAGTTCATAAGCGTCTCGGCGATGGCGCGGATCGGAGACATCTCTTTCAGGCTGCCGTAGTATTCGGCGCTGCTTTTGCTGGCCATTATTCCTCCTGGTATGGCTTATTTTTTTAAACAATTCTCAAATTTCAGGCCCGCTCAGATCACTTTCAGTTCTTTGCCGATGGTGCGGAACTTATCCAGGGCGAAATCCAGCTGGGCGTTGCTGTGGGTGGCCATGAACGAACAGCGGATCAAACAGGAATTGGGCGGAACCGCCGGCGGGATCACGGGATTGATGAAAACCCCCTCCTCGCCGAGGCGTTTCCACATGTGGAAAGCGGTGTTCATGTCTCCCACGTGGAGCGGGACCACAGGGGTGCAGGACGTTCCGGTGTTGTAGCCCATGCCCTGGAACTCCTTCAGCATGTAGTGGGTGATCTCCCACAGGCGTTCGATCCGCTCGGGTTCTTCCTCCATGATCTTGAGCGCGGCCAAAACGCTGGCCGTGGAAGCAGGAGGCAGTGAAGCGGAAAAGATCAGGGCACGGGATTTGTGTTTCAGATAGTGGATCACATCCTCATCCGCGGCGATGAAACCGCCCACGGAAGCCAGTGATTTGCTGAAGGTACCCATGATGAGATCGGTCTTCGCGGTGAGCCCGAAATGCTCGGCGGCTCCGGCTCCCATTTTCCCCAAAACGCCAAGGGAATGGGCTTCATCCACCATCAGGTTGGCGCCGTATTGGGCGGCCAGTTTGCTGATCTCGGGCAGGTTGGCGATATCGCCTTCCATGGAAAAGATGCCATCCACGATGATCAGGCTGTTTTTTCCCTCTATCTTTTGCAGAACCCGTTCCAGGGAAGCCATGTCGTTGTGGTTGAAGCGCAGCATGGTGCCCAGGGAAAGCGCGCAGCCGTCAATGATGGAGGCGTGGTCAAATTTGTCCGTGATCATAAACTCGTCTTTACCGACCATCGCGGAGATGCAGCCCACATTGGCCTGGTAACCGGTGGGATATGCCAGCGCGGCTCCCTTGCCCACCAGGCGGGCGAGCTCTTCCTCCAGCTGGAGGTGGATATCCAGGGTGCCGTTCAGGAAACGGGATCCGGCACAACCGCTGCCGTATTTTTTCACCGCAGCGATGGATGCCTCTTTCACCTTGGGATGGATGGTGAGCCCCAAATAGCTGTTGGAACCCATCATCAGCATTTTCTGCCCGTTGCAGATCACTTCGGTATCCTGCTCGGAGGATATTTCCCTGAAATAGGGATAAAAACCCATGGCCATGGCGCGCTTGGCGTCTTGGAAGGAATGACATTTGTCGATCAGACTCATTTATACCTCATATTCAGATAATACGGAATTCTTTCAGGTTTTTCTGCAATGCCGAAAGCAGACTGAAGATCATATAGACCAAGGGAACGGAGATCAGCATCCAGATCACCCCGCCGAAATAGCTGCCGGCCAGAACCGTGAGAATCACCAACAGCGGATGCATCTTCATGGTTTTCCCTATTATGGCCGGATAGACCATATAGTTGTCTACCTGCTGCACTAAGAACATGGCCAAGCCGGCCCAGATGATATTCACCGGCGCCATGCCGCTGATCAGGATCACCAGAACGGCGATCAGGCCTCCCAGCCAGGGCCCGATATAGGGAATGATGTTGGTGAGGCCGGCAATGGCTCCGATCACGATCGCGTAGGGCACCCCCACGATGCTGAGCACGAAAGTGGACATAATGCCCACGGCCAGCATCTCCAGCAGGATGGCGCGGATGTAATTGCCCACGTTCTCATCCACCTTTTTCAGCAGGATCAGGGTGATCTCGAAATACTTGTTTGGCACCAAACTCATCAGAGCCCGGCGGATGCGCTTTTTATCGCTGAGCAGGAAAAAACTGAAGATGGGCACCATCAGGACCATGGCCAGGGTGCCCAGGATGGGTTGATAGTTCGAGATCAGCAGCTGGGGAAACTCGCCGATCTTGTTCACGGCCGTTTCCAGAAAGCTGTCAAACCTGGCCAGCAGATGCATCTGGGGCACGGAATGATCCAGGTTTTCCACCAGTTCATGCAGTGACCTGATCACCGGAAGATCCACAATTAGCTGCAGCGGGGACTGGTCGGTCCGGCTGAGCAAAGCCAGAAATTGATTACCCTGTCTGATCAGCTCGGGAACGTAGGTGGCGATCAGCCAGGTGAGCACTCCGGCGATGATAAAATAGAGGATCAGCACTCCCAGCCAGCGGGGAATCTTCTTATACTCCATCCAGGTGATGGCGGGGTCCAGAAAATAAGCCAAAACCAGCGCTAGCAGCAGATAGATGAGCAGCGGGCTGTAAAAGACCAGCGCCAAAACGCAGGCCAGCAGGATGATGAGAGTGAAGATCAGCCTGGTCCAGTTCATGATCTGTTCTGGCGGGAATGCTCCGCGATAAAGTCGCTGAGGAAACAGCAACAGGCTTTGAGCAGTTTGACGCCGAGAGCGGGATCTTTGGCAATCAATTCCTGAAAATCCTTCTCGGACAACGCCCTGAGCTTTAGGTCAGTTCGGGCATTGGCGCTGTTGAGGCGTTTTTTTTCGCTGAACAGGTCCAACACCCCTACGAATTGGTGTTTCTTGAGCACGGTATTGCCATCCGCGGCCAGGATGGGGGTAAGTTCCATCTCACCGGATTCGATGAAATAGATGACCTCAAGGGGGTAATTCGCTTCAAAGATGCTCTCCCCAGCCTTGAATTCCCGCTCGTGCAAAAAGCTCGCCATGATTTTTCGCTGGTGGGCGTTGAGCTCTTTGAAGAGGGAGTACTTCAGCAGGTCTTTGTGTAGATCGGGAGAGACGAACAGGCGTTTGAACCAAAGCAGAAATCTGGGAGCCATTGCAACCTCCTTCATGTGCTTATCAGGGGTACGAAAGTGCAGCCGCCGTGCTGGCTGGTGCTGAAACCCTCGGCCGTGCGCGTAACTTTATTGAGGATCTGATAGTATCCACTGCCCACCGGCACCACCATGATCCCATCCACAGCCAGCTGTTTTCTGACCCCGGCCGGTATGTCGGTTGCCGCGGCGCTGACGATGATCTTGTTGAATTCCTTAAAGGGCGGATAGGCTTTTTGCCAACCTTGGGCGCCATCGCCAATGCGGAAATGGATGTTTTTGTAGGCCTGTTCTTTCAGCAAGCCCTGGGCTCTGAGGGAAAGAGGCTCCAAGCGCTCAATGGTGCAAACGGTTTGGGCCAGTTCGGCCAAAAGAGCGCTCTGATAGCCGCTGCCGGTGCCGATTTCCAAAACCGTGTCCGTATCCTTCAGTTCCAGATGCTCCAGCATGATGGCTATCATCAGAGGCTGGGAAATGGTTTGGCCCAGATCGATCGGCAAGGGCTGGTTGCGATAGGCGTAATCGCGGTATTGGGGCAAAACGTAGACCTCGCGGGGCACCTTGGCAAAAGCTGCCAAAACACGTTCGTCGGTGATCCCGGACCGGGCCAGATCCTGCACCAAAAGTGCCCGCTGATCAGCAAAACGCATCAGCCATTCTCGAACTGGAGCAGAGAATTGGTCTCCAGCCATTCCAGGATGCCGGGAAAAGCTTCACCATGGGTGAGGCTGATGCCCAGCGGAGTTATGGAAACGTAGTTTTCGGCGATTGCTTCGGCGTCGGTGCCTTTCTGTATCTCCCAATCGGGCAGATCCCCGCCGATCCGGTACACAAAGCCGTCTTCCAGTTCTTCCCGCAGCGTGATGAAATTGTAGTAGCGGCGGTGCCCGGTGCTGGTGAGCCGGATTCCCTGGATGGCTTCCGGCAACACATTGGGAAAGTTTATGTTCAGGATCCCGCGCTGAGGTATCAGGGTATCCACTCCCAGTTCCAGCAGTTTAACCATCCAGCCCGCAGCGGTGTCAAAATTTTGGTTCTGGTAGGAATTGATGGAAACCGCGATCGCCTTGTAACCGAAGAGGCTGGCTTCCAAAGCCGCGGCCACGGTTCCGGAGTAAAGTACGTCCTCACCCATGTTCTGCCCGGCGTTGATGCCGGAGATCACCAGGTCCGGTGTTTCTTGCAGGATCTTCTGGGTGGCCAGCACTACACAATCCACCGGGGTGCCGTCCACGCTGTATTCGTTGTCCTTCAGTACCTTCATCCGCAGGTCCCGGCGCAGGGTTATGGAGTGAGAAGCCGCGCTGCGTTCGCGGTCCGGTGCCACGATCGTTATCTCATGCCCGGCTGCTTGCAGATGCCTGGCCAGAGTCCTGATCCCGATGGCAAATACGCCATCATCGTTGGTCAGCATTATCTTCATGCTATGTTTCCTTATCCTCCTTCTTGCTCTAAGGGCGCATGTAAACCAGCACCACGATCAGGATGATCGCCGCCATGGCCAAAAAAACCCAATGCTCGGCCAAAAAAGTCCAGAGCGTGCGTCTGTGGCGCCGTTTTCTTCTTAATCCCCTGGAACCTTCAGAGGCAGTCTTTTTCAATTTCAGCTTGAGTGCGGTCAAACCGCGGGCCTTGTTGTAGGCCTTCTCCGCTTCCGTTAGCCACTTGACTCTGCCATCACCCATCCGGTAAGGCTTGTAACCCAGTTCCGCGTAGTGCTTTTTATGCACCTCGGGAACGTCGCCAATGCTTGCCGGATCCAGCTCCTCGACGATTTCGAAGCGTTTCTTGCTCATAAGGTTTCCTTTGAAAAGTTACTTAATTTGAGGTAAATAATTCTGTCAAGCACTATCTCGCCTGCGATAGTAAGCGGTTTCAGGCATTCCTGCCTTCTTTTGGCCAGAGTCAAAAACCCCATGGCCGTCTGCGCGAGCCGATCTTCCCGCCAGCGGTTTCAAGCCACATTATTGGAGACCTCGACCAATTCAAAAAAGAAATCTTGGGTTTGGGAGCAAAAATTGTATGCACTTAAGCAGAATTGCCTTTTATGGAGAAAACCTTGTATGAATAAGATGCCCTGGCTGAGTGTGATGATTCTGATGCTGGCTCTGCCTTTTTTCGCCCAGCTTGAAGCAGATCAAGCATTACCAACCGACCAATGGGGAGATTTTGGCCGTTTCACAGAAACACCCCCGCCAGCCGGGCCGGTTCGCCCCGTCGCAGAATTTGAACCTGCCTCTCACGTCCTGATCCGTTATCCGCTGGGCATTCCGCTCTCGCTGGTAGTTCAGCTTTCGAACACCGCTGATGTGATCTGCCTGGTGTCCTCCGCTTCCCAGCAAAACTCTGCTGCCAGCGCTTTCACCAACGCTGGAGTGAACATGGCCAGGGTATCCTTTCTAACTGCCGCCACAGATTCTTACTGGACCAGGGATTACGGGCCCTGGTTTATCTTCGACGGAAACGGCGATTATGGAGTGGTGGATTTCCGCTACAACCGGCCCCGGCCCAACGACAATCTCATTCCCCAGGTTTTCGCCAACCAGCTTGACCTGAATTACTGGGGCATGAACCTGTACCAGACTGGCGGCAATTATATGTGCGACGGGATCAATACCGCCGCCCAAACCACCATCGCCTACACCGAGAACGCTGGACTCAGCCAAGCCCAAGTTGATCAAAAAATGCAGGATTATCTGGGGATAGAGAACTACCATGTGTTGCCGGACCCCAACAACACCTATATCGACCACATCGACTGTTGGGGCAAGTTTTTGGCTCCGGACAAGGTTTTGATCCGCAGCGTGCAAAACTCCCACGCCCAGTACAACGCCATCGAACAGACCGCCGCCTACTTTGCCGGAACAAACTGTGCCTGGGGTTATCCCTACCGGGTTTACCGGGTCAATACTCCCCAAAACCAACCTTACACCAATTCCCTGATCCTGAACAAGCGCGTCTTCGTGCCCATAATGAACAGCAGCTACGACGCGGCGGCCCTGCAGGCCTATCAGGACGCCATGCCGGGCTACGAGATCATCGGCGTGGCCAGTTCCGGATCCACCTCCTGGGAATCCACCGATGCCCTGCACTGCCGCACCCACGAAATCCCGGACCAGGAGATGCTCCATATCAGCCATCTGCCCTATCACGGCGAATACGGCTACGATCCCGCCTGGGATTTCAATGCCAGCATCACCGCCCACAGCGGACAAGCGCTGATTGCAGATTCGGTCTATGTGGCCTACAGAGTGAATCAGGGCGCCTGGCAGACCGCGCTGCTGGCACATCTTGGCTCAAATGGCTATGAGGCCACGCTTTCGGGTTTCGCTCCCGGCGATACCATCCGCTATTTCATCCACGCCGCCGATCAATCCGGACGCAGAACCGATCATCCCGTCTTCGCCGAGCTTGATCCCCACATCTTTGCCCTGGCCGCCGATACTGAGCCGCCCACGATCATACACGATCCACCCTCCTCCATAGCCAGCGGGGAACACAGCTTTTCAGCCCTGATCACAGACAATATCCAGGTTGGCTCTGTTTATCTGCATTACAGGACCGACTCCGGCGAGACCACCTCCCTGCCCATGACGGCCGATCCCGAAGCCCCGCCCAATTATTGGGCTGCGGATGTCGATCTGCAGTTCGAACCCGGCGCCCAGCTTTTCCATTACCAGATCGAAGCCCGCGACAACGCCAGCCCGCCCAACGCCGCCACCTACCCCTTCCCGGGCGAATGGCTGAACATCCCGATCGACCCGGTGAACATATCTGACGATAATATACTGCAACCAGAATTATCAGCTTTGAATGCTTTTCCCAACCCCTGTCGAATCGGCCTATCCGGTTATCTGTCAATAGAATGCAAAACTGTGGTGAATTCTACACCCATGTTGAATATTTTCAACAGCAAAGGTCAACTCGTTTTCCAGGAAACTAACCTCGGATTCCGTAAAGATGGGATCAAATACCTGTGGAACGGAATCGACCATCATGGACACAAAGTGGCCTCCGGCGTTTATTTTCTGCGGTTGGATTGCGATGCCAAAGTACTGACCCGCAGGGTCTTAATACTGGATTAAGAGACTGTGGAAATAATTCAACAGCAAAAAAACGAAAAAAACCAAAAAAAACTCTTGACAGATTATCCGGGATATCTATCTTCGGAATCAGCCTACAGACCCTACATAGAATGCCCTCCGAGCAGTGGGGATGCCGCCCGGCATTCCCCACTGTATTTTTTTACGCCAACTTTGGGAGCTTAAATGAAAACCATCATCTTGATCCTCACCATCATCATGCTATCCCTGCCACTTTTTTCCAGCCCGCGCATGGTGGCCCGCCTGGACAATCCCACTCCCTCGATGCTGCAGCGCTTTGCCAGCCAGGATGCAGATATCGCGGCTTATAAACCCGGGGCCTGGCTGGACCTTGTGCTCACCCAGGAGCAGTTTACCGCCTTGGTCAAGGAATTCCCCAGCCTGCGCATTACTCAGACTGAAGCCCAGTTGAAGGAAAACCTCCGTTCCGCGAAAGATATTCCGGGCTATCGCTCTTACACTCAGATGTTGAATGAACTTACGCAGCTCCAAGCCCAGTATCCCGGATTGATGCAGCTTTCCAGCATCGGCACCGGCTGGGGTTCCATCTATGCGGACCAGGGGGCAACTTATTATCAGAATTTCGACCACGAACTCTGGGCCGTGAAGGTCTCCGCCAACGTCCAGTTGAATGAAGACGAGACAGCCTTTTACTTCGTGGGCGAACACCACGCGCGCGAACCTTTATCCACGGAAGCCTGCATGGGAATCCTGATCCATTTGCTGGAAAACTACGGCAGCGATCCCGTTGTGACAGGCATCCTGGACACCAGCGAGGTCTGGATCGTTCCGCTGCTGAATCCCGACGGCCACAAGATCGTGCTGCAGGAAACCGATATTTGGTGGCGCAAAAACCTGCGCGACAACAACGGCAACCAGAGCTTCAACCACGGAAGCTACGGCACCGGTTGGGACGGGGTGGACCTGAACCGCAATTACAGCTGGCATTGGGGCTACACCAGCGCCACCGACGACCAGAACTCTGCCACCTATCACGGACCTGAGGCTTTCAGTGAGCCGGAAACCCAGGCCCTGCGCGACTTTCTGCTCTCCAAGCCTTTTCTGGCCGGGATCGGCTACCACACCTATGGAGAATATGTGCTTTATCCCTATGGTTATGTGGATGGCATCGCCGCCCCGGACCAAGCTGAACTGGCTTCCCTGGCCGAAGTTATCGCCACTATGCTGCCTTCGCAGGATTACGGAACCTACGCTCCCGGACCTTCCTGGGGCCTGTATCCCGTTAGCGGTGGCCTGGATGACTGGATGTACGGAGAAACCGGCGCTTTCGCCTATACGATAGAGATGGCCACCCAGTTCATCCCGCCCGCGGCTCAGGTACCCCAGATCGTGCAACATCAGGTGAATGGCGCCCTGGCGCTGCTGCTGAGGAAAAACCGCAATACCCTCCGTGGGCACATCACTGACGCCAACACCGGCGAGCCTCTGTCCGCGCTGGTGCTCGTGGACGGCATCGACGACCAGCCGGTGTACCGGAAGCCCCGCTCTTCCGATCCGGAATTTGGATCCTACCATTATTTCCTGCCCTCCGGCTACCACACTGTCCATTATCTTTGTCCCGGTTACGCCACCCAATCGCTAACGCTCTATGTTTCCCCGGATGCACAGACGATCCAGGACATATGCCTCGCCCCCACCCCAGCCCAGGAACTGAATATCCTTGTCCAAAACGACTTTTTTGACCCCCTCCCGGGAGCCGTGCTCAGCTTTGACGACCTCCCGCTGGGGGAACTGGTCTCCGGTCCCGACGGATACATCACCATTGCGGATTTCCACCCCGGTCTGTACCGCCTCACCCTGTCCAAACCCGGCTATGAAACCCTTAAACTCCGGCGCGAGATAAACTGCACAACAATAACCCTACGCCTCACCGGACAGCCCGTGATGAGCGAGGATTTTGAGCTTAGCCTGGGCAATTGGGTTAGCACCGGCGCTTGGAACCGGACCGATTCCGAATCATTCAACGGAGATTACAGCCTCACGGACAGCCCCAACGGCAACTATTCCAACAACGGCAATTCTGCCTGCTCGCTGGCAGAGCCGATCCCACTGCAAAATGTCCAGAACGCCAACCTCCAGTTCCAGCTGAAGCGCTCTCTCGCTCTGGATGGCGATAATCTCATAGTGGAAGCTTCCACCAATGGCAGCAATTGGATCGTGCTGGGCTTTTTCGAAGGTTCAGCCGATTGGGAACTGCAATCCTACAATCTGAACAGCTTCATCGGCCACAACCTGTATTTCCGTTTCCGCCTCAACACCACCTCCTACGGATCTTCCAACGGCGTTTTCATCGATGACCTTAAGCTGTTCGTCAACGCCGATGTTTCGGCCAATTCAGACCCCGCGACGCCTCCGGCTTCCCTTACCCTTACCGCCGGACCCAATCCCTTCTCCGCCGTCACCAGCATCAGCTTGAAAACCAATTCCGCCGTAAGCGGCATAAATGTTGGCATATACAATCTGAAGGGACAGCTGATCCGAAAACTGGGCACGTGGGACTTTGGCAAAGGCAACCACCAGCTGCTTTGGGATGGCCTGGACAACAGAGGAAACTCTGTCGCCAGCGGGATCTATCTGTTGCGGGTCGCCACTTCCGGCGGTACCCTCGCCACGCTCAGATTGGCCAGGATCAGATAGCGGACCCGCCCTGCCGGTTCAAACCGGTCCGAACAAGATGAATTGAGGCCCCGAAGCCATAATTGGCTTCGGGGCCTTCACTGCGATTTCCGAAAGCCGCCGGACGATGTCAGGGCGATGCAAACGCGGCCACTTTATCCAGATAGCCCTGCATGTTAAATTTGCGCTTCAGCCCTGCCGCGTTCATATAGCGCACGCTGCCAAAGACAGCACGGGATTGCCAGGGCCGGTCGTGCTTGCCGAAGCACCAGGCGATCCCGGCGAAAGAATTGGGATCCCGCCCGTCCAGCTGGTATTTGTTATTAAGCCACAGCATCACTTGGAAGGCCGTATCAGGATCCGGGCTCCATTCTATGATCTTCTTGCCCCAATACATACGCATATAGTTGTGCATCTTCCCGGTAATGGCCATCTCACGCTGGGCCGCGTTCCACCAGGGGTCTTCCGTGGCAGCGCTTTCCAATTCTTCGGGGCTGTAAATGGCGGGCCGGGAATCCAGCAGATGATCGTTGAGGCTTTGCCTGGCCCAGAGCGGAACGCAGGCGTAGTTGTCGTAATCAGGGTTGAACCAGCAGAAATTACAGCTCAACTCCCGGCGGATGATCAGTTCTTCCAAAAACGAAGCGAGTCCTGCCTGCAGCGGTTCAAGCCCGCTTTTATCGCCGATCAGGCCAGCCGCGGCATAGGCCGGAACTCCGCAAAATTCCAAAGCCCGGACCGCCACCTCCAGCGAGGAGATCTGCCCGAAATGCAGCCAGGGGCTCAGATCGCTCTGGATGCCCAGGGAGGGATCGTTGCGTTTTTGCGCGTAGCGAATCAGCTTTTCGGACAGAAAGGAATCCAGCCTTTTTAATCCTTCTGACCTGCCCCCTTTGAACACGGATACCGGGGTTACAGAAGCGTCGATCCGCAAATACCGGGCGGCAAACTCAGTCAGTCCGTCCAAGCCCAATCCTTGCTTGTAACTCAGCCGCGGTATGGATGCGGGTAGCTCCGGCCCCGGCTTTTTCAACTTGGGCAGCCCCAACTGATCCGGCGGCAGCAGAAAAGCTTCCAGATGCTTCAGGATCTTCCTGCGGATGGTGGCCGCGGCGTATTCTTCCTTGTTGGAAGCGGTCTCCACCGGCACCACTACGTCGCTTTCCACCTCCAGCCAGCGCTGTGGTCCCAGTTTGGCGGAAAGTTTCTCCCGCCAATTCCGCTGCCAGCGCAGATAACCCCGGTCTGCAACAACGAAAGCCCTGTCTTTGGCAATGGCAGCGATCACCTCTGGCGGTTGGCCGGCGCAGAGGTGAAAGGGGATTCCCTGTCCGGCCAGTTCCGAGGCGGTTTCCGCCAAGCCTTCCAGCATGAATTGATAGTGGCGCTGGTTGGCTTCAGGAACATCCCCGCTGAGCACGAAAACCACTATCAGCGGCACTTTCCATTCCGCTGCCAGCGTTCCGGCCAGGTTCAGGGCGTGGTTGTAATCAATCCGCTGGGATTGCTGCATCCAATAAAGCACAAACTCCGGTTTTGCCCCGGCCAGCGGTGGCGGGCTGCCAATTCTGGCTTCATTCATCCGCTTTTCCCCATAAATATTGATTTTACTGGACAATTTCTGCGGCGGCCAAAAATGTGTCAACCGATATCCCGCGTTCAGGCTTGCGGTTGCTGGGGCGAAAAGCCGTCCGGGTGGAACGGAATTTGCATAATTACGATCGTAATGCTGCTGAAAATCCCTTTTCACGCCAGCCTGACTAGACGATAAATGAGGAATTGATGACTGTTTTGATCCTTGCGACGGCGCTTTTGATCGGATTCTGGATCCATGAATACTGGCGGCACCAGCGCAACGTGAAAGCCATCCCAATCCGGATCCACGTAAATGGAACCCGGGGGAAATCAAGCGTGACCCGTTTGATAGCGGCCGGACTCCGGGCCGGGGGCAAACGCACGGTGGCCAAGATCACCGGCACCCTCCCGCGCGTGGTATTGCCGGATGGGCGGGAATCTGCCATCATCCGCTTGATGGGGGCGAACATCATCGAACAGAAATATATTTTTCGCCACGCCTCCAGCGAGAAGCCGGACGCCATCGTGGTGGAATGCATGGCCGTGAACCCCACCTTCCAGTGGATCACCGAACGCAAGTTTGTGCGCAGCACCATCAGCGTGATCACGAACTGCCGGGCGGACCATCAGGACCTGATGGGCTGCACGGAACAGAGCGTTACGCTGAGCCTGAGCAACACCATCCCCAGCGGCGGGATCTGCTATACGGCCGAAAACGTCCACTTTGGCCTGCTGGAGAAAGTGGCCAAAAAGCGCCATTGCCAGATCCGCCAGATCCGCCCGGTTGACGTAACCCAGCAGGAACTGGCGCAGTTCCGCTACATCGAGCATGCCGAAAACGTCCAGCTCGCCCTCGCCGTCTGCGCCGAAGCCGGCGTTCCCCGCGATATCGCCATCCGCGGCATGCAAAGCGCCAACCCCGATCCGGGAGCCCTGCGCAAATACGTGATCCACGAAAGCCGTAAAGTTATCACCTTCTACAACGTTTTTGCCGCCAACGATCCGGAATCCACTGCCACAGTGATCGGCATGGTCACCGGCCACCTCAAAAACGTGGAGAAGATCATCATTCTGAACAGCCGCGGAGACAGGCTTTATCGCTCCCACCAGCTGGTAGACGAGGTGGTGAAGCTGGACTATTCCTACGTGCTGCTCACCGGTGAGATCACGGATAAGGTGGAGGCCTATGCCCTGCACGCCGGGATCCCCAGGAAACAGCTGTTCAACCTGGGCGAGCCGCTGCCGGAAGTCATCTACAACAAAGTGGTGGAACTCACCAACAGCGAATCGCACGTGCTGGGGATCGGCAACATGGCCGGCAAGATCAAATACGGCGCGCAGATCGTAGCGCATTTCAAACATAAATCGAGAAAGCAAAATGAGGAATTAAAGTGGTTGAAGCTGTAATTCAGGCCGCTGTGGGCCTGGGCGTCATCATCAGTCTGATCTTCAGCGAGATGCTGGGCGCCTCCGCCGGAGGTATAGTGGTTCCGGGCTATCTGGCCCTGTATCTGGACAAACCCATGCAGATCCTGGGCACCTTGCTGGTCAGTTTGCTCACCTGGGCTATCATTCGGGTAATCAGTCAGTTCACCCTGATGTTCGGAAAACGGCGCATGGTGCTGAGCATTCTGATCGGATTCATCCTGGGCTGGGCCACCCGCCTGCTGGTGTTTCAAAACTTCACCGTATATACCTTTCAGATGCAGTCCATCGGCTACATCGTGCCCGGCCTCATCGCCAACTGGTTCGAGCGCCAGGGCTTCGTGAAAACCCTCGCCACCATGGGCATCGCCGCGATCGTCGTGCGCCTGGCCCTGATGGTGATCTTCAACGGGGAGGTATAAGCATGTACCGTCCTTCCCTTAAATCCGGCTGGTCCCTGATCATTCTCTTCGCGCTCAGCGTGATCCTCTTTGTGATCGCCCATAGCAGCTATGTAACCATCGAGGCCGATTTCCACCAGTCCAAAGTGGATGCCGCCCGGCTGATGGCAGCTTTTATGGACAGTCTGCGGGCCGAACAGCAGGAACTGGGGATCCCCTTCGATCCCATCAACGATCCGCTGCAGACCGGCCTTATCGGCGCTGCCCGCACCACCATAACCACAGACCGCGGCTTGCTGTCGGAAAAACAGGCCGCCCTCAATCCCAATCTCGCAGCCGTTTTTGTGGAAGAGCTCTCCAAACAGGGCCTCAAAGCCGGCGATCACGTTGCAGTGGCCTTCACCGGCTCGAATCCCGGGGCGAATCTCGCCCTCTACGCCGCCCTCCAGGTGATGAAGCTGGAGCCCGCCATCATCGTGGCCCTTTCCTCTGCCTCCTATGGTGCCAACCGGGAGGAATACACCTGGCTGGATATGGAGGCGATCCTGAGGCAGAAAGGCCTGATCGATTTTGGCTGCCAGTACGCCTCCCTCGGTGGCAAGGACGATCTGGGGATCGGGCTTTCGGACAACGGTATCACCGCCCTGTTCGATGCCATGTCCCGCAACGGGACCAGCCAGATCATCGGCGCCACCTTTGCCGAAAACGTTCAAACCCGGGCTGAGGCCTACAAACAGCTGCTGCCCCAGGGCAAGCGCTACAAGCTGTTCATCAATATCGGCCGCGGCCTGGCCAATGTTGGCAGCATTCCCAATGCCAACCAGATCCGGGAAGGCCTCAATCCCAAGCTGGCCGAAGAGCAGTTCGATCCCGAAGGCGTGATGATGGTGATGGCCAAAGAAGGCGTGCCCGTTTTCAGCATGCAGCATCCCCGCCGCTGGATCCGCCGCTATAAGCTGGAAGAGCCTTCCGGCCAAATGCCCGAGCCCGGCGTCGGCCCTGCCTTCAGCGTAAAAAAACACAACGTCACCGTTGCCGCCATCTGCCTCGCCATCCTTCTGGCGGCTATCGTTGCCGTGATCATTTTCGACCGCCACGACCGTCATTTCATGGCCAATATCGTCGATCCCGATGAAGAATTGTAATTTTGGAGCATAAATGTTCAAACGTCTGATCCTTGTTCTTGCCTGCCTGGCGGCCCTGGTCGCCCTCCCGGCGAAGGTCAAGCCCCTCAATTTCAACGATCCCGGCAACCGCCGCCTGCTCAAGACCGAAGCCGGAAATTACTGGTATTACCGCTCTCTACCGGAAAAATCCATGACCCTCGATGTGCAGGGCATCGAAAGCATAGACCTGCGTTCCTTCGGCCTGGAAGACCTGCGGAAACCCCAGGTGATCACCATCATCGGCGGCACAAAAAAGACCTGGGACCTCAGCCTTGATCAGCGCCTCGGCGGCTTTTACCTTTACCACGAAATCAAGGTACCCATCCCGGCCGGCACCAAGTCCATCCAGGTCCTCTGCTATGAGCGCAGCATCTATTTCCGCCCCTTTTACACGGTGAAGCCGGCCCCCAAACCCAAAGCCGCCAAACCGGCCAACCTGGCCGTTAAAGCCCACGGCGGGGTGATCACCATCAGCCACAACGGCACCGACAGCCCCTACTATGTCTTCAACCCCTCCCAAGGGCTAAAATTCACCCTCAACAACGGCCGCACCGCGATCGTCTATGTGCGCGCCAGATTGCTCGACCGCAGCCTGCCGGTCTTTGAAGTTTACCGCGACGGCAAACTGCTTGACACCCATGAATTCACTCTGCGCCGGACCACCAAATACAGAGCGGTGGGAGTTGACCACCTGACCACCGGGATGAAGCTGGAATTGCCAGAAAACAGTGGATCGGCGGAAATTGAACTGCGCGCCAAAAGCGACCACATGTTCTTCGCCCGGCCGCTGCTGCGCAAAGCGGATTGAGACAGCTTATGCCTGATCCCAACAAGAAAGAACCGCTGGAACCCCTCTCCGATCAGCAGTCCGGCAAACCAGGGGAAAAGGGTTCACGCCCGGAACGGGATGACCGCCCCCAGGGGAAACCTCCGGTCAAAGCGCCCCGCAGCATCATTCCGATCATTATGGGCCTGGCTCTGTTTCTGGCTTTGGCGCCCCGGCCCCTCTGCGCCCAGCTCGAGATCGGCGTCTCCCTGGGAACCTCTTATTCAGACAACGTTTTCCAGCTCTCCGAATATGACCTGAACCGCTGGGACCACAGCCATCCCAACCTCGATTACGCGAACACCACGGACGACCTGGCCCTCGACGCCCGCTTCGACCTGGCCTGGCCCATCCGCTACCAGTGGTGGAAATTCATCCCCTCGGTGACCGCCAAGATCTCCCAAAACCTTTCGAACCCGGACAAACAGCGCCAGGACGCCCTCTTCCGCCTGCGCGTGGAACGCTATTACTGGAATTTCACCGCCCTCTACGGCTACTACCCGGAAAACTACGTGCGCAGCTACATCGATACTGATGGCAGCCAAAGGCTGGAAAAATTCAGCTACGCCCGTAACCTTTACCGCGGCGACCTCAACCTCAAACCTTTTAAAAACACCACCCTGCAGTTGCATGGACGCTACGAGCAGTATTATTACAACGAATTCTGGACCGAGTTCGACGCCAACGCCACCACCCTCGGCCTCGGAGCCCGCTATGCCTTTCCCGCTTTCAGCCTCAGCGCCAATTACCGCTACCGGATCTTCGATAATCACCGCCACGACGCCGAGGACGGCAGCTACGAAAGCAACCGCTACAGTGGAAACATCCGCCTCAAAAGCACTCCCCTCAACGACGACAAGCCTTCCGGGCCCTCTTTCTATCCCGAACTCACCCTCTCATACGAGGAACGCTTCTTCCAATCCCTGGACCCCTGGTATGGCGGCCGCGCCGATTTTATCTACAACACCAGCGCCGCCCTCAATTTCGAGATCGAACCCCGCTGGAATTTAAAGCTTGACTACTCTCACGCCTACAGGAATGTAGAATCGCCTGTGGAGGAAGTCCGCCGCGCCAGGGAATACAGCGAAAACGAGGTCTCCGCCACGGTCAAATACAGCTTTTAGGTGCACACCATGGAATTCAGACAAGAAAGCGACATTAAAAAGATCCGGGAATTCCTTGATCTTTCCGAGAACCACAAGATCGAACTCCGCCACTACAAAAGCCCCGTCCTCGTTTGGGCGGTCTCGGACGGCACAGCCTATTACACCATCTGGGAACATGAACTGCTGCAAAGATTTGGCCTCGCCAATGTCGATGGCTGGGATTTCGAGGAAGACCTGCTCTTCTGTCCGGACTGGATGGCGGAGGACTGGGATGAGGACTCCGATCCCGAAGACGATGACGATGACGATCTGGGGCTGATCTGCGACATCAAGCTGCCCCCTTTGAAAAAGGACTGAGCGCGGAGGCCTGGATGCGGGTCGCCGTGATCGGCGGAGGCGGATGGGGCCTTGCCCTGGCCAAACTGCTGGCGGAAAACTCCCATCAAGTCTTGGTTTGGGAACACGATCCGGATTTTCTGCGAACCCTTCAGTCAACCAGCTCCAACCCCCTGCTCCTGCCCGGGATAGTTCTGCCGCCGGCCATATCTTACACCGGTGATTTCTTCGCCCTGGCGGATTTCCAGCCCCAACTGGCGGTTCTGGCCACCCCCTCCCAATTTATCCGCGCCACCCTGGCAAAAATCCCGCCCGCGGCGGCTGAGCGAATCTGGGATCCCGGTCATCTCAAGGCCGTGGTCAATGTGGCCAAAGGCATCGAGGAAACATCCCTGCTTACCCCCGGCGGCATTCTGAAGCAGATCCTTCCCGCCCGGATCCATCCCCGCCTCTGCACCCTCTCCGGACCCAGCCACGCCGAGGAAGTGGCCGGCCAGATCCCCACGACCGTGGTCATCGCCGGACCGGATGACGCTCTGCTGCGCGAGCTGCAAAGCGTTTTCAGCAACCCTTATTTTCGCGCCTACCGCAGCTCTGACCTCATCGGAGTGGAGATGGGCGGCGCGGTGAAAAACGTGATCGCCATCGCCGCCGGGATCGTGGCCGGTCTTGGTTTTGGCGATAACACCATGGGCGCCCTGCTCACCCGCGGGCTGGTGGAGATCCAGCGCCTGGGAGAAGCCTGCGGTGCAGACCCGGATACCTTTTTGGGACTCTCCGGTGTCGGCGATCTCATCACCACGGCCATTTCACCCCACAGCCGCAACCGCCGCGTTGGCTTTGCCATCGGCTCTGGACGCAAGCTGAAAGAGATCATGGCCGAAATGAAGATGGTGGCCGAAGGCGTGGCCACCACCCGCTCCGTGTACAACCTGGCCCGTGAAAAAAACGTGGAAATGCCCATCACCGAAGAGGTTTATGCCACCCTTTACCAGGACAAGGATCCCCGCCAGGCTATCCTCGAACTCATGACCCGCGAACTCAAAGCCGAATAGCTGGTTGGCTCCCAGCATCATTACGGGATAAATACGGGATCAATACGGATTTCATCCGTATTGATCCCGTATTTATCCCGTATTGATAATGGGGGCCAGATGGGGTTTTTCCCTTTTTCAGATCGAGTGAGTGAAGCTACAGGACATTTTTTCTTTGCACAGCCTCATACTATTTCGCCTTCATATATCCAAGTTTAGCCACTTGAAATTGGTCAGTTTTGAGACCATATCTTTATTATTGACCAGGTACGAGTAACCTTCAATCAGAGCTTTCTGCACATCATCAAGCGATCCATAGGCTGTATTCCTGAATTTTAGATCTCTGATCTTTGACCAAAGATGTTCGGGGGGATTCAGCTCAGGGCTATAAGCGGGCAGGAATATCAGCCGGATATTATCAAATTGCTTGAGATGATTTGTAGTATGCCACCCTGCTTTGTCCATGATGATGATGTTACGGTAATTGCGATATTCAATCCCCTTTATCATATGTTGGAACACACATTGGGAGTGGAAGATAATTCAGTATGGTACAGATAAGCCGAAGGGTTCAATCTTGAAAGAGTTTGATATCGCCCAGAACTCCATCTCCGATATATAGGATGTTTCAGCAGCTTTGCCAACGCCTGTAAATCAGATCTGATCCACCGTATAGCCCATACCCTCATACCCCTTGATCCTCTTTCGGAACATCGCGGCCAGCACCGGCACCTCCCGGTCAACATAGTCATAGATCGTTACCTGGGTTTTGTTAGCATGGGCCCGGTGCAATCGCCCCGCGTATTGCTGCAGGGTGCCCTTCCAGGAAATCGGCAAAGTTAGGAAGAGCGTATCCAGCCGGCTGTCATCAAAGCCTTCCCCGATATATTTTCCGGTTGAGATGATCACTCTTTCCTCATTATCCGGAATGGCTTGCAGCTGTTCCCTGACTGCCTTGAACTGCTTGCGGCCCATTCCTCCCCTCAGGCTGATGATGTTTTTGGAAAAGCCCACCAGCTTGGAAGCAAAGAACTCCACGTGGGCAGTCCTCTCTGTAAGAATCAGAGGGCTTCTTCCAGCTACAATCGAGGCAATGATATCGTCCAGGATCAGCTTGTTCCGGGCCTCATCTTCGATCAGTGCCTGATAGACAGCTGTTATTCTGGCCTCTGGTTGTTGCAGGCTTTCCGGCAACTGAAAAGCAGTGTGGCGCACCTTGACCTTGTGGGTGAATGATCTCGATGCCAGCTGTGATCTGGCATCCACCTTGTAACGGATGGGACCGCACTGCATGTACACGATCGGATGCTGTCCGTCTTTGCGGACTGGCGTGGCAGTAATGCCATAAACATACTTAGCCCTGGCTTCCTTGAGGACCTGTTCAAAGCTGAAAGCGGAGATATGGTGGCACTCATCCACGATCACCATGCCGTAATCACTCACGAATTCCTTAACTTTGCGTCCCTGATACAGGCTCTGCAAAATGGCCACGTCGATCTTGCCGCTTCTTTTGTCCTTGCCGGCTCCCACTGCGCCAAATTCTGCGCCGTCCAGAAAGCAGCCCAGCCGTTCCAGCCACTGCTCCATCAGTTGACGGCGATGGACCACTATCAGGGTGTTGGTTTTTCTCTGCGCGATCATCCAAATGGCCACCACCGTTTTTCCAAAGGCTGTGGTCGCCGATAGAATCCCATTGTCACGCGCGAGCAGGGACTGCCCGGCCATTAACTGCTCCGGACTCAGTTTACCGATGAATTCAGCTGTTAGTGCCTCTCCAGTATATCTGAGATCCCTAACATTTGTTATGATGCCTAATTTTCCCATCAGAGCCGACAAAGCATCGCAACAGCCCCGGGGTAGGGCCAGATATTCATCGCTTTCGCCTGAGAGATTGATGATCCTGGGTATGTTGTAGATCGGCATCCGCAGGGCTTGGGCTTTGTAAAACTCCGGATTCTGGAAGGCAGCCAACCTGATGATGTGACTCAGCAATTTCTGCGGCAGGCCTGCTTTTTCGATGTAGATCATATTGCTGAGGACGATGTTTGCCTGGGCTGGCAGGTCTTCATATTCTTCAAATGCGGGGGTTCTATGTTGCCAAGGTGGGATTTCCTCTTGATCCGCTTCAGCTAGCATTCCTGCTACTTTATGCCTGGCCGTGAGTTCAGAAATATACTGAGTTAATTTTGCTGGACCAATCCTCTTGAAGTTGGCCAGCCATTGCCATTGATCTTCCATCGGGCTAAGCTCATCATCCAAAAACACGCTGTTGCCCTGTTCTCTGGACTGTTTCTGGAGCGGTAGGGCGATCAGATTGCCAAAACCTCCCTTGGGCATGGAGTCCTGATTGGGGAAAAGCCTGTCGTAGGAATCAAGCCCGATCTGATGACGGCTGTCGAGCGTGGCAGTGATAATGGCTGATCCCAGTTTTCTGGCCATCCCAGCAGACACGGCTTCCTCAAAGAACATCCACACATGCGCGCCATTCCCCGATCTTGATCTCTCTGTATATGCTGGGATAGAGTGCGTAGAACAGGTTTGCTTGATGGCCAGAACATCCTCCCGCCATTCCTTCTTGTCAAAATCTATAGCCAAAAAATGGCAGGTATCGTTGTCCAGCAGGGGATAAATACCGACAACTATTTCGCCTTTCAAATGTCTGTAGATCTGGCTGGCATCGAGCGGTATGAGTTGCCTGTGTTCGCATTTGGCACAGGGGGTCTTCTTGTATTTGCCGCAAATCCCAAGTTTCCAGTCGTTCAAGCAAGCAGGTGAGTAGCCGGACCGGTTGTTCTTGCCGCTCCACCGGATCGCAAAAACATCCTCTCGTCCGCGAAAGAGGCTTCGAAAGAGGGCAACCTTTTCCTGGGGAGAAGACTGATTATTGATGGATTCCACATGAGGTGAAGATGGAATGTCTGATGTCCTGGCCAATTTCTCTGGTTTTGCCCGTTCCTCCATGTCCATTGCAACACGATCACCCTTCCTGAGCTCAGCCAAATTCTCTTTGAGCCTCCCGTTTTCTCGCTCCAGGATGGCAATCCTTTCCAAAGCTTTCTTCAATTCCTCATCGTTGCTATCGTGATCATCTCTCATGCTTATATCCTTAGGCGCATCCAAAACAACACCTTATATCGGTCAATGCTTTTCGGTACCATAACCAAACAAACTCGACCGATACCTTTCTGTTTTCTGTTAGTCTAGTTCTGTCGCGCGGCATGCCAGTAATCAACAGTGGTCAATTTACTCGCAGGTTTTCTATGGTATTTGCAAAAAGAATGAAACTGGAGTCTCACCAAAACCGGCGATTTGCAACGAAAGTGATACTATTTGCAATTTCACTTGATTCTCTATAGGCAAACTCAAATCTCACTGCCTGGCTCCCAGCATAGAAAGAGACCTGCGCGTCCATTATTTTGGTTGACATCCAGCCTGTATCTGTCAAACTGGTTTGTTAACCAAAGGATAAGAATATGGATATCAAAATGACCCGGGAGTTCGTGCAAAAACTCCCCAAAACAGACCTGCACGTGCACCTCGACGGCAGTGTGCGCATCGCCACCATCATCGATCTGGCCAAGCAGTTCAAGATCGAGCTGCCAACCCTTGATCCGGAGGAACTGCGCCGGCTGATAGTTTGCGGCGACCACACCGTGAGCCTGGAAGACTATCTGCGCGGTTTCGGGATCGTGAACCTGGTGCTGCAGAACAAGGAAGGCCTGCGCCGCGCGGCCTACGAACTGGCCGAAGACGCCGCCGCGGAAAACGTGCGCTACATGGAAGTGCGCTATTCCCCCATCCTGCATACGGACAGGGGCCTCAAACTCACCGAGATCTCCCAGGCGGTGATCGACGGGCTGAAACAGGGCGAACGCGATTTCGGCATCCAAACGGCCGTGATCATCTGCGGCATGCGCAACATGGACCCCACCACCTCGGTGAAGCTGGCGGAACTGGCGGTGGCCTTCAAAAACAAGGGCGTTATCGGTTTCGACCTGGCCGGCGGCGAATACAACAACCCCGCCAAAGACCATAAGGAAGCCTTCGACCTGTCGCTGAAAAACAACCTCAACATCACCATCCACGCCGGCGAGGCCTACGGCCCGGACAGCATCCACCAGGCCCTGCACTATTGCGGCGCCCACCGCATCGGCCACGGCACCCGGCTGGTGGAGGACGGCGACCTGCTGAACTATGTGAACGACCACCGCATCCCGCTCGAGATCTGCATCAAGAGCAATTTTCACACCAAGGCGGTGCCAGACATCCGCAGCCACCCCATCGATTTTTACATCGATTACGGCCTCCGCGTGACCATCAACACAGACAACCGCACCATATCCGACACCACCGTCACCGACGAATACATGCTGGCCATCAACGAGCTGAAGCTGGATTATGCCACCATCAAGGACGTGATCCTGAACGGCTTCAAAAGCGCGTTCGTGCCTTATAAAGAACGGGTGCGCCTGATCAATTCGATCCTCAAAGAACTCGATGAGATCGAGGAGAACGAGCTCAAAACCAAAGTGAAGATACGGGAAAACCTCTGATCATGCGCGACCTCATCCAAAACTCATTCACCGCAGCCGGCCGCGGCCTGAAAGCCTTTTTGGCAAATGAAGAAAACTTCGCCGCCATCGAAAAGGCGGCCCGGCTGATCGCTGACTGCTTTGCCCGGGGCGGCAAGGTGATCGCCTTTGGCAACGGCGGCTCGATGTGCGATGCCATGCACTTCGCGGAAGAATTCACGGGCCGCTTCCGCCGGGACCGCAAAGCCCTGCCCGCCATCGCTTTGTCCGATCCCAGCCAGCTTACCTGCGTGGGCAACGACTACGGCTTCGAGCAGGTCTTCGCGCGCGGCGTGGAAGCTTTCGCCCGGCCGGGTGACGTGGTATTGGGGATATCCACCAGCGGCAATTCAGACAACGTGATCAAGGGTTTGGAAGCCGCCAGGCTACTCGGCTGCCATACCCTCGCCCTGCTGGGCAAAAACGGAGGCAAGATCGCCGGGAGCTGTGGCCTGGAAATCATCGTGCCCGGCGAGCACAGCGACAGGATCCAGGAACTGCACACCCTGATCCTGCACATCATCATCGAAGGTGTGGAGGAATTGCTGTTCGCGGATGAGGCTTCCGGAGGCATAAACACATGAAAAGAATAACTTTGACCCTGATGATATTGCTTGCTGCGGCACTCGCCTGCGGACAGGGCAACTATTACGACGCCGTGATTGACCTCACCGGACAGGAACTTTATACCGCGCTGCACGCTCTGATCTCCACCAATACCTACAGCAGTTACGACGGCGCCAAGGTCTTCCTCTTTCAGCAGCTGGACAACCACAACGGCTATGTGACCTGCATCTATACCGGTTACGAACATTACGTAGGCTACGATTACTACGGCTCCAGCGATCCCAACACCGAGCACACCTATGCCCAAAGCTGGTTTTCCTCCAGCGAATCCACGCGCAAGAAAGCCGACCTGCACCACCTCTTCCCCTCAACCATGCAGGTGAACAGCTCCAGGGGCAACTATCCTCTCTTCACCGTGGCCAACCACGCCGCGGCGGATGTGTATTACAACGACACCCCCTGGCAGAGCTTCCGGGGCCTGAGTTCCAACGGCTACACGGTGTTTGAACCGGCCGATGAATCCAAGGGCAATATCGCCCGCGCCCTGCTCTATTTCAACACCCGCTATTACGACAGCCTCACCCAGCAAAACGTGAACATGATCCCGGACCTGGCGCAGTGGCATTACGACGATCCGCCCGACGCGGCTGAGATCGCGCGCAACAGCGCCATCCAGGGTTTTCAGACCAACCGCAACCCCTTTATCGACCATCCGGAATTCGTGGGCCGCATCTGGGGCGGATCGCCGGTTCAGGACGAAAGCGTGGTCCCGGGCGCGGAACTCCGTTTGGAACAGGTCTGGCCGAATCCTTTCAGTGACTCCACCACCCTGGCTGTCCAAAGCAAGGAAGCCCTGCAGGCCAAGGTTTGCGTTTATGATGTAAAGGGCCGGCAAGTGAAGGCTTGGGAACAAAACCTGCCCCGGGGTAGTTCAGAAATATCCTGGAACGGCAGGGATGAGAGGGGCCTGAAAGCCGCTCCCGGAGTGTATCTGATCCAAGTGCGGACAGCCGGGCAAAGCCTCAGCGCCAAAGTGCTGCTGAACTAAGATCCGCTTAAATCAGGAGCCGCAAACGTCCCCGTTTGCGAAGTTCCGCAGGAACTTGTTTTCAACGCGCTCTGATTGCTTGGCAAAGCCCGAAGGGCGACAGAATATAGCGAGGGTGTGAAGTAAGCGCAGCGAACGAAACCCCTCGTTCCAGAGCAGCGATAAATTTGTTTTCCAGGCCTCCCCCCTCCTCGAAAACTTCCCCGTTTTCGGGGAGGGGGAGGCCATTTTTTGATCACTATCATGGCTCGCACAAATTCGAGGGGCTTGCCTCCTATATTCTGTCGCCCTGCGGGCTGTTTAAGGATAATACGTGTTTAAACCAGCGATTTATCATATTCTCCCCCAGTTACTTCTGAGAAATTAGCAATCTACCATATAGACTGCTAAAAAATCCTTGACATCTGTCCGCGCCTGGTTATTTTGTCTTCAAAGAGGAGGCGCCATGAACGCACAGAAATTTACTTTGAAGAGCCAGGAAACCATCCAGGCGATGCAGACCCTGGCAGAAGAATACGGACATCAGGAGATCCGCGACCTGCATCTGCTGGCCGCGCTGCTGCGGCAGAGCGATTCGCTGGTGCTGCCGGCCCTGCAAAAGCTGGAGGTGAACACCTCCGCGCTTACCGCCGAGGCAGAAAACGCGCTGAAAAAACTGCCCCGGGTTAGCGGAGCCCAGGTTTACCTGGCCCAGGATACTCTGGACGTGCTGCATCAGGCGGAACGCGACGCGGAGCGGCTGCAGGACGATTATATCAGCCTGGAGCATCTGCTGCTGGCGCTGCTGGCCAAAGGCAAAGAGGCCGCCAAATTGCTCAAGGCCGCGGGAGCTTCTTCGGAGAAGCTGCTGCTTGCCTTGAAAGAACTTAGAGGCAACCAGCGGGTGACGGACCAGAACCCCGAGGCCAAATTCCAGGCCCTGGAAAAATACGCCCGCAACCTCACGCGCCTGGCCCGGCAGGAAAAGCTGGACCCCGTGATCGGGCGCGACGATGAGATCCGCCGCAGCGTGCAGATCCTTTCCCGCCGCCGCAAGAACAACCCCATCCTGATCGGCGAACCGGGGGTGGGCAAAACCGCCATCGTGGAAGGCCTGGCCCGCCGCGTGGTGGCTCGCGACGTGCCGGAAAACCTGAAGGACAAGGAAATTTTGGAACTGGACATGGCGGCGCTGCTGGCCGGGGCGAAGTTCCGCGGCGAGTTTGAGGAACGCCTCAAAGCCGTGCTGGCCGAGGTGGAAAAATCCGACGGACAGATCATCCTTTTCATCGACGAGATCCACACCGTGGTGGGGGCCGGGGCCGCCGAAGGCGCCGTGGACGCCTCGAACATGCTCAAACCCGCTTTGGCACGGGGTTCGCTGCACTGCATCGGCGCCACCACCATCTCTGAATACCGCAAACACATCGAGAAGGATCCCGCCTTCGAACGCCGCTTCCAGCCTGTGCTGGTGCAGGAGCCCAGCGTGGAGGAGACCATCTCCATCCTGCGCGGCATCCGCGAGAAATATGAGGTGCACCACGGCGTTCAGATCACCGACACAGCCTTGGTTTCCGCCGCCGTGATGAGCGACCGCTATATCGCCGACCGTTTTTTGCCGGACAAGGCCATCGACCTCATCGACGAGGCCTGCGCCAAGCTGCGCATGGAGATCGACAGCCTGCCCGTCGAGCTCGACGAGATCGAACGCAAGCTGCGCCAGCTGGAGATCGAGCGCCTCTCTTTGGCCAAGGAGGAGGACCCGCTGTCCAAACAGCGGCTGGAGAAAGTGGCGGCCGAGATCGCGCAACTGGGAGAGGAGCAGAAAGCCCTGCGCCTGCGCTGGGAGAACGAAAAGAAAGGTTTTGAACGCACCCGCGAACTGCGCGCGGAGATCGATGCCCTCAAAAGCCAGGCCGACAAGGCTGAGCGCGAAGGCGACCTGGAAACCGTTTCCAAACTGCGTTACGGCAGCATCAAGGAAAAAGAAAAGGAACTGGCTGAACTCACCCAAAGCCATGATCAAACCGAAGCCGCTGATCCGCTGATCAAGGAAAAGGTGGACGAGGAACTGATCGCGGAGGTGGTATCCAAATGGACCAACATCCCGGTGTCTAAACTGGTGCAGAGCGAGATGAGCAAGTTGCTGGGGCTGGAGGAGATACTGGCCCGGCGCGTGATCGGCCAAAGGGAAGGGATCACCGCCCTGGCCAACGCCATCCGCCGTTCCCGCAGCGGCCTCAGCGACAGCAACCGGCCCATCGGCTCCTTCATCTTTCTGGGCCCTACCGGAGTGGGCAAAACGGAACTGGCCAAGACCCTCGCCGCCTACCTCTTCGACACCGAAAAAGCCATGCTGCGCCTGGACATGAGCGAATTCATGGAGAAACACTCGGTGGCCCGGCTCATCGGCGCTCCCCCCGGCTATGTGGGTTACGACGAAGGCGGCTACCTCACCGAAGGCGTGCGGCGACGTCCCTACAGCGTGATCCTCTTTGATGAGATCGAAAAAGCGCATCCGGACGTGTTCAACATCCTGCTGCAGATCCTCGACGACGGCCGGCTCACCGACGGCAAGGGCCGCACCGTGGATTTCCGCCACAGCGTGATCATCATGACCTCGAACATCGGCTCGCAGGAGATCTATGAAGCCAGCGACCTCGAAGCCCTCCGGCCCCGGCTGCTGGCCACCCTCAAGCAGTATTTCCGGCCGGAATTCCTGAACCGCCTGGACGACATCATCATCTTCCACCGCCTCAGCCAGGCCAACATCCGCGAGATCGTGAAGATCCAGCTGACCCAATTGGCCGGCCGCGTGCGCGAAAAAGGCATCGAACTCAGCTGGACGGAGGCCCTGGTGGACCACATCGCCGCTGCCGGCTACGATCCCCAGTTCGGTGCCCGGCCCCTCAAACGCCTGATCCAGAAAGACCTGGAGGACGCCATGGCCAGGGCCGTGCTGAGCGGACAAGCCGGACAGCAGATGAAACTGGATTATCAGAACGGTAAAGTGATCATCACCTGATCGCGATACCTGAATAGACATGCCGCCCCGAAACAACATCGGGGCGTTTTCTTCCTTGACAGGATTTCCGGCGGTAAATATCTGTTGTTTTGGGAGTTGATATGAAGAAAATCGTCTATCTGTTGGTGCTGGCCCTGCTGGCTCTGCTTGCGGGCTGTGACCTCTTCTGTCCCGAAGACGAGCCTTCCGGCTGGATCGAAATTGCCGGCCAGGATTTTCCCGTCTATGTGGGCCATTTTGCCGATTACGAGCACACCGATGCCAGTGGAAATTCCCTGGGCACGGTGGTTTACGGCGAAGACGGCGATGCCAGCGACTGGCAGATCTTTGCCTATGATCCTTCCACCCGGGGCGCTCTGCCCAAAATGGCCGTCAAGGCAGGCGGGGCCAGGGATGAATACCACATCCTGGTCCAGGCGTTTTCTTACACCTCAGTTGATCTTGGCGCTGCCATCCTTTTTAACGGCAATGACACAGGTTTCATCACGCCGCACACCTTCAGCTATCAGGGTGCCTACGATCCGGCTTTGGAGGACAGTTTTTTGTGTCGTTGCCCTATCATGAGTTCTTTTGCGGTCCGGAGGTCAGCTTCGCCCCGGACACCAATACCTACAGCTATGTCTTCCATGGTTTGCCATTTATCCCTCCCTGGTATTCCTACACCGCCAGCCTGGATGAACAGGGCCATGTTCTGCTGAGATGGACATTTGAGTCGGAACCAAACGAGCTGGGGTTCCAGATCCACCGCTCTGAGACGTACAATGACATTGCCACAGCCGAGGTGGTCAATCCGGAACTTATCCCCGCCACCAACACCGGCGAGATGCACGATTACAGCTATACCGACGTGAACGTGTCCCCCGGCCACACCTACTATTACTGGCTGGAGCGGGTCTTTGACGGAGCAGACTCTTGCCTTTACGGTCCATGGTCAGTTCTCACACCCCCGGCTGACAACAGGATCGCTCCGGC
>JAJBBF010000101.1 GCA_020532215.1 Candidatus Cloacimonadota bacterium
ACGGCAAGGTCCATTTCTGGTATGGCAAGACGGAATTCAAGAGCGACCGGGCCCTGATCTTCGATCTGCAAAAGATCGCCCGGCTGGACGGCAATGTGAAGGTGAACAACGATTCCCTGAGCCTGGCCGCGGACAGCCTCACCTACTACCGGATCCCTGAGGAACTAAACGCCGGGGGAGGGGTGCTGATCGAAGAAAAGAAGCAAGGCAAGGTCATCCGCTGGTTCCGCTCTGATTACGCCATCTACAACAAGTTTCACAACACCGTGACGGTTTGGAAAGAAGTAAGTTCCTACGACCGGGAGGAAAACGCCACCCTCAGCTGCGGCTACGCCTTCTGGGACCGCAAGAACCGCTATGCCTACATGATCGAGGAGCCCCGGATGGAGATTGCGGGCAAAGACACCCTCAGCGTTCGTGCGGACAAATTCGAGTATTTCGAGGAGGAACGCAAGCTGATGGCCACTTTCAACGTTTTGGCGCGCAGCCAGGATTACGAGGCCGGCAGCGACTTTCTGGTTTATCTGCTCAAAGAGGAGAAAGCGGTGTTCCTGGGCGAGCCGGAATTCCGCTCCGAAGAGGCCACCGCCAGCGCCAGGGAGTTCTATATCTTTTTTGAAGAGAGGGAGTTGCGGCGGGCTGAGCTGGTGGAAAATTGCCGACTGGACTTTGCCGGGGAGGAGCAGGGCCAGAAGCTGAACTGGGTGAAGGCGAACTTTGTCCGGATCGATTTTGAGGACCGGCAGATCCGCGGCTTTGAGGCCGAAAACACGGTCAGCTACCGCTATCATCAGGAACAGAACGAGGAGCGCGATTTTTTCCTGAATACGGCAGCGGGAGACTATTTGGAGGCTAAGTTCAACTCAGAAAACAAACTGGAGTTCATGAAGATGCGCTCCCGGATCCAGGGCAATTACAAATTTCACAACGACTCTTGACAAACCCGGCTTTCGGGGTATTATAACAGTATATGGAAGCGCACAAAATTCAGGCCAAAAACCTGGTTAAAATATACGGCAGACGCAAGGTGGTCGATGATCTCAGCATGGACATGAACCAGGGGGAGGTCGTGGGCATTTTGGGACCCAACGGCGCGGGCAAGACCACCACCTTCCACATGATTCTGGGCCTGGCCAAGCCGAACCGGGGCAAGGTGCTTTTGGACGGTAAAGACATCACCCATTATCCGATGTATCGTCGCGCCAGGCTGGGTTTGGGTTATCTGGCCCAGGCTCCTTCGATCTTTGCCAAACTGACCGTGCGCGAGAACATCCTGGCTATCCTGCAGACCCTCAAGATCAGCAAGAGAGAGCAGAAAGACCGGCTGGAAAGCGCTCTGGAGGAACTCAATATCGCCCCTTTGGCCAAACAAAAGGCCTACACGCTTTCCGGCGGAGAACGCCGCAAGCTGGAGATCACCCGCTCGCTGGTCACCAAACCCACCTTCATCTTCATGGATGAGCCCTTCGCCGGGGTCGATCCCATCGCCGTGGCGGATATTCAGGACATCATTGCCAAGCTGCGGGATAAAAACATCGGCGTTATGGTCACGGACCACAACGTTATTGAGACTTTGAAAATAGTCAACCGGGCTTATATTATCTTTGAAGGAAAGATCATAGTGTCAGGTTCTTCACTGGAGCTGATCAATGATGAACAAGCCAAGAAACTATACCTGGGAGAACGCTTCCTGTCCAATCCATTCGAGCCAAGTAAATGAGCCCTCTTAGCCAAAACCTCAACCTCAAGCAAAAGCAGGAGCTGGCGCTCAAGCCCAAGATGCTGCAATCCCTGAAGATGCTATCTCTGCCCATCTTGGAGTTGGAGGCCTACATCAAACAGGAGCTGGAGCAGAATCCGCTGCTGGAGCTGCGGGAAGAAAAAGACGAGGAGGAGCTTGAGCGGGAGAATCTTGAAACCCCGGCGGCGGAGAGCAAGGAGGCTTTGGAGGATTCCCAAAGCAGCGGGGAACAGGGTCAGACCTTGAACGAAGCCCGCGAGCTGACGGAGATCCTGGACCAGTGGAACGATTATCATCTCAGCTACGAAGGCTGGCACGAGGAGCCCGAAACTGAACAGCGGGAATCCCTGATCCGCTATGAAGAGGATGGCAGGGAGAAGTTTCTGCGGCAGCTCTATCCTCTTTCCCTGCCGGAACCTGAGGTGGAATTCGCAGCCGAACTGATTGACGCCTGCGACAGTTACGGTTTTCTGCCACCGAACTACTCTCTGGAAAATACAGCCAGGCAATACGGGATCAGCGCCAAACGCGCCGGACAGCTGCATCAGATCATCCTGCATCTCAATCCCCAGGGCATCACGGCCCGCAACATCGGCGAGTGCCTCCTGGCTCAGCTTACTGAAGAGCAGCGCGAAAACCGCATTCTGGTGGGCCTGTGTTCCGATCAGTTTGGAAACCTCATCCACCGCCGCTATCAGAAGATCGCATCCCACTTCGGAGTGGGGGAGGACTATATCCTGTTTTTGAGGGATGTAGTGGCAAAACTCGATCCCAAGCCCGGCCTGCGCATCCTGGCGCCCAATGCCGCCTACGTCTTTCCCGACATCACCATCAAGCAGATCGAAGGAAAGTTCGAGGTGATCATCAACGACCATATCACCCCCAATATCATCATCAGCCAGCGCTACCGGCAGATGATCAACCGCGGCCGCTTCGACCGCGACACCCTCAAATTTGTGCGCGACCGCATCAACAGCGCCAAGTTTCTCATCAAAAGCATCTACATGCGCACCCGAACCCTGCAGCGGGTCGCCCAGTCCATCATCAAATACCAGCCGGATTTCTTTCAGCTGGGCACCGGGCTCATTCATCCCCTCACCTACGCCGTCATTGCCCGCGACCTCTCGGTGAGCGAATCCACCATTTCCAGGGTTGTGAAGCACAAATTCGCCGAAACACCTTACGGCATCTATCCCCTGAAAGCCTTTTTCAGCGGCACCGCGGGGTTGGACAGCAACTATGAAGGGATCTCACGCCAGCACGTGAAATCCCAGATCAGCCACATGGTCGAGCTTGAGGACAAGCATCACCCCCTCTCCGACCAGGATGTTGTGGAACTGCTGCGTTCCGACGGACTGAGCATTTCGCGCCGGATCGTGGCCAAATACCGTTCGGAGCTGGGTATTCTGAACAGCCGTTTGCGCAGGCAATGAAGGAGGATCTTTGCCAGAACACAAAGTTTTGATCATTGGAGGCGGCCCGGGAGGTTTCGAAACTGCCATTCGCCTCAACCAATATGGCATAGACTGCGCCGTGGTCGAAATGGAACGCCTCGGCGGAGTTTGCTTAAATTGGGGCTGCATCCCCACCAAAGCCCTGGTAAAAAGCTCCGAGCTCTACACCGAAATGAAATCCGCCGCAGCTTATGGTTTCCCGCCGGTGGATCCAAGGCTGGATTATTCACTGGTCTTCGAGCGCAAAAACGCCGTAGTTGAACAGCTGGTGGGCGGTGTTGAGCACCTCTTCCGCAAGCGCGGCATTCCTGTTATCAGGGAAAAAGCCATCAGCGTTTCCGCCCTGGACAAGGGTTACGAAGTCGTTACTGCCGCTGGAACAGCCATCCGGGCTGAGTACCTTGTCCTGGCCACTGGCTCGCTGCCAAAGGAACTTCCCCAGGTGAAGATCGACGAACATGCCGTGCTTTCCTCAACTGGGATCCTGGCTCTGGACAAGCTTCCCAACAGCCTGGCCATTGTGGGCGGCGGGGTTATCGGCTGCGAATTTGCCTCCATCCTGAACAGCTTTGGCGTTCAGGTTACGGTGATCGAATTCCTGCCCCGCATCCTGGCCACGGAGGATGAAGAGATCGGCAAACGCCTCAGCCTGGCTCTCAAGAAGGCCGGGATCAAGATCCTCACAGGCCTTGGCGTGGAAAGCGCTGCTTGCGGGGATCAGGGCTGTGAACTAAGCCTTTCCGACGGCAGCAGGCTCAGCTTCGAAAAAGTTCTGCTCAGCGTGGGGCGGGTGCCCCGCTGTGATTTGGAATGGGCCGGCAACGGACCACAACTGGAACGTGGGGCCGTAGCCATCGATGACAAGATGCGAACCAGCCTGAACGGGGTTTACGCCATCGGCGACCTTACCGCCAAGCTGCCCTTGGCCCACACCGCCACCAAGCAGGGAATGATGGTGGCCGCGCACATCCGCAGCCAGGTGCAGGGAGTTGAATACACCCATCCCAACCTTGATTACGCCAATATCCCCCGCTGCACTTTCACCTATCCCGAGCTCGCCTCCGTTGGCTACACCGAAACAGAGGCCAGAGAGAAGTTCGGCAATATCAAGGTAGGGAAATTCCCTTACAGCGCGAACGGCAAAGCGCTGGCCATGAGCAGCACCTACGGAATGGTGAAAACCGTCTCGCGGACGGACGACTCCACTCTGGTGGGCATGCACATCCTGGGCCACAGCGCTGCCGAACTAATCGCTCAGGGAGCTCTGATGCTCTCACTGGGCGCGAAAGACGATGTGGCTCAGGCAGTGACCTTTGCCCATCCCACCCTTTCCGAAACCATCAAAGAATCCCTCGAGGATTTGCACAGCCTTGCCATAAACAAAATTTAGAAGGAGGAATCACGCATGCAGATCACGATCACAGCCCGTCATTTCGAACTCACGAAGGCGATCCGGGACTACGTGGAATCTTCATGTCTGAAGATCAAAAAGTACTTCGACCACATCATCACCATCCACGTGACCCTGTCCCTGGAAAACAGCCGCAACATCTGTGAGATCTCGCTCCAGGCCTCGAAATTCGGCCTGCAGAGCCAGGCGGAGGAGATGGATATGTACCTCTCCATCGACAACGCCCTGGACAAGATGGAAGCTCAGATCATGAAGCTGAAAGACCGTGTGACCGACCACCAGAAAAGGGCCCTCAAAGAGCAGTTCCTGCCCTTTTCCCGGGAAACTGATTTCCTGGTCAGCCCCGGAAACCGTGCCCACAAAACCGTAAAAACCAAACGCGCCGTGGCTGAGGACCTCACCCTCGAGGAAGCCATGGAGAAGATCGACAACCAGAGGGATGAATTCCTCATCTTCAAAAATGTGGAAACCGACCGCCTGAACGTCCTGGTGAAACGGGACGAGCAGAACTATAAACTGTTTGAACCATAATCTTAGACCCCGGGCTGCCGGAGGCTCAAACCTCCGGCGGGCCCAGCGGGCCGGGGATCGCCTATGAAATCCATAACCATCCGCGAGTTTTTCGACCTCAAGAAAAAAGACCTTGCCCTTTCGCTGGTCACCGAGCCGGAGACCCTGGACAAAAAGCTCAGCTCTCCCCACATCAACCGCCCGGGCCTGGCCCTGGCCGGTTATCTGGATGTTTTCTCCGCCGAATGCATCCAGGTCTTCGGCGAAGTGGAAGTGCGCTATCTGCAAAGCCTGAAAGAAGATCTGATGCTGGAACGCGCGCGCTCGATCTTCAAGCTGGACATCCCCTGCATCATCGTTACCAAGGGCCTCACCTTTCCGCCCGCGCTGGAATATCTGGCCAACGACCTGAACATTCCCATCCTCTCCAGCCGTTTCTCCACCACCCAACTCATCCAGCAACTCACCCGCTACCTCCAATACGTTTTCGCCCTGGAAAAAACCATCCATGCTACCCTGATGGACATTTTCGGCCTGGGCATCCTGCTCTCCGGGAAAAGCGGCATCGGCAAGAGCGAATGCGCCCTGGACCTCATCCACCGCGGACACAGCCTGGTGGGCGACGACATGATCACCATCAGGCATCTGGATGAACAGCTGGTGGGCAGGTCCGCCCGCGATTTCGGCCATTTCATGGAGATCCGCGGCGTTGGCTTCATCAATGTGGAACGCATGTTCGGCATCGAAAGGGTGCGCAGGCAGAAAAACATCGATCTCCAGATCGAACTGATGCCCTGGCAGGACAACATGGATTACGAACGCATGGGACTTTCCACCAACTATGCCGACCATCTCGGCGTGAAGGTTCCCGTGATCTTTCTGCCCGTCTCTCCGGGCAAAAATGTATCCGTGATCGTGGAAGTGGCGGCCATGAACATGATCCTGAAGGGCGTTGGTTACGACGCCGCCGAGGATTTCAACCGCCAGCTGCACGACGAGATCCGCAAACAGACCCTTCAAAAACCAAGCACCGCGCCCCTCGATGCTCCAGAAAAAGATTAAGATCACGAACTCCCTGGGCCTGCACGCGCGGCCCTCAACCCTGATTGTGCGCGCGGCCACCAAGTACCGCTGCGATTTCTATATCGAAAAAAACAGCATGCGGGTAAACGGCAAGAGCATCATGGGAGTGATGATGCTGGCCGCGGAGTGCGGTTCCGAGCTCAACCTCATTGCCGACGGGATCGATGAGGAATACCTTCTTGAAGAGATCGAAGAGCTGATCAAAAGCGGCTTTGGGGAGGATTGAATGGCCACGCGCACCCTCAGCGGCATCATTATCCAGCCTGGCCTGATGATCGGTAAAGCGCGCAAGATCGCGCCGCAAAACTGGATCATCTCCCGGGTGAAGATCGGCAAAAAAGAGGTCAAAGCCGAGCTGGAGTCCCTGCAAACGGCTATTGCCACGGCTGAGCATGAGCTGCAGCAACAGCTACAGAATTTCACCGGAGACGATGACGATAAAGAGATCCTCAGCTCGCACCTGATGATCCTCAACGATCCGGAATTGATCAGCACCATCCGCCAGCAGATAACCGCCGGCTTGGTCTCCGCCGCCGCTTCTGTCCAGCGCGCTTTTGAAACTGTTCTGGACCATTTTTCCGGCTTGGACGATCTTTTCTTTGCCCAGCGCGCGGCTGATTTCCGCGACGTTCAGAACCGCCTGCTGGGAGAGCTCACAGGTTCCCGCGCCGCCAGCCTGGATGGCTGGGAGCCGGACCAGATAGCGGTTCTGGAGGAAGCCGGACCCTCGCTGGTAAGCTCTTTCGGCCGCCACGAGGTGAAAGCGTATTGCTCCGAACAGGGCAGCTTCACCTCCCACGCCTCCATCCTCACCCGCTCGTTGAAGATCACCGCTGTTTCCGGCTTGAGCGGGCTTTACGCTTCGGTCCGGGACGGCGATGTCCTCATCCTGGACGGCATCGAAGGCAGGCTGATCATCGCTCCGGATCACGCCACCTTGAAGCTCTATGAACAACGCGTCCAGAAATACCGCCAGCAGTGTGAACAGGCCTTAAGCGAAGCTGGCCTGCCCGCCCAGACCCAGGACGGGCGCCGCATCAAGCTGCGCCTAAATCTGGACCTGCTCCCCGAGTTGGAGGAGTTGAACCGGCTCAAAGCCGACGGTGTTGGCCTTTACCGCACCGAATTCCTTTATCTGGGCAAGGATGCGCTGCCGGGCGAAGAACACCAGTTTGAAACCTACCGCCAAATTGCCCGCCTGGCCGCTCCGCACAGCGTAACCATCCGTACCTTCGATCTCGGCGGCGACAAGCTTTCCCACCTCATTCCCTCCCCCCACGAGGAAAACCCCTATCTGGGCAACCGCGGCATCCGTTTTTCCCTGGCCCACGAGGAGGTGTTCCGGGTTCAGGTTCGCGCTGTGCTGCGCGCCAGCGCCTTTGGCCGCCTCAAACTGATGTTTCCCATGGTAAGCGACCTCCGCGATTTCCTCCGCGCCCGCCGGATCGTGCAGTCCTGCCAGGAGGAACTGGCCCGGGAAGGCCTGCCTTATGACGACAACATCCCGCTCGGGGTGATGATCGAGGTTCCTTCCGCAGCCCTTTGCGCGGATGATTTTGCCCAAAACTGCGATTTCCTCAGCATCGGCACCAACGACCTCGTGCAGTACACCCTGGCCGCGGACCGCAACAATTCTGAACTCAGCCCCTATTACCTTACCCACCACCCATCCGTGCTGCGGCTTTTGCGCATCACCCTCGCGGCGGGCCAAAAGCACGGCAAGCCGGTCTCCGTTTGCGGCGAGATGGCCTCCCAGAGCGAATATCTGCCGCTGCTCGTCGGCCTCGGCTTCAGCGATCTCAGCGTTGGCCCCTCGGCCTGGCTGGGCTGTAAAAGCATCATCCGCCGCTGCGACGCCCGCCTCTCCGAATTGGTCCAAAACGCTGATCTGGACAGCTTTGGCGAGATCGAAAACCTCATCCACGACCTTCTGAAACCATATTACAGCCTCTAAGGAGAAAGCCATGCTGCGTTTCGAGCATTTCAACCTTTTGCATTCTGATGCCCTGCCCACAGCCATCCCCGCCGCCAAGGTGAAGGATTATTACTACGCTTGTATGCAAGCCCACGAAGCGATCCAGGCAGATCGCCACGCGAACATCCTCGGTTTTTACGACTTGCCGGAATCCGACCTTCGCCCCATCGAGGACTTCGTGGCCAGCATCGATCCCCGCTTCGACACTCTGGTGGTGCTGGGCATCGGTGGATCCGCCCTCGGCAACCGGGCCCTGTATTGCGCGCTCAAAACGGAGCAAGAACTGCCCCGCCGCCTCTTTGTCTTCGACAACGTCGATCCCGTCTTCCTCCACGAGATCCTGGCCCAGATCGACCTGGACACCACCCTCTTCAATATCATCACCAAAAGCGGAACCACCGCCGAAACCATGGCCGGATACATGATCCTGGCCGATCTGATCCGTAAACGCTTCCCCGCGGATTACACCCGGCGGCTCATTATCACCACCGACCGCGAGAAAGGTTTCCTGCGCCAGGTGATCAAAAACGAGGGCTATCCCTCCTTTGTGGTGCCGGACAACGTCGGCGGCCGCTTCTCTGTGCTCACCGACGTCGGCCTGCTCTCCTCGGCTTTCGCCGGGATCAACATCCGCGAACTCCTCAGCGGAGCGGCCTCCATGCGCGGCCGCTGTGAAAACTTGGATACCCTGGCCAATCCCGCCTACCTGAACGGCCTGCTCCACTATCTCTATATGCGCGAAGGCAAAAACATCTCGGTGATGATGCCCTATTCCAACTCCCTTTACGACCTTGCGGACTGGTATCGCCAGCTCTGGGCCGAATCTTTGGGCAAACGCCACGACGTCAAAGGCCGCGAGGTTCTGGTGGGCCAGACCCCAGTCAAAGCGCTGGGCACCACGGACCAGCATTCCCAGGTGCAGCTCTACACCGAGGGTCCCAACGACAAGGTCTTCACCTTCCTCACGGTGGAAAACTTCGCCCACGATTTCACCATCCCCAACCTCCATCCCGACCGTGGGGAGGTCAGCTACCTCGGCGGACGCAAACTCTCGGAACTGCTCAACGCAGAACGCCTCGCCACCGAGATCGCCCTCACCCAGGCCCACCGTCCCAACTGCAATCTTGTTTTCCCCGCCCTCGACGAATTCCATTTGGGCGAGTTCATCATGATGTACGAGATCCAAACCGTCTTCACCGGCAAGCTGTTGCACATTGATCCCCTGAACCAGCCTGGAGTGGAGGCCGGCAAGATCGCCACCTACGCCCTTATGGGCAAAGCCGGCTTCGACAAAGAACGCGAAGAGATCCGGCAGTACCTGGATCGGCGGAAACAGCAAAGCTGAACAGGTGTTGGAGTCCCTTTAACAGCCACCCGGCCACAACCGGCGACAGAAAGATCCTTCCCAGATGCAGAAGTAAAAAGGTCGATGGCACAAAGAAAGGTACTCAAGCATGAAATCAAAGCTCGTAATCGTAGAAGGGCTCCCAGGTTCGGGAAAAACAACCTGGGCGTCCTCTATTCACAATCTGCTGCGCGAGAGAGGACTGCCCGCACAACTCTACCCAGAGGGTGATCCCCGCCATCCCGCCGATTACGAAGCCACTGCCTGGATGCCCCGGCGTACTTTTCGGCAAATCCGATCCCAATACCCGGATCATCAGGAAATCCTCAATAGGTTTGCCCTGCCCTCCGGCAATCATATTATCCTGCCCTACGGACAGCTATCTCGCGAAATGGGAAAATCCTGTCCCGAAGAACTGGTACAAAAACTCGCCAGTCACGACATTTATGAAATTCCCCTCGAGCGGCATATGTCTCTGGTAACGGAGCGTTGGAGGCAATTTACCCAAACCCCAAGGCGTCATCCATTGATCTTTGAGTGCTGTCTGATCCAGAATCCCGTCACTGTTACCATGCTCCGCGACAACGCCCCCAAACAGCGGATCATCGATTACGTCCTGACACTTTGTGAAATCATCCGTCCGCTTGATCCGGTCATTTTGTATCTTGATCCATCTGATCTCGAAGAGCGCTTTCGCCGGGTCTTTGAGGAACGTCCGGAGCGGTGGCAGCGAATGTTCGTCTCCTACTGCACCCAAAGGGGATATGGGAAAGCCATGGGTTTGGAGGGTCTGGAGGGAACGCTCGAAGTTATGCTGAAACGACGCGAACTCGAACTGGAGATTCTTCCGTTGACCGGTCTAGCTTATGAAATAATCGATAACACTTTACTGGACGAAAAGGATAGAACGCTGCGCATCGATAGAATCCTGAACCTCTAAGGGCAACGCCGGCTTCGACAAAGAGCGCGAAGAGATACGGCAGTACTTGGATAGTCGCAAACAGCAGAACTGACCAGGGTTTCAAGCCCACTTGACTCAAAACCCGGCCCCAGCCCGCCCCTGTTATCATTACGGGATAAATACGGGATCAATACGGATGAAATCCGTATTGATCCCGTATTTATCCCGTAATGATAACAGGGGCCAAATTAGCCCTTGACAGGCGGTGGTGCCCCTCGAGAGTTTGCGTGGGAGAAAAAGATGGTGATCAAAACGCGCGGCGGCGCGACCGGCAATGACCAGGCGCGGTCAGTTTGGACCGGCGGGTGCTTGCGCGCGATTCTGGTAACCTTGTTTTGCCTGCTCGTTCCCAAGGGCCTCGAAGCCTGTGCGATGAGCGCCCTGATCAGCCGGGAGGGCTATACCCTGGATGATTTTGCCGAGGCGGATCCGCGGCCTGAGTATTGGCGTTACAACGATCCCTGGGACTATCTGGCCTTTGTGATGGCCAACAGCACTTCCAATTACAACAATGACGGCTACGGGGTGGTGGCCTATTCCGAGGGCGTTCCTTTGCTGGATGGATCCCGGAAATGGTACAAGCGGGTGAAGCTGGCCTCCGATTTCAACCGCGTTTATTATACCGGCCCCTATCCAGGCTGGGATGATTCCTCGCAGTACAATTGGGATGTTTTGGACTGGGCACTGGAGGCGCTGAAGCATGGCGGACTGGATCCAGCGATAGTGCTTTGCCACGCCAGAAGCGCTTCTGGCCACACTTATGGCAACCATCCCTTCACTTTTGAAACCGCGGGCAGGACTTTCAGCTTCATGCACAACGGCTGGTGCGGCGGGGCACGGAATCTGATGATCGAGCGGATAAGGGCGCTGGACCCCGAATGGTTCAAGCGCCATCCCAGCGAGTTCTTCGGCTTGGATGACCCCCTGCTCTGGGTGGATTCGGAGCTGCTGTTCCACTATCTGCTCGCACACGTCGAGGCCTCTGGGGGAGACGTTCTGACCGGCCTCAAGAAAGGCCTGGCGGGGCTGAAATACCAGCTGGAGCATCCGCAGAGCGGTATCTACAACTTCGTGCTGAGCGACGGCGAGCGGCTCTATCTGTTCCGCAACACACCGCAGCTGGGCTCTGGCTCCGGCTACAAGCTTTCCTACAAGGCCCATAAAGGTTTTTACGCCGCCCGGACCCTGTATCCCGGCAACGGAGACGTTGAGCTTGGACCAAGGGAGTTGGTGGTGCTGTCGCGGGACCGCCAACCCGCTCACTATCCCGGTTTTCACCTCTGGCCAAGCCCGGAGGGGGTCGCTGGCGCCAACCGGGACGGAAGCGAAACTCCCAGGCTGGCGGTTTCGCCCAATCCGTTTGCGGTGGCCACTGAACTGCGGATCACAGGGAAAGGCGGGCTGGCGTTCGAAGTTGGGATCCATGACCTCCGGGGCCGTAAAGTGTGGTCCAGCCTTGGCGTGCTGCCGGCTACCGGGATCCGAAAGATCGGCTGGGAAGGGCAGGATAGCGAAGGAAAACGTTTGGCGGCAGGGGTTTATCTGATCCAGGTCAGGGTGGGGGAGCAGCAGATCTCCGGCAAGCTGGTCTTGTGTAAATGACCTTGTAATCACAGAATCATTAAGACGGGGATCCACAGAGAGCAATTTTGCCGCAGGGAAGGGCGGGGAGCGCTGAGAGAGGCAGATTTCACCTTCCCTGAAACACCTCTATCTGTGCCAGCTATTGTATCCGCGGAAAGAACAAACAGGCCTGCGCTTTTTCGCTTGACAGGGCATAGCCGGAGAAAATCCTTGCCTAACACTGGGTAAAATTCAATTCAGGGAGCCTTGAGTACCGCTTGAGGCTTGATATAGAGGAGTTTAAATGTCTTTTTTCGATTTTGTCGGCATGAAAGCCAATGACATCGCCATCGATCTGGGCACCGCCAACACCCTGGTTTACAAAAAGAACTCGGGCATCGTGATCGACGAGCCCTCGGTGGTGGCAGTTTCCAACGACAGTAAAAAGATCATCGCCATCGGCCAGCAGGCCAAAGTGATGCTGGGCAAGAACCCGGATGAGGTTCGCGTGATCAAACCCATGAAAGACGGGGTGATCGCGGATTTCCAGGTAACCGAGCTGATGCTGCGGGACCTGATCCTGCGGGCGCAGAAAAAGCGCCTGCTGGTGCGTCCGCGGGTGATCGTCTGCGTGCCTTCGGGGATCACGGAAGTGGAAAAACGGGCAGTGCGGGACAGCGCTTTGCACGCCGGCGCCCGCGAGGTCTATCTGGTTTCGGAGCCCGTGGCGGCCGCCATCGGCGCGGACCTGCCCATCGAAGAGGCTTTTGGCAACATGGTGATGGACATCGGCGGCGGCACCAGCGAGATCGCCGTGATCTCGCTTTCCCACATCGTGGTGCACAATTCCATCCGCGTGGGCGGTGACAAGATGGACAACGACATCATCAGCTATCTGCGCAAGAAAAACAACCTTCACGTGGGACTGCAGACCGCCGAAAAGATCAAGATGGCGATCGGCAGCGCTTATCCGCTGAAACAAGAACTTACCATGGATGTGCGGGGCAGGGACATCGTTTCCGGCTTCCCCGTTACCATCAAGATCAGCTCTGAAGAGATCCGCGAGGCTCTCTCCGAAACCGTGGCCACGATGGTGGACGCCATCAAAAGGCTGTTTGAACGCACCGCACCGGAACTTTCGGCCGATATCGCCGAACGGGGCATCTTCCTCACCGGCGGCGGCGCCATGCTCAAAGGCCTGGACGAAAAGATCTCCAAAACCGTGGATCTGCCCGTGTATGTGGTGCCGGACGCGCTGGAATGCGTGGTCAAAGGCGCCGGCAAGGTTCTGGACGAACTGGACCGCTACCGCGAAGTGCTGATCAAACGTATCGAAGACTGATCCCGAACAGCTTGCGGCAACCTGCAACAACCCCGGCAAACCCGGCAGGAACCGGGTGAAAAATCCTGAAAGGATGAATCCGTGAAACGAATTATTTGGCCCCTGGCGCTGGTGCTGGCATCCCTGCTGCTGCTGCTGGGAAGCACCCAGGGCAGGGTCAAGCGGGCTTCATTGCTGGGCAAAACGGTGTTTTATCCTTTCACGCATTCACTCAATCTCTTCCGCACCAATTCCGCCCTCAAGGCCGAGATCGCCAGCCTGCGTCAGCAGCAGGCCGCCACCACTTTGGAGAATCTCAATCTACGCAACGCCCTCAAGGAAAGCCAGACCCTGCAGGCGATCTCTTTCGATACCGGGCAGATAGCTTTCGAAGTGGGCGAAGTGATCGGCTATTCGGGGCAGTTTCAGCAGCGCAACCTCGTTGTGAACAAAGGTTCGGCGGATGGAGTGGAGCTGGACAGCCCGGTGATCTCGGGACGCGGGATAGTGGGCAGGGTGATCTCCGTGGCCGCCACCAATTGCGTGGTGCTGCCTTTCAGCAATCCCAGGTTCCAGATCCCTGTGATGGACAAAAAAACCAGCGTGCAGGGCATCCTCCAAGCCGATCTGGCCGGCAAAACGAACATGAACATGATCAAGCTGGGCTCCCAGATCAGCGCCGGCGACACCATCGTGACCTCAAACCTCTCCACGCTGTATCCCAAGGGATATCCGGTGGGAACGGTATCCCGCATCCGCGATTCCCAGGATTACCTCTATATCAGCGCGGAGCTGGAGCCTTTCACCCAGGTGGAAAACCTGGAACACGTTTTTATCCTCCGGAGCAGGAAATGAGGGCTGCCAAAGGTCTCCGCTGCAGCGGCAAACCTCAGGGCCAGACTGGCCAACAGCGGAGGCGGCCTTGATCTGGAAACACCTCTGGACCTTTATCCTTGGCCTTGTCTGTTTTTACGCGCAAGTGCTGCTGCTGCCTGCTTTCGAGCTGTTCGGCGTGATCCCGAACATCCTCATCGCCTGGGTGGTCTATCTGGTCTGGACGCGGGAACTGACCCCGGCCCTGATCGTGATCTTCATCATCGGCCTGCTCTACGACACCACCCAGCCGGAATCCTTTGGCATGCACGCGCTGGTATTGCTGCTGATCGCGATCGCGCTATACCAGTTCCGCAAACCCTTTGAGAGTGAAAGCGTCCTGGCCAGGATGCTGTCCCTGGTATTGGCCAACCTGATCTTCCAGCTTGTCGCCTGGCTGGTGCTGGGCGTGGTTTACGGCTTCAGCGGAGAGCTGGCCGTTCTCTCCCTGATCGGTTTCGCTTACGGCCTGGTTGCCAGTTTCGCGGTTTTCTGGATCCTGCAGCTGGGTTCCCGGCTGCGGATCGTGCTGCTGGATGAATAGAAGCTTTCCGGTCCTGGTATTCCGGATCACGCTGGGGCTGCTGTTTCTGCTGCTGGCGGTGTCGCTGTTCCGCCTGCAGGTGCTCAAAGGCGAATATTACGGCCGCATCGCGGAGAGCAACTTCGTTCGCATCCGGCGAGTGGTGGCCACCCGCGGCGACATCTACGACAGCAAATACCGCCCCATAGTGCTGAACATCCCCTCCCACAACCTTTACCTTACCAGCGGCAGGATCGGCAACACCGAAAAGCTGGCGGTTTTTCTGAAAACGCATTTCGGGATCGAACCGGAAGAGTTGCGCGAGCTGGTGTTCGAGCAACGGTTCAAGACTTACGAAGAGATCCTGCTGGCCGACAACATCCCCTATGAAACGATCCTCACCCTGTCCGAACGGATGGGCGATTTTCCCGAACTCACCTTTCGCAGCGGCACCACCCGGCACTACCTCTATCCGAACCATTTCACGGGCTACGTCGGCCGCATCAACGAAGAGGAATACAAGCTCTACCGCGAGGAGGATTATTCGCTGAACGCCTATATCGGCAAAACGGGGCTGGAGCACTATTACGAGGTTCTGCTGCGGGGCCGGGACGGCAAAGAGATCATGCAGGTGGACGCCCAGGGCAGGAGCCTGGAGCTTTTCAGCGAAAACACCTCGATCCCGCCTCAGAACGGGCTCAGCCTGATCCTGAGCATCGACAACGACCTGCAGGAATACGCCAATTCGGTATTCCCGCCCGGGATCAAAGGCTGCGTGATCGTTGCGGATGTTGAGACCGGCGGGATCCTGGCTTATCTGAGCAAGCCGGATTACGATCCGAACATTTTCATGCAAAAGATCAGCACCGAGGTTTGGGCGGGGCTGAACTCGCCCGCCAAACCACTGCTGGACCGCATCATCAATGCCTCTTACCCGCCCGGGTCGGTATTCAAGACCGTCACCGGTTCCAAAGGCCTGGAAACCGGCGTGATCAACCGCCATACCCGGCTGGCCTCCTGCACAGGCGGACTCAAGATCGGCAACAGGTTTTTCCGCTGCTGGAATGCCGGCGGGCACGGTTCCCTGAACATAGTGGACGCCCACAAGGTTTCCTGCGACGTGTTTTTCTACGATCTGATCCAAAAGCTGGATCTGGACGCCGTTGCCTCCCACGCCAAAGCTTGCGGTGTGGTGGAAAAGACCGGGATCGACCTGCCCGGAGAGCGCAGCGGTTTCTATCCGGACAGAAAGTATTACCAGGACAAGCTGGGCCTCACTTCCGGGCTTAACGGCTACAAGGCGAACCTGGCCATCGGGCAGGGCGAAGTGCTCACTACTCCTCTGCAGATGAATACCCATTACGCTGCCATCGCTCGCGGAGGAATGATCATCCAGCCGCACCTTTTGGTGCAAACCATGGGCAGCGGCAGGATCACGCGCGAGCAGCTTCAGCCCCTGGCCAAGCATCAGCTGCCCTGGTCCGCCAGCACGATGCAGACCATCCGGGACGGGCTGTGGGCTGTTACCAACGCCCCCGGCGGAACGGCCAGGGCGATAAACGTTCCCGGCGCCACCAGCTACGGCAAGACAGGTTCCGCGCAAAACTTCATGGGCAACGTCACCCACGCCTGGTTCTGCGGTTTCATTGAAACCGACAAACCGGACATAGTTATCACCGTTTTCATGGAAAACGCCGGCGGAGGCGGCGCGATGGCAGCTCCGGTGGCCAACAAGATCTTCAACTATTACATAGGCAACCTGGACAAGATCCGGCAGCCGGCCCCCATCCCGGCGCAATTCAGGACCAGCGAGGAACGCCTGGAAGAGCCGCCCGAACCGGTTGAGGACCCTGTTCCGGCCTTGGAAGCGGAAGCCGTGGCGACAACTGAACCGCCGCAGCAAGAAGCTGGGGAAGGCGCAAGGTGATCAAGCGCAAGAAGTTCGACTTTATGCTGGCGGCCCTGCTGCTGGTGCTCATCCTCAGCGGTTGCGTGGCAATCTTCACCGCTTCCACCACCACCATCGGCGAATATACCACCACCCAAAGCCACTGGTGGAAACAGCTGATCTTCGCGGGCATCTCTCTGGGCATGATCTTTCTGCTCATCCGGCTGCCGATGCCGGTGCTTGATCTGATCATCATCCCCGCCTACCTGCTGAACATCCTGGCCCTCATCGTGGTGCTGTTCACGCCGGAAGTGAACGGCTCGCACCGCTGGTTCAGCTTTTTCGGGCTCAACTACCAACCCTCGGAAAGCGCCAAGCTGCTAACCATTCTGGTGGTGGCGCGCGCGATTTCGCGGGACAATCTGACAGAGATCAAACAGATCCTCTACGGCCTGGGCCTGGTCCTGGTTCCGGTGCTGCTGATCCTGATCGAGCCGGATTTCGGCACCACCCTGGTCTTCTTTTTCGCCCTGCTGGCAATGCTGGTGGCGGCTGAAGTGCCCCTGGTCTATCTGCTGCTGCTGGTGAGCCCGGTGGTGAGCATGGTTTCCTCGCTGTGGTGGCCGGCGATCCTCATCTGGATCGCGGTCCTGGTGGTGCTTCTGCTCTGGAGCCGGCTTTCCTGGGTCACCACCACCATCGCCGCAATTATCAACGGCTTCATAGCCCTGATCATGCCAGTATTCTGGAACGGGCTCAAGGACTATCAGCAAAGCCGCATCGTCTCGTTTCTGAACCCCATGGCCGATCCGCTGGGCGCCGGATACCAGATCATCCAGTCCAAGATCGCCATCGGCAGCGGATCCATCTTTGGCAAAGGCTGGCTGTTGGGGACCCAGAAAAACATGAATTTTTTGCCGGAACACCACACCGATTTCATCTTCAGCGTGGTGGGCGAGGAATTTGGCTTCATCGGCGCTCTATTGCTGCTTACAGCCTTCATCCTCTTCTTCTGGCGGATCATCACCGACATCGGCGAGATCAAGGTTCGCGAGCGCAAGATCGCTTCCGCCGGCATTTTCGCCTACCTTATGTTTCAAACCTTCATCAATATCGGCATGAACATCGGCCTCGTTCCGGCCACGGGCATTCCGCTGCCCTTCATCAGTTACGGCGGTTCCAACCTGCTCTTCAACACCCTCGCTGTGGGCGTCATCCTCAAATATCTAAACGAAAGGGGTTTCATGAAATGAAAAACCGATACTTGTTCCGGATCCTGAATCTGATCCTCCTCCTGGCCCTGTCATCCTGCCTGGTTCACACCAGCCTGATCTATTTAGACAAAGACACCGAAGGGGTTCCCAACCTCATATCCAATCCCGGTTTCAGCGCCTATTCGCTGGATCCCCGGGAAGCCCTGCTGGGCTGGAGCGTGGATCTGCAGGGAAGCGGCGAGCTTACCCAAAACCCAGTCTTCATCGACGGCCGGGAAGCCATCCAGGGCAATTCCTCCCTGCGCGTTGACGCCTCTCCGCGCACGGTGGTGATAACTTCCGACGCCTTCCGGGTGAACCGCTACGGGGGCTATTACATCCGGCTCTGGGCCAAATCCCTACCAACGTCCGGGCCGCGGATCCAACTGCGCTTCATCACTTTCAAACACAACGGCAAGATGGACCGCCAGTTCAAGGCCAGGCTCAAATCCACCGATATGTGGGAAAAGCAGACCATCAGCGCCGGCTTCCTGCGGCAGGGCGTAACCTACGGGCGCCTGCAGATCGTGATCCCGCCCTTTGAAGAAGGCTCCGTCTGGCTGGATGACACCGGCTGCTGGGAAGTTCACCGTTTTCGTCAGGACTGATGCGGGTTCTGGTTCAGAGGGTGCTCTCGGCCCGGGTGGAGGTGGAGGGCCGGATTTGCGGAGAGATCGGCCCCGGGCTCCTGCTCTTTGTGGGCTTCGGGCGCTCCGACACGGAGGAATTGCTGCCGGTCGCCGCGCGCAAGATCAGGGAAATGCGCCTGTTCAGCGACCCCAACGGCAAGCTGAACCTGGATATCGGCGATGTGGGCGGCTCGCTGCTGGTGGTGTCGCAATTCACCCTCTATGCCAATTGCGGCCGGGGTCGCAGGCCGGATTTCACTCCCGCCGCACCGCCTCAGCTGGCTGAAAACCTTTACGTCTCTTTCGTTAAGCTGCTTGAGGAGACTGGTATTCCCGCTCAAACAGGGATCTTTGGGGCGGACATGAAAGTGTCGCTGGTCAATGACGGACCGGTGAGCTTCATCCTGGATTTCTGAAGGTTTTTTTAACACAGAGGCACAGAGTCAAGGAGGCCCAGAGGAAGGGTGTGAATTCAAAGCCTGGCAAAGATGCGGACACAGCCGGTAAACCAAGCTTCATATCGCCAGGAAATCCAGCCAGGAAATGTTACCGGATCTGACTGAAAAATCCCAGTCGGCCCCCAGTATCATTACGGGATAAATACGGGATCAATACGGATGAAATCCGTATTGATCCCGTATTTATCCCGTAATGATCGCAAGAGCGAACTTATTTGTGAAGCCAATTTCTCAATACAGCGGCTTCATCCTCAGCTCGGTAAAACTTGACTGCCTTAACATGATAGAGCATCCGAATCGCTTGTAAATCCAAACTGTAACTCAATCCTTGGGTAACACCAAAGAGTTCGTAATCGCCATATGGTTCAGCGCAGCGGTAGATGAAGTAATAACTTGGGTCCAGCGATGTGCCCTGCACAGTTTCCGTCACGGGTTCCCAATTCAGCGTGGCACCCATTTCAGACAGATTTAGTACAACTCCTTCTGGTGCTTGGGGCTGTGGTATCTCGCTGGTAGCGTAAAGGCTTAATGAAGCCAAGGGCAGGTTTTGGCTGTTGCTGGCAATCTGGATGATGTTGGAGAAATCACCTGCGGCGTTAGGTGTGAAACTGATTTGCAACGCTGTGTTATCACCGGGAGCGAGTTCGATGGGATAAGTACGGCTCTCGAGCTCGAAAGGACCTGTTGTTACCACTAATTCGGATGAATAAACCATTAGGTTGGACGTGCCTGTATTCGCAAGTGTTAGTTCCATGGATCCGCTGGTACCCAGCCATACCAGCCCAAAATCTATTCCATCGGCTGAAGAAAGGCTCAACACCGGAAAGCGGGGTAAAACAGTTATGTAGTCAATTTTTGTCATCGTGTCAGTTGCGTAGAAGGAGTTTGTAACAGAAAGGCTGACGCTGTAGCATCCTTCATCCTGATAGGCGTGAAGCGGATTTTGCTGTTGAGAGCTGTTCCCGTCGCCAAAATCCCACAACCAGGACACGATATTCCCTGATCCAGGTTGGGAAACATCCGTGAACTGTATCTCGACCAATTCCAGCACTTCAGCTTCGTCAGCGTTGAAATCGGCGGTAGGCGCTAGTATCGGTGTTGCTTCAGCTTCGTTCGAATAGGTGGAATACACATTCACATTTAGCGCCCGTACTCGGTAAAAATATGTGTTACCATGCATCAAACCGGTGTTGCTGTAGTAACTGATGTTGGATCCCAGATTGGCGATTTGGGACCAACTGCCCTCGGAACCAGTTTTGCGTTCCACCAGATATGATGTTTCCACGCCTGAATTATCGCTCCAGACAAGGTCCACTTGGGAGGCAGAAACAACCTCAGCGCTCAGGTTAGTGGGCGCGGCTGGAGTGGTGTACAAGGTGGTAGCGGAAGCTTCATTTGAGTATTCGGAAAGCACGTCCGAGCAGTAGGCTCTCACCCGGTAGTAATATGTGGTGTACTGGGTCAGGCCAGAATTGGTGAAATCGCTAACGTTGGCATCCACACTTGCGATCTGGGTCCAGGAACCGGTGGATCCGGTTTTACGCTCTATCTGGAATCCCTCTTCGTTGATCGAGTTATCTGTCCAAGCAAGTTCGATGCTGGAACTGGATAGAGTAGTTGCGTTAAGGTTTGATGGCGCGGCCGGGGGAGAGCCAACAAATAGTATCTCTGTGTCTTCTTCCAGAATGCCGATTGTGTATGCCTCGGGTTCCCAGGTCCATCCTGGTTTTTGCAAGGTGAAATCACCTGCTGGAGGTGGGTCAAAGATATGGGGTGTGATGTAGCCGGTGTCCGCTCCGTCCACATGGATGATTGCGCCGGAAGGTCCAGAGACCACGCTCAGGGAATACCAATCCAGATCAAAGCTGATGCTCAGGCTGAAATCTCTCTCATCAACCCAGGATTCCACAAAGCCTGATCTGCCGGTTGGGGAGGCAAGGATCTCGGCTTCAGTAACCACCCGCTCCGGAGGCAGCCAATGACCGCCGGGAACCGGGGCCATGCTGTAGGTCCCGGCCAGCTCCGAGGCAGCGTACGAGCTGAAAACATAAGGGGTGGCAAATCCGGTGCTGATCCCGTTTTTGAGAATGGTCTGTCCGCTGGGGCTGGAACCAACCTGCAGGAACTTGGGTTCACTCACGAAATGTATGTTCATGTCCTCGTCCAGAGTGCTAAAAGAGAACTCTGCTGGATCCCAGTTGAACGAAGACGGGTGCAGTGAGTAGCTTCCAGGGATAGGGTCTATGAACGTGTGGGGAGTGTCGAAACCGGTGTCGACCCCATTATAGTAAACAGAATGTCCGGAGGGAGAAGACGTTACTTCCAGAGTATAATAGTGGAAAACGAAATTCTGTTCCAATGTATAGTTGTTGGAATCCACAGGGTCCTCCACCCAGGTGGTGTTAGCGTCGATAATGAGGTTCGCAGGTATCCAGTAACCGTTGGCATTGTAAGGGTCTGGGGTATAAGTGCCGAAAATGCTGTCTGGTAATTCATAAGAATAGACTGGGCCCAGTATGTAAGGAGTATCATGGCCATTTATGGTGGCATCCTGGGGGTTAGTATCCATGTACACGGTGTGGATGGAAGGGAATATGTTGTCTAAAAACCAAGATGCTACATCGCCCCCAAACAAATCACCGTAGAAGACAGCTGCACTTCCTGCTGGAACTGGTAGTGAGTTGGAATCAGTAAGTCCGGTGGTCAGATAGGTGAGGGTGAAGGTAAGGGTTGAACCAGCTGGCCAGGCTTCCAGCCAAGGCTGCTGGTCGACTCTGACCACGGGGTAACCATAGATTTGACCAACTTGTGGTGACATGCCAAGCCCGTCAGCAGAACTGTAAATCTCTCCAGGGTATGCGCTGCATTCCACCGTCAGCAGGAAATCAGGGTCATGGGCGGGAAGTGAAGTATTCACAAAGAAAGAGATGCCGGCTGGGTGATTTGTATCAACTTGCCAGTAGCAATCTCTTTGTGGAGCGGCAAAGGCAAGTACTATAATATTAAGGATAATGAATGCCAATATGAACTTATTCATGAAATCCTCCTTTTTGATGTTCGGCCATTTTAAGTGGTGATAATCCCATAGTGAAGGATATCACATGCATTTATCACTCTAAAGCCAGTTCCTAAATCTTCTCTCACGGTGGAATCGCTTGTAAAACAAGTAAAAATCCTAGTGAGAATCTTTCAATAGTACTGATGCAAGCATGTTATGTTCAGATCGACTAATCCGTTATTTTGGTCATATTTATCTATACACCTGACTATCCTTATCTGTAATAATAAAGCTCCACCGGGGTTTCGCCCAGGCGTTCGCTGATGGTCAGATAGCCTTTCCCCTTTTCGTCGAAGGACACCGCCTCGCCCTGTTCCTCCAGCTTGTAGCGCATGAGCTTGTGTTTTCCGGCCAGGGATTCGGCCACGCTTTGGTTGCGGCCGCGTTTGTAGCAGTAAATATCGGAATAGGTTTTCACCAAAATGCGGTTGCCGGAGGGGCAGATATCGGCCGCGGTCACCCAATTGTAAGGAAGCGAGCCAACGCGGCTGGCGACATTGGCTTTGTCAAAGCTCTGGGGATAGGGCAAGCGGTAGAGGCCGCAGTTTTCCTCGCGTTTGCTGATCACATAGAGGTCTCCGCTAAGCGGATCGGCAAACAGCGCTTCGGCGTCGCGGGGCCCGTCCTCATAGGTAAATTCGATGCGGTCGATCCGGGATATGGTGATCAGGGTATCCAGGATCTCGGGTTCGGCAAAGCGGTAGATGCTCACGGAGGGATATCTGGCATTGTTGTCGCCGATCTCGCCCACGAAAACGTAAGGTTTGCCGTCGCGGGGATCGATGCCGGTGGCGATGTCTTCCCAATCGCGGTTGCTGGCGCCGTTTAAGACGATCTTGGCCGGCATGAGGCCGCGTTTGTTCAATACATAGACCGCCGCTTCGCCGCCGGAATCGTTGTGGGTGTAAAGCAGGCCGGGGGTTCTGATGCTGGAGGCCAGGCCCGAGGCTTCGTTGATCACAGCCTCTTCCACTGTGTCGCTTTGCAGCGCCGGCCTGCCCAGCAGGGCGCAGCCTATCAATCCCAAAAGCAAAGCCGCTGCCAGTAGCGGTGGCAGGCATTTTTTACAGGCGGTCATGAAATGTCTCCTTCTTGGGTTGGTGCCCGGTCTATTCCGGCTCAGGTTCACGGAGTGCATTATCCTCAGGGATGATCCCGGACTGGAGGGGATCAGCGGCGTTAACGGAGTCTCCAGCCTGGACGCCAAGTTCAGCTTTACCGGGAAAAATCACCGAGCAGGAGCCGTTCCCGGCCACCATTCCGATCAGGTTTCCCGCGCTAAAATCCGGATCCACGAACCACTGGATGCGGCTGAAACTGAAGCGGAAACTGATCTTGCCGGCCGCGGTGTCCAGATAAAGAACCCCATCCTCCAGGCGGCAGTTGGGATGGGGGCTGCGCAGTTCAACGCTGTCAAGCAGGTTCTTGCGAATTGTAAGCAGGGTGATGTCTCCGCTGGGGCGGACATGGTCGATGCGGCCCTGGATGGGGGAAAGCAGCGCGCCAGGCTCCGGAAGCGGAATGCGCTGGCGATATCGGAAGCAGAGGCCGATAAAGAAATAGACGGCGATGGCGGCTATGGCCAGGATCAGGGACAGGGTATAGAGCCAATTCCCGGCGTTGGGGAAGATGGTTTTGAGGGCGATGGCCACCGCCACCGCCACCAGGGCCGGCACCTGAGCCCGGAATTGGGCAAATTTGATGCGCCGCAGCGCGTCGGCGTCGGAAAGCAGGTATTTGCTGGTTTTATCAGGCATATATTCCTCTGGGCCCAGGCTCTGGCCTGGCCGGGTTGCATCTACTTATGTTTCTGGGTTGAGGCTCAGCTGAGGGCTTTCAACCCGGGCAAATTCTTGTGGCGGCGCGATGAAGCGAAAACGTCAGGGCGTGGCGCGGGTCCAGGTTTGCGTTCTTCCCAGCAGGGAAACGCCGATATAGCCACGCAGCTTCATGGTGTTGGGTCCGGTGAGCTCAGCCTTGCTGGCATAAGTGTTTCCGGATTTGGGATCGTAGATGGTGCCGCCGTCATACTTGTTGTTGCCTTTTGATTTGAGGTGCTTCACGATCACGAGGTTCATCAGCGGGCGGGAGCGGAGGCTTTTATCCGGGTTCTTTTTATCGACTTTGGGCTTTCCGTCTTCGTTCGGCACTTTCTGCCAGACGATCTTGCCGTCGTAGTTTCCGGACTTGGTTTTGTAGATCTGGATCTTGGCGTCCTTATCCTGGTCGTACCAGAGGCCTTCGATCTTGTAGATCTCGGCCACCAGGGCAAGCGGCAGCAGCATCGCCAGGGCGGCGATGGCAAAAATCAGCTTTTTCATTTGTTCCTCCAGGGAAATGGTTAAGCGGGCTCAGATGATCCCGCAGCGTTTGTAAATGGTATCCACATGCCGCAGATACCGGTCGTAAGAGAAGATGTCTTTGATCTCGGAAGCGGGGAGCAGCGCGGTTATCCTGCTGTCCGCCAGGATGTGGTCCACAAAGGGTTTGCCGCTTTCCCAGCATTGCATGGCGGCGGTTTGCACCAGGGCGTAAGCCTCCTCGCGGGGCAGGCCTTGCTTTACCAGATGCAGCAGCAGGGCCTGTGAGAAAACGAGGCCGTTGGTGAGCTCCAGGTTCGCCTTCATGTTCTGGGGATAGACGGCGAGGTTCGAGATCAGGCTGCAGCACTTGGCCAGCATGTAATGAGCGAGGATGCAGGAATCGGGCAGGATGATCCGTTCCACCGAGGAGTGGGAGATGTCGCGCTCGTGCCAGAGGGCGTTGTTCTCCAGCGCGGCAAGGGCGTTGGAACGCAGCAGCCGGGCCAGTCCGCAGAGCTGCTCGCTGAGGATGGGATTGCGTTTGTGGGGCATGGCGGAGGAGCCTTTCTGGCCTTTGGCGAAACTCTCCTCGGCTTCCTGGACCTCGGTGCGCTGCAGATGGCGGATCTCCAGGGCGATCTTTTCCATGAGGGTGCCGATGAGGGCGATTTCGCCCAGGAAAAAGGCGTGGCGGTCACGCTGCAGCACCTGGGTGGAAACGTTGGCGGGCCTGAGGTCCAGATGCTTGCAGGCCAGTTCTTCCACCCGGGGATCGAGGTGGGCGAAATTGCCCACGGCACCGCTGAATTGGCCCACGGACACAGTCTCGAGGGCGGATTGGAGCCGGTCGATGTTGCGTCTGGTCTCGTCGTGCCAGAGGGCAAATTTGAGGCCGAAACAGGTTGGTTCGGCATGGATCCCGTGCGAGCGGCCCATACAGAGAGTGCGGCGGTGTTCGCGGGCTTTCAGTTTGAGGGTTTCGGCCAGGCGGTGGAGTTCTGTGATGATCAGTTCTCCGGATTGTTTCAGCTGCAGGGCGGTGGCGGTGTCCAGGGTGTCGGAAGAGGTGAGTCCAAAATGGATCCAGCGGGCGGGTTCGCCCACGTATTCGGCAACGTTGGTGAGAAAGGCGATCACGTCGTGGCGCGTGACAGCTTCGATCTCTTCGATGCGCTCGCAGGAAAAATCGGCCTTGTCTGAAATGACCTGCCAATCGTGATCGGGGATGATCCCCAGTTCGTGCATGGCCCGGGCCGCAGCCAGTTCCACCTCCAGCCAGCATTCATAGCGGTTCTGCTGGGTCCAGACCCGCTCCATTTCCGGCAGGCAGTAGCGGCTGATCATGGCTGCACCGTTATCCCTTTCAGCAGTTCCAGCAGGCTTTGCGGATCGCCGTCGGCTTCCTTGCGGGGCAGGGGAACGGTTTCCGCGCCGCCGTAGCTGATGTTGTCCACCAAAAGCTCCAGCCGGGTGTTTTTGGAGATGCTCAGCACCACCGTGTCCGGGTCGCCTTTGGTGCTGTAGTCCACGGAAAGCTCCGCGCCGGAGGAGAGGTCCCGGATATTCTGAAGCTGCATCAGCGGGCTGAAAGTGAGGCGCAGGCCGCGCACATCAATACTGCCGGAATCCGCTATCGCCTGCCCGTATTGGCCGATAGTGCTTTCGGGGTCTGCCAGCAGGGCCAGGTAGGCAGAAGGGTCAGGCAGGGCCTGGGCATAATTCTGCAACTGGGGCAGGAAAGTGGATTCGAGGGCAAGATAATCGGCCAGATAAACCGAAACCAAGGGCGATGGCGAGATGCCGAAAGCGCCGCCGTCGATCACGTCCAGCCGGGCTGAAGCGGCAGTCTTGTCCAGAACGAACATCTTGTGCAGGGTGAGGCCGCTATAAGTGGCCCGCACGACCCCGTCGGCGCTGAAGTTTTGCCAGCGGGCCAGTTCAGCGCGTAAAAGGGCGATCTTGTCCACGGGTTTGATGGTGACGCAGGCACTCAGCAGCAGGGCGACAAGTATCAACAGAATAGATAGATAACGTTTCACGCGGCTTTCCCCGGTTTCTTCCTATACAAGATCCAGATCCCGATGGCGGCGGCGACGATCATCAAGAAACTGAGGATCTGCCCGATGGTCATGAAGCCCAGGAAATAGCCGTATTTATCGTAAACTTCCAGGGTGTCCGGCACCCGTACGAATTCCACCAGGAAGCGGAACAAGCCGTAAAGGCCGATGAAAGCCCAGAAAACGATCCCCTCCTTTTTACTCTTTTTGAGCAGGAGGAAGCAGACCGTGAAGAGCACCAGGCCTTCCAGAAACATTTCGTAAAGCTGGGTGGGATGGCGGGGCAGAGGCCCTGCATCAGCGCCGGGAAAGACCATGCCCCAAGGCAGCGTGGTAACCTTGCCCCAGAGTTCGGCGTTGATGAAATTGCCCAGGCGTCCCAGCCCCAAACCGATGGCCACCAAGGGCATGGTGGGATCGGCCAGCTGGAAGAACCTGAGTTTCTGCCGCTTCAGGAAGATCCAGCAGGCGATGATCACACCAAGGGCGCCGCCGTGAAAACTCATGCCCCCTTCCCAGACGTAGAAGATCTCCTGCGGATGATGCAGATACCAGGGCAGGTTGTAAAACAGCACGTAGCCCAGCCGGCCGCCCAGGATAACGCCGAGCATGGCGGAAAAGATGATCCCCTCATACTGGTCCCGGGTGATCCTGACGTTCCTGATCTTCAGCATGTGGCGATAGAAGATGTAGCTCAGAATGAAGCTGAGAACATAGAGGAACCCGTACCAGCGGATGGCCAGTTCCCTGCCGAACAGGGAAAAACTCAGCAGGGTGGGGTCGATGTTTGGATACTGCAGCAAGCTTAGCCTCCCTTGGTGATGCGGTCCAGGCGCTGGATGATCAGGTCCGCGGCCTCGCTGGGCGGAACGCTGAACTTTTCTGTTTGTTTGTCGTGCTTGGGGGTGAAGATTGTAACCACCTGGGTGGGCGAGCCGTTGAGGCCGATCTCTTTTTCGTCCAGGCCCAGGTCGTCGGCGTTCCAGACCTTCAATTCGGCCGTTCTGGCGTTGCGTTTGCCCCGCAGGGAGGGCAGGCGCGGCGTGTTTATTTCTTTTACAACCGTGATCACAGCCGGCAGTTTCAGTTTCAGGCGGTCGTAGCCGTCTTCCATCAGGCGCTGGAGGGTTACCTCGCGATCGGTGAGTTCCTCGATTCCGCGCACAAAACAGGCCTGGCGGATGTCCAGATGCGCCGCGATGCCTGGCCCCACCTGCGCTGTATCGCCATCGATGGCCTGCTGGCCGGTGAAGACCAGATCGTAGCCGCCAATCTTGCTGATGGCGGCGGCCAGGGTGAGGCTGGTAGCCCAGGTGTCCGCTCCGGCAAAGCGCCGGTCGGAGAGCAAAACGATCTCGTCCACGCCCAGGGAAACCGCTTCGCGCAAGGTTTCCTCAGCTTGGGGAGGCCCCATGCACAGGGCTGTTACCGTGCCTCCGAATTGTTCCTTGAGGCGCACGGCTTCCTCGATGGCGTAGGTATCGAAAGGATTGAGAATGCTTTCCACCCCTTCGCGGACGAGGGTGTTGGTCAGCGGATCGATCCTGATCTCGGTGGTGTTGGGCACTTGTTTCACACAGACAATTATCTTCATTGGTCCTTTCCCCGGTAAAAATCTCTGATGGCGTCGAATACATATAGTTTTTGGGCTTCCGTTAGTTCCGGATAGATCGGGATGGAAAGCACCTTCCGGGATGTTTCCTCGGCCACGGGCAGATCACCCTCTTTATATCCCAGTTCAGCGAAGCAATCCTGCAAATGCAGGGGTTTGGGATAATAGACGGCGCAGCCGATATCGCGGGACCTGATGTGTTCCAGCAAGGCGTCGCGATCCTCGCAGACCAGGGTGTACTGGTTGTAGATGGAGACAGCTTCAGGCGCTATATAGGGGGTTCGCGCCTGCTTGATGGCAGCCAGGCGTTCGTTGTAATAAGCTGCATTGGCGCGCCGGGCCTCGCTCCAGGCGGCCAGATGATCCAGCTTTACGTCCAAGACGGCAGCCTGCATGGTATCCAGCCTGCTGTTCAGGCCCACCCATTTGTGGTAATACTTGGGATTTTCACCGTGCACCCGCAGCTGGCGCAGTTTCGCGGCCAGATCGGCATCGTCGGTGAGGCACATGCCGCCGTCGCCCATGGCGCCGAGGTTTTTGCTGGGGAAAAAGGATAAGGTGCCGATGTCTCCGAAGCTGCAGCTCATCTTCCCGTTCCAGGTGCTGCCTATGCCCTGGGCGTTGTCTTCGATAACTTTCAGATGGTGCTTGCGGGCGATTTTCATGATCCTTTCCATGTCGCAGCACTGGCCAAAAAGGTGCACCGGCATGATGGCCCTGGTCCGGGGTGTGATGGCGGCTTCGATCTTGTTCGGATCGAGGTTGAAGGTGCGGGGATCGATGTCCACAAACCTTGGTTTGGCGCCGTTTCTCCAGATCGAGGAAGCGGTGGCGAAAAAGGTGAAGGGAGTGGTGATAACCTCATCCCCCGGCCCGATGCCCAAAGCCTGTACGGCCAAAACCAGGGCGTCGGTTCCGGAAGCGCAGCCTATGGCATAGCGAATACCCAGATAGGCGGCAATTTTCTCTTCCAGTTCCTTCACCTGGTGGCCCATGATGTAGTTGTGCTCGCTCATCACCTTGTCCAGGGCGGCCCTGATCTTGGGCAGCAGCGGTTCATATTGCGCTTGCAGGTCCAGCATTGGTACTTTCAAAAATCTGCTCCTTAATTCGTGAGAGTGCGGACGCCGAGGAAGATCGTGATCACCTGGGTGGCGATCAGCATGATGTCCTTGAAACGGGTCCAGGTATCATAAGTGTCATTTTCCGATACGTATACGGTGTCTCCGGGATCGAGGGCCAGCTTTTTGCTGGGCTTCACCCAGTTGCCGCTGGTGGCGCGGATGATCCTGGTTCCCAGCCAGCGTTTGTTGTTGGTGTAGCCGCCGGCTTGTTGAACGTAGTATTCGTAGTTTTGGCCTTCCACCCAGGGAATCAGGCCGGGATGGACCACCTGGCCGCTGACCTCCACCATGTCCATGTGCAGCGGTACATAGAGATAATCGCCGTCCCGCAAAACGGGGTTGGCTTCCTCACCCTGGGATTCCCAGGTGCGGGAAACGTCGATGCTGTAACGCCCCGGATACTGGCGGATACGGTTCAGCATATAGCGGTATTCCATGGCGGTGAGGTCCGAAACCTCAAGCTGCATCAGGCGTTCCAGCTCCGGATCGGATTCCTGGGAACTGCCCCGGTTGGCGTATATGGCGCTGCGCAGATTTCCGCGTGAGCTGGGTCCGCCGCAGCGGACGAGGATCTCATACAGGGTGGTGTTCTCGTCGATGTAATACTCTCCGGGCGCTTTGACATTGCCCTCCACCGTTATCTTCCAGTCCCGGCGGTGTTCGGTGTCCGCCGTAATGCTGATGCGGTCGTGGGGGCGCAGAACGATGTCCTCCGCTGAGCGTTCCCGCAGATCGATCCGCAAGACCTCAAACTCGGGTGAATTCTCCCGGTAGCGGTAGATGGATACCGTTTCGCGGTTGGCAGCCAGGGTGAAACCCTGCGCCAGGGCCAGGATATCGGCCAGCCGGTCACCGGGAACGTATTCATATTCTCCGGGGAAATAAACCTCGCCGGTGATGGTTACGGAGGTATCCAAAGAAGGCAGCTGGAGCAGGTCCCCGTCTTTGAGCAGGGGGTTTTGGCTGAGGTCGCCAGTACGGTTGAAACGCAGCAGGTCAAAGGTTTTGGTTTCCCCGCCCCGGGTGAGCCGCACCCTGCGCAGGCCCTGGAAATTTTCGAACAGCGAATCCCGCTCCGCCTTTCTGGCCTGTTGCGGCGTGAGAAACTGGGTGGCCGTCACAGTCGGGGTTACGCTGCCTGCCACTTTGATGGCATCGGAGATGCGGCTGAGCGGGCTCATCTGATAGGTTCCGGGGTTGGCCACGAAGCCGGTTACATTCACCGAGATCAGCACCTGATTGGTAAGCTGGGGAATGGTCTGCGCTGCCATAAGGCAGGTCAGAAACAGCAGCGCGGCGGTCAGCAGCTTAGTTTTCATAGTAGTCGATCATCCGCTGGATGATGGCATCCAAGTTGTAGTTGGGTTCGTAACCTATGTACTGATTGATCTTGCCCAGATCGGGCATGCGGTTCATCATATCCTCAAAACCCTCTTCAAAGGCCTCTTCATAGCTCATGTGCTCGATGCGGGACTTGCTGCCGCACATGGTTTTCACTTTCTTGGCCAGCTCCTCTATGGAGATGGATTCCGTGGTGCCCACGTTGAAGATCTCGCCCTGGCATTCGGGAGTGTTCATCAGTTTTATAAAAGCGCCCACAACGTCCGATACATCTGCGAAACAGCGGGTTTGCTTGCCGGAGCCGTACACGATCAGAGGCTGGTCCAGCAGGGCCGCTTTGATGAATTTGGGCAGCACCATGCCATACTGGCCGGTCTGGCGGGGGCCCACGGTGTTGAAACAGCGCACGATCACCACCGGCAGCCGCTTTTCGCGGAAATAGGCCAGGGCCATGAATTCGTCGATGGCCTTGCTGTCGCTGTAACCCCAGCGGCTGATGCGGGTTGACCCCAGCAGGCGGTCGTCATCCTCGGAGAAAGGCACCTTTTCGCTTTTGCCGTAGATCTCGGAGGTGGAAGTGATCAGCACCTTGGCTTTGTGCTTGTTCGCCAGTTCCAGAACGTTGTCCGTGCCCACGATGTTCGTCTTGAGCGAAAGCAGGGGGTTTTCGATGATGTATTTCACGCCCACGGCCGCGGCCAGATGGTAAACCTGGTCTACGCTGGCCAGCAATTTTCCCATCAGTTCGCGGTTCAGGACACTGCCGATCGTATAGTGGAAATTGCCGTTATCCTTGATCGATTCGATGTTTTCCAGGCGGCCGGTGGAAAGATTGTCGATAATGCTGACTTGGTGTCCTTCTTCCAGCAGCCTTTCCGCCAGATGTGAGCCGATGAAACCGGCCCCGCCGGTGATGAGAATCTTCATAAGTTCTCCAAAATTGAAGTCGTTATCCTATCCGGCAAACAGATTTTGCCATTACGTAACAAAATCTGCCTGCCGGGTTTTTGTCAATAGAAAAGAGGATTTCGCCCTTTTCCGCCACTCATGATACTCAAGCCTGCACCCATTCCCTGTGGCCAAATTTGATGATGACCGCAGCCTCCTGTCCTGAGGATGGACAAGGCCAAAACTGTTACTTCGCCCTTAGCCCCAGCCTGTTCACCCCTGATCCGCCTCCCGCTTAGTTCCCGCCTCGGATGCGGGAACTAAGCGGGAGGCGTATGGGATGTGAATGGGATAGGGCTCAGGGTGAGATCAGCAGTTTGCGCTGGGAACGGATTCCGGAACGTGATTCCAGGCTGAGCAGATAGACCCCGGCGGGCAGATGTGCAAGAGAGATCTCAACTTCGGTTTTTCCGGACAAATCGCGCTCAAAAACCTTTTGCCCGCGGATATTGTGCAGAGCGCAAATCTGGAGGGGTTGCGTGCTTTGCAGCTTCAAAGCCGTGTTCGCTGGGAGCGGATTGGGGTGGCAGGAAAAGCTGAACTGGGCCGCGGGGATGTTTTCATCCGCCACGGGGGTGGAAAAATTGAATAAAACCGGGACGGAAAGGGAGATGGCGGGGTTTTGATAGGCGGGAAGGGTTATTGAAGCCCCTGCCCACAAAAGGGTACCGGTGGAGGGTGTGTACTGGATGGCCGAAAGATTGGTATCCTGCCCCGCCGCGCCGGACATCAGGCTCCACTGGCGTTTGGCCGTGATGTTGTGATCTGTATTCAGCGAATCCTGGATGTTGGCGTAGCGGCTGCAGCAGGAGGGAAAGGTCAGCAGCCGGAAATGGTTGGTGGCGGCCAGGTTTTGTCCCGGCAGATCGCTGTCGGGATCGTCATAATAGCGCAGGGCTGTGCCCATGTTGTTGTTTTCGATGGCGATCGAGACGGTCTGCCCGGCGCTTTCGCTGAGGGTGTGGATGATGGTGCCGGTTAGGTTGTTCCCGGCCTGGATGGCGGCAGCGACGTCCAGGGCGTTGGAAGCTCCGTCCCCATTGTAATCCACCCTTTCCAGGCTCCGGCGGATGTCGAAGAAAATGGGATCGAGACCGGTTTGGTTGACCACAGAGTGGTCGCTGCCCACGTTCAGGGAGGCCCAGGCCCCGGTTTCGGAGATGGCGGAAGCCGCTCCCAACCAGCCTGGGACCGTGATGGCAAGCCATTTTTGCTCATCCGGCTCGGAGGGATGGTGAACCACCAGCAGTGGATTGTCGACCAGGCAATCGTAGAGGGTCCAGTCCAGCCAGCGCGTGATCACGGAAGATCCGGCCAGCAGAGAATCCTGCTGGGTGGAGATCCCCCAGCTGGCCAGCGAGGCGCAGCCAAAATCCACATCCTCATCCCCCAGGGTATTGCGCAGGTGCTGGAGATCCAGAAAAGTATTGGCCAGCAAGACATCTTCGTAGGTGATATCGCGCTGTAAACCGTTGTGATAAAGGCTCGAACCGGCAGCCCCGACACCGGCGATCAACCCCTGGGCCTCTTCGGCCAGGCGCGGATCGGTTTCAAAATGGTCCTGATAATAGTTCCAGAGATAGGCGTAGCGGACGGGGTCCGAAAATACGAACATGGAATAGAAAAAGTCGTCGAATACATCAAGAGTGGGTCCGGCCAGCAGATAACCCTGGGCATAGCCGCGTTCGTAGTGGCTGCCCCAAACCTGCAGAATGGCTTTGTCGCCGATGTATTGGAGGTCTCCATTCACCTGGGCGGCCAGGGGCACGGCCAGGATGAAGAGGATCAGTAAAAGATATGTATGTTTCATGAGAAGAACTTCCTTGTAACTTCGCGGTGGGCTTTCACCCGTTCATAAACCCTGTAGTTGTGGATCACCACGGCCAGGAACACCAGATTAGCCACTCCCAGCGTGATGTTCATGATCCGAGTCTCCTTTTTGGCGTAAATGGCAAAGGCGCCGCCCAAAATCAGCAGCAGCACGGTTTTAAAGATCACGATCCCCCGGGGCAGGCCGAGTTTGCGAAAGAACCAGCGGGCCACGGGATTGCGTTCCCGGTGCAAATGATTGGGGCGGATTACCTTCCAGGTGGAATGGCCGTCCAGGATATTGAGGAGCACAAAGATCCCAAACTGCCCCGCTAAAACCAGAACCTGATCCAGAATGCGTTCAAGCACGCTCAACATCGTTATCCTGGTTGGGTGGTTTCGCTGCCAGCAGGTCCTCCCGCTGCCGGATCTTTTGCCAGGCGCGGAAATTGCCGCTGACCACCTGAAGGAAGATCAGCACTCCCAGGCAGAGCAGGATCAATAAAACGCTGCTGAGGAAGGGATGGCGGAACAGCAGAAAGAAGATCCCGCTGATAAAGCCGATCCACAATGTTTCTGACAGGATGATCCCCTTGGTGATGCCAAGCTTGGTGAAAATCCAGCGTGCCAGGGGGTTACGCTCCCGATGGTAGTGGTTGGGGCGAACCACTATCCAGGTGGAAACACCGTCGAGGATATTCAGCACCACCAAAGCGCCGTATAATGAAAACAGGGTTACCAGCATCGGTGATTCAGCCGGGACCAGCGCAGTTGTCGTATTTCGCCGCGGGGGCAGACGGAGCGGGCGTTAAGGCCAAGATCAGATCCTGTTTCGGACCTTGGATTCGATCTCGCCGGCCAATTCCTGGCATTTGTTGATCAGTTCCGCGGCGCGGGATCTGATGTCGGCCTTGAAAGCATCGTTGGAACTGCCGGAGAGGTTGATCAGGATATTGTAGTCCGCTGCTTTGGCGGCGCTGAGGGCGGTGAGGGCAGCCACGCCAGCGTCGGAAAGGGCGTTGGCGTTGCCGGCGTCGGCCACCTTGTCTGCAAGCTGCATCGCTTCCCAGGCCAGTTCCAAAGTCCTGAGAGGCACCAGGATGGCCTGCTGAGTGGTTTTTTCCAGCTCGGCATTGCGAAAGGCGATCTCCTCATCGGTCTTTTTGGGCAGGCGGGTGGCCTCCATCATGGCGTTGAAAGCGTCGGTGTCACTGTCGATGCACTGCAGCGCCTGAAGCTTGATCTCCTGGCCGCGCGGGGCCAGTTCGCGCACCTTGTCCTGCACGGATTCATAGCCCTTTTTATCCACCGTGAGGTTGGCAACCATCGCTGAAAGCGCTCCGGAAAGAGCGGCACAGAGAGCGGCCACACTGCCTCCTCCGGGGGCGGGCGCATCGGTGGAAAGAAGGTCGGCAAAATCCTGCAGGCTCAGCGAGCAAAGGCTGTCGGGGCGGGCAATGGCGTATTCTATAACTTTCTTGTCCAGATCGAAGGGTCCCAGTTCCGCCAGGCCCATCGACTGGATCGCGGTTTCCATGATCATCCGCTCCGGGATGCCCGTGCTTTCGCCCAGACGGCGAAGATAGTATTTACCAGCCTCCAGCAGAGCGGCTTTGGGGATCAGCCCCACCAGTTCGCTGCCGGTTACCTGGATACCCATTTCAGAGGCCAGTTCGCGCACCTTTTCCAGCACCAGATGGGGAGGGGTGATCTTGTAGTTGGTGAGGTTGATGCTGATCTGGGCACGGTCATAGCTGTCGATGTACCAGCCCACAGCCTTGCAGTGGGTGAAGAGGCCGGGAATGACAACTTTGTTGCCGTTCTCGTCCCTGATCAGCTTGCCTGCTTTATCCCGGGCGGATTTGCCGCTTTCGCGGATGGTGATGGCCAGGGCGTGGGCTTTCTTTTTATCGCGGGTGTTCAGATTGATGTTGTAGGCGATCAGGAATTCGCGGGCGCTGATGGCGGTGGCGCCGGAGCGGGCGTTGAAGACCTGGGGCCCGAAATCCGGTTTCCAGGCCGGGTCCTTGGCTTTTTCCGGCAAGGCTTCATATTCGCCGGAGCGAACGTGGGCAAGGTTTTGCCATTCCTCTTTGGAAGCCGCGTTCTCATACAGATAGACCGGGATACCCAGTTCGTCGCCGACCCTTTTTCCCAATTTGCGGGCGTATTCAGCGCATTCCTCCATGGTCATGCCGGAGATGGGAATAAAGGGGCAGACGTCGGTTGCCCCCATGCGGGGATGGGCGCCGTGGTGTTTGCTCATGTCAATCAGTTCAGCGGCCTTTTTAATGGCCTGAAAAGCCGCTTCCACAACCGCTTCCGGCTCTCCGGCGAGAGTGAAAACGGTGCGATTGGTATCCGCGCCGGGATCAACATCGAGCAATACGGCATTCTTCACAGAGCGCATGGCGGCAGCGATGGCGTCCAGAACCGCGTGGTCCCTGCCTTCACTAAAATTGGGTACGCATTCCATCAGTTTCATGATTCACCTCTTGAACCGGTCTTATGTATCTTGACCTTGATAATTTTCTTGTCCGTGGCTTGCAGCACCTGCACCCGGTATTCGCCAACACTAACTATCTGGCCCTGATGCGGGATGCGGGCCAGCCGGTCCAGGATCAGCCCGGCGACGGTTTCGTAATCTCCCTCGGGAAGTTCGATCCCGTGTTCGTCGGCCAGCTTGTCGATCTCGGTGTCGGCCTGGACCAGCCAGGTATTCGGAGAAAGCTGTTCCACGTCCGGGATATCCTCCGCTTCGTCATATTCATCGGCGATATCGCCAAAGATCTCTTCCAGAATATCTTCCATGGTCACGATCCCGGAAGTGCCGCCATAGGAATCCACGACGATGGCGATGCTGCGGTGGTGCTGCTGCATTTCCCGGAGCAGAACGTCCAGATCGGTGTTTTCGGGAGTGAAAAAGGGCTGGTGGACCAGCTTGTTCACCAGGGTGTCCGGTGTGTATTCACGTTTGAGCACATCGTAGATGATCAGGATCCCCTTGATGTCGTCCAGATCCTTGCCATAAACCGGATAGCGGGTGAAGCCTTCTTCCCGGGCGATCTGGATGGCCTCGGCCACGGTGGCCGTTTCCGGGATGGCGACCAGTTCGGTGCGTGGGACCATCACGTTGCGGGCCATTTGCTCCGTGAAATCCAGGGCGTCCTCGATCATCTCCATCTGCGGTTCGTCCGCTTCGTCGGTTTCAGTGAGTGAAAGGAGGTAGGTGAGATCATCCTTGGTGAGATAGTTGAAACTGTTGCCCTCGGTGATCTTCAGCCATTTCCGCAGCCGGGAGTTAAGCCAGGAAACACCCAGCACCAGCGGTTTCAGCAGAAGGTAGAAAAAGCGCATGGTGGAAAAGAAGGCCGGAACCATGGTGTCGGCTTTGTCCCGGAACAGCGCTTTGGGAACCACTTCGCCAAAGACCAGAACCACAGCGCCCACCACCAGGGAGGTGTATTCCGCGTTGAAGATGCCGGTTTCATGCACAATATAGGTGGCAAGGGTGGCCATCAGCACGTTGATGATGTTGTTTCCCAGCAGAGTGGTGCCCAGCCATTTATCCGGTTGGCGAACTCCGGAAAGGAATTTGGCCGCGGTCCGGCTTTTCCTGGCTTTTCTTTCCAGCTCCATCAGATCGATGGAGATGATGCCGGTCTCGAATCCGGCAAACAAAAACGACAAAGCCAGCAGGGCCAGGAAAACCACAACCCAGATGATTATTTGAACCACAGATAAGTTATTCATTTACCTTTTCATTGCGCCAGGCGATCCGCAGTGCCTGGATGAACTCGTCTATATTGCCAGCCAAAAAAGAATCCAGGTTGTAGCTTGTCAAGTTTATTCTGTGGTCGGTGACCCGGGATTGGGGAAAATTGTAGGTGCGGATCTTCGCAGAGCGGTCGCCGGTGCTCACCTGCGCTTTGCGCGAACGGGCTATCTCCTGTTCCTGTTTGCTGATCTCCGCGTCCAGAAGTCTGGAACGCAGCACTTTCATCGCTTTGGCTTTGTTTTTGAGCTGGGATTTTTCGTCCTGGCAGGTGACCACTATCCCGGAGGGCAGATGGGTGATGCGAACCGCAGAATCAGTGGTGTTCACGCTCTGGCCGCCGTGGCCGGAGCTGCGGTAAACGTCAACGCGCAGGTCGCTTTCAGCGATATCTATGTCGATGTCCTCTGCTTCGGGCAGCACCGCCACGCTTACAGCCGAGGTGTGGATGCGGCCTCCGGACTCGGTGACGGGGATCCTCTGAACCCGGTGGACCCCGCTTTCAAAGCGCATCAGGCCATAGGCTTCCTCGCCGCTGAGCATGAAAACGATCTCCTTGTAACCCCCCAGGCCAGTTTCATTGAGGTCCAGCAGCTGGTGTTTCCAGCCTTTTTGTTCGGCATAATAGCTGTACATGCGGTAAAGGTCGGCCACAAACAGCGCGGCTTCCTCGCCGCCGGTGCCGGCGCGGATCTCCACGATGGCGTTCTTGCTGTTGTTGGGGTCGTTGGGGATCAGCAGTTCGCGCAGCCTCTGCTGGCTTTCCTGGACCCGCGCTTGCAGGTCTTCCATCTCCTGGCGGGCCATGTCGGCCATTTCGGGATCGGTTTCGGTCCTGATCAAATGCTCCACGCCGTGGATCTGGCATTCCAGATGGAGGAAGCGGTCCCATTCGCCGCAGATAGCGGTTAGCTCTTTGTTACGGCGCATCAAATCCCTGTAACGGCGCGCGTCGCTAAGTACAGAGGTGTCTGTGAGCGTGTTCTGCAGCTCCGCCAGTTCCTGTTTCAGTCCCTCCAGCTTTTCCCGGGGCAGCATATCAGCCTGGCATCACCTTCACGTTGTGCCCATCCAGATCCATATCCAAAGCGGCTTTCATCGCCACCAGGGCGGTTTCCACCATCTGGTCGTCCGGGGGCTGCGTGGTGATGCGTTGCAAGGCCATGCCGGGTATGGTGAGCAGCTTCACGATCGGGTGTTTGAGGTTCCTGCCGCTGAATTTGAGGATTTCATAGCTCACTCCCGAGACCAGCGGTATCAGCAGGATGTGGTAGGCCAGGCGAAGGTAGATGGGTACCTGGGCTTTGAGTATGAAGGCCGAAACGATCGTATCGGTGACCGAAAAAATCAGAATCGAGACCAGCAGTACAAAAAACATGAAGCTGGTCCCGCAACGGGGATGGATGGTGGTATTGGTCTGGATGGCGGCAATATCCAGGCCTGTCTCCTTTTCGTAGGCATTCACGTTCTTGTGCTCCGCGCCGTGGTATTGAAACAAACGGTGGATGTCCTTCATCCGGCTGATGAGCCAGATGTAGAGCACGAAAAACACGATCCGGATGCTTCCGGCAAAGAGGTTGAAATAGAAGTTCTGCTTGGAAAGGCCGATCCAGTCGCCTATCTGATAGGGCAGCCAGGCGAAAAGCACAAAGGCCAGGCCGAAAGCGATCACGTAAGAGATCAGGTTTTCAGCCTGTTGCGCGGCTTTGGATTTATCCTTCTGCTGTTTGCCCTGGGCCGCTGCCTCGGCCCTGATGTCCAGTTCCGCGCGGTTCGCTGAGAGGGTGATGGTCTTCATGCCGATCAACATCATCTCGATCAGGGACACAAAACCCCGGATGAGGGGGAGGCCCAGGAAAGTGCCTTTTTTCGCTTTGCTGGCAAAGGCTTGCTTGAACAGCTCGATCGTGCCGTCTTTTCTGCGGATCGCAGTGGCCAGAGATTCCGGACCGCGCATCATCACGCCTTCAATCACGGCCTGGCCGCCAACACTGATCTCTTTTTTAGGTTCCATTATCTGATCCCATATTTTGCAGCTTGTCCCTGAGATACAAAAAAAGCCATCTCCCAAGCCCGGGGCTGCAGTGAAATGGCTGTCTTGGAAAGCTGAGCTACTTTTCTTCTTTCAGGTTGTATTTCTTGTTGAATTTCTCCACCCGTCCGGCGGTGTCGATAATCTTCTGCTTGCCAGTGTAGAAAGGATGGCAGACGTTGCAGATATCCACCTGCATGTCGCCTTTGGTGGAGCGGGTCTTGAAAACGTTTCCGCAGGCGCAACGCACGGTTGCCTCTTCATATTTGGGGTGAATTCCCTGTTTCATTTATCTTACTCCTTGATAATGTCATACGGTAAAAGGCCAGAATTTTTACAGGGGCGGATCTGTCAACTGCTTTTTTGCCTTCTGCGCGTTGAACTTATTTCCTCAGTATTTTGCCGGATCCGCCCCTGCCAGCCGGTACTGTTCATTCATTGCAGGAATGACGCTGTGCGCCTTGCTGCAGCGGAATTTCTGGAAGCGGAATGGCAAAAAATCCACAGCTATAAGCATAAAATGTGAAAATAAATCTTGACACGAATTATTGGTGTGCTTAACTTGGTATCAGATGGTAGCAGTCCCGAAACTCGGGGCTGAGTTATATATTGTGTAAAAACGAGAGTATGCGTTGTACCAGCATGCTGTCAGCCAGGCGGAAAGAAACGGGTTGCTGTTCGCGTCTGGGCTTACAAGAGGCAACCTGAAAGGAGAAAAAGGTATGAAGAAGTTTTTATTATTAGCTGTAATTGCAACGCTGGTGTTTGGGGTATATGCTATTGATTATACCGTAAGTGTTCGGACCAATGATATACCTCAGGTATTCATGGTGTATCGGAATGGTAATCCGATGGGTATGACAAATGGTATCACTCCGGTCGTATTTACTAACACAGACGTTACTATGCTGACTGGATTGTGGACGATTGATCCTGCTCCTCCCGGAAATTTCTGGGCTCCGCCTGTCCAGTTTCAGGTTCAATCGAATTGGTTCACCGAAAACAACAACCACTCCATCGTGCTCAATTGGAACCTCTTTGACGAGGTAGTACCAGTTGAATTGAGCAGCTTCACCGCCACGCTTACAGCATTGAACGATGTGCAGATCAATTGGGTTACGCAAACCGAAACGAATATGCTTGGTTATCGGGTGTATCGTAATGACGGTGCCTCGCAGAACAATGCTGTTCTGATCACTCCAACTCTGATCCTGGCCCATAACACATCGCAGCTACAAAGCTACAACGTGGTGGATAATGAAGTAGAGATCGGCAGTACCTATTTCTATTGGCTGGAAAGCGTGGAAGCGAACTCCAGTGACTTCTTCGGCCCTGTCAGCATCACCGTCCAGGGCGAAGTGCCTCCGGTCTATCCGGAAGTCACCACCCTCAAGAAAGCCTATCCGAACCCCTTCCGGGCCAACACCAGCACCAACATCGAAGTTGAGCTGAAAGATGGCGAAACCGGCACCGTGACCATCTACAACCTTCAGGGCAAAGTCGTGAAGGTCTATGATGTAACCCCCGGGTCCCACACCATCACCTGGAACGGCACGGACAGCAAGGGAGCGGCCTGCAGCAGCGGTATCTACCTCTACAAGCTGAGCACTCCTTCCGCGAACGCGACCGAAAAGATGGTCATCATCAAGTAAACTGAATTTCGCATTGAAACAAAGTCCCGGCGCAAGCCGGGACTTTTTTGGCGTCCAGGCTTGTTGGCTTGGGACAAAGCCGGACTGAATAAGACCTTTGCGTAATACCAAAGTGTCCAGCTTTCCAGGATCTACTTTGTAGTTATCCACAATTTTTTCATAATTTCTCAACATGAACCCTGAAAAAGCTCAGTTATCCACATATTCTGCC
>JAJBBF010000157.1 GCA_020532215.1 Candidatus Cloacimonadota bacterium
CATGGGCTTCACCGAAGAAGATCCCGAAGGCTTCATCTTCGAAGGCTACCACGAAAACCCCACCCTCGCCTGCTATCAGAACACCCCCGTGATGAACGAATACATGGCCCAGCTGGGTTACGGCAAGGAGCTGGATTGGTTCGTCTATAAGATGGATATCGCCAAAACCATGACCCCGCTGTACCGGAAGATGTTCGAACGCGCCAGCCGCAGCAAGCTTTTCCGCCTGAAGGAATTCAAGGCGAAAAAGGAACTCCAGGCCTATATCCGCCCCATATTCCGGCTCATGAACGATTGTTTCACCGATATCTATGGCTATTCCCCGCTCAGCGACAACGATGTGGACCACCTGGCCAAGCGCTACATGCCCCTGCTCGAACCCCGCTTCATCAAGGTTATCGAAACCCCGGAGCAGGAAGTGGTGGGTTTCATGGTCTCCATCCCCAATTTCTCGCCGGGGATCGTGAAGGCTCGCGGACGCCTTTTCCCCTTTGGCTTCCTCCACATCATGAACGCCTCCAAGAAAACCACCCAATTGGATAACTACCTGGGGGCCGTTAAACCCGAATTCCGAGGAAAAGGAGTGGATATCCTGATGGGCTTTGCCCAGCTCCAAACAGCCGCCGATGCCGGGTTCAAGATCATGGACAGCCACCACGAGATGGAAACCAACACCCTGATGCGGGCCGAAATGGAACGCACCGGGGCCGAGATTTACAAGAGATTCCGCCTCTATTCCAAAGAGATCTGAAGCCTGGCCCGCGCATAGCGCTGTCCAGTTTGCCCCTTGCTTGCCTCCCGCCAGATTGCCGCCTAAAATGCGGGGATCAGGCGGGAGGCGAATACAAGGCGGAAGGGAAGGTACCAAGGCGGAATTGTGTGATAGCATCACTGTTTATTCTCAACCGGGCTGGATTCCGGGGCCTCTGCCCCGGAATGACAGGCTTAATCAATTCAATCAGAATCATAGACAGCAGAAAAAAACCCCGCCGCGGCGGGGTTGTTTTATTGGGGCAAAGGTCTGGGGGTTTAGTCCTCGATCTCCAGGGTCACGTTCCCTTCCAGGGAATCGATCATGAACTGGGCTGATTCGTTGAGTTCGCCCTCGGGGTATTTTTGCAGGAAATCCTTGAAGAGCTGGAGGGCCTGGGCTTCGTCTTTCAGCTCTTCCGAGATGATGAAGGCTTTCATGAAGGAAGCCCGGTAATCGTCGGAGCCGTTGGGGAAGTTTTTGATGATCTGGTCGTAGAAAGCGATGGCATCCTTGAAATTGCGCTGCCGGGCGGAGTTGTCGGCCATGGTGAAGAGTTCCTCGGCCTTGAGTTCAAGGCTGATCTTTTCGGGATACTTCACCAGGTTGAATTCCTCAAAGAGCTGCTGGGTGACCAGTTCCTGCTGGGAGGCCTGGCGCTGGTTTTTAAGGAGGCCATAGATGCGGGGTTCGATCTCGGTGAAGTTTTGGGCGGTGGCGGGGGTTTCCTCGAGGCTTTGGAAGAAGAGGATGTCGCCGGTGGCCGAGGTGAAAACGGGGCTGATGTAGCCGACGGGGTTGTCCCAGACCAGGTTGCTGAATTGCTCGTCGGGCCCGATACCCGTGATGATGCCGTTGTCGTAGATGTTTTGCAGGTATCTGAGCTGCGGTTTGGAGGATTTTTCCGCGACCAGCCTGTCGATACGCTCCTGGTCGTCAAAACCGGCATAGAGCGCATATTTGCTGCGGGCCCTTTCGGCGTCGTCGGCATCGGTGAACCAGAGCACCTGGATCTTGCGGTGGGCGGGGGTGCTGTATTCATCAATGTGTTCGTCATAATAGGCGCGGGCTTCTTCGCTGCTGACCTGAATGGAATCCACCACCAGCTGGCGGAAAGCCTGGTTCAGGATGTAGTAGCGCTGCATCTGCTCGAAGTCTGGGTTGCCCTGCAGATATTGGTCGTAGTCTTGCTCCAGCGCGTCGGCGTAGAGCAGGGAACGGATGAGCTCCTGGTCCAGCAGCTGTTTGGCGGCTTCGCCTTTGCTGAAGAAGAGCTGTTCCTGCTGGGAGAGCTGGGCGAAGCGGTCGAGGAGGGTGGCCACGGTGATATTGAGCTCGGGATTGGTGGAGGAGATCAGGTTGACGTCCATGATATCGCTGTTTTTGGCGCGGTCGAAGAGGTCGATCTCGTCCACGCGGGTGGTGTCCACCACCACGGCATACTTGGTTTTAAGGCGGTCCGTGAGGTCGTTCAGCAGCCTGGTTTCCACTCCCGGACGGGCGCGCTGCTCCAGCTCAGGCATCACTTCCTCGATGGGTTTCTGGCGGCCGGCTTTGTAATCCAGGGTCCGGAACACGTGCCAGCCGGTGCTGGTTTCAACGGGGCCGTGCACGGCCAGGCTGTCGGGCTGGGACTCGGCGATCAGTTTTTCCAGGGCAGGGTCGTTGCCCACCCCGGGAATGTTGCCGTTCAGCCGGATGTTCTTGATCACGCCTTTCAGGCCTTTGGTGTAGGCGTTCAGATTATAGGCATCGGAGACCTCGGCGAAGCTTTTGCCGGCGTTCAGTTCGGCCACCGCGGCCCGGGCGTCCGCCTCATCCTTGGCCTGGAGATAATTGATGGTGATGTTCGGGAACTCGTAGAAAGCCTGCTTATTGTTGTTGTAGTAATCCTGTTTGTCGGCTTCGGAAACGATCACCAGGTCGCTGACGTTGCGCTTGTAGTATTCCTGGATGAAGAACTGGCGTTTCCCGGCCGCTATCCTGGATGCGACCTGGGGATCCTGGGCCACGCCCAGCTGAAGTGCCTTGGCCATGAAGGCTTCTTCCACGGCCATGATGTCCAGCACCTGGATCTGGCCATCCACTGTGCGGTATCTACCCTGCTGATTGACAGGCAGGTGGGAGATCTTGTTGTTCAGATCCTCCCGGGTGATCACCCCGCCGTCCCATTCGGCAAGGACATCAGAGTCATTGATCAGGTTTTGGTTTTTGACTTCGGTGGTAATGTCGTCCGCGAAAGAGGCGACGAGGCCCAGGGTCAGGAAGAGGGCGAGTGCAAGCCAACGCGAGAAATGCATGTGTATCTCCTTATAATGTATGGTGATTTTACGATAGATGCTAAAAAAAGTATGGACAAAAATGCGTCAAGACTTTTATTGGCATTCCAAGAATATAAAAGATTCCTTGGGAATTGGCACGCAAAGTGCATTTCCCAAAACAACCTGAAGAAAAATAGTTCCGTAAGGAGGAAATACAAATGCTCAGGAAACTGAAAAACCAGAAGGGTTTCACCCTGATCGAAGTTCTTGTGGTGGTGATCATCGTCGCCATCCTGGCCGCCCTGGCTGTTCCGATCTACATGCGCTACGTGGAGAAATCCCGTTCCAGCGAAGCTCAGACCGCCATCGCCGCCATCCGCAAGACCTATGACGTTTACCGCCAGACCAACGGTACCACCCAGGATTACACCGTTGAACGCGCCATGAAGGAAACCAACCTCGGCGAAAGCACGGTCAAGAACTGGAAGTTCGAAGTAACCGGCAACCCGCCCAAAAAGTTCATCGCCACCTCAACCGAAGATTTCGCCGGCGGACCGGACAAGCAGGTCTGGTACGACGTTGACGATGCCAAGTTTCACGGCTATGGAGTGGATCAGTTCACCGACCCGAACACGGAAGGAGTAGAGACCGAAACTGAGTAAGCTGGAGGCAGCAAGTTGACTATCCACGAATTATTACGCTTCACAGCGGAAGCGGGAGCTTCAGACCTTCACATCGCGGCTGGCGCGCACCCCATGGTGCGCGTCAACGGCCGGATGAAACGGCTGAATCTGCCGATCCTTTCGGTGGAGGAAGTGGAGACCTTGGTTTTTGGGGTGATGAACGAAGTCCAGCAGGAAATGTTCAAAGAGCACCTGGAGATCGACTTTTCCACCAAACTCAGCAATGACGTCCGTTTCCGCGTGAACGCGTTCCATCAGATAAACGGGATATCATGCGCATTCCGCGTGATCCCCAATGAGATCAAAAGCTATGAGGAACTGCATCTGCCGGATATCCTGAAAAAGCTGACCACCAAGGAAAAAGGACTTATCCTGGTGACCGGCCCCACCGGCAGCGGCAAATCCACCACCCTGGCCACGATGATCGACTCGATCAACGATTCCCGCTATTGCCACATCATCACGGTGGAAGACCCCATCGAGTTTGTGCACAAGAGCAAGAACAGCCTGATCAACCAGCGCGAACTGGGGCACGACACCTGGAGTTTCACGGCAGCGCTGAGAAGCGCTTTGCGTGAGGATCCGGACGTGATCCTGGTGGGCGAGATGCGTGACCTGGAAACGGTGTCGCTGGCTTTGACAGCGGCCGAGACGGGCCATCTGGTATTTGCCACCCTGCACACCGGCAGCTGCACCAAATCCATTGACCGGATCATAGACATGTTTCCCAAGGAACAGCAGCAGCAGGTTCGCTCCATGCTCTCAGAATCCCTGGAGGCAGTGCTTTCGCAAACCTTGCTGCCCACCAAGGACGGCAAGAGCCGCGTTCCGGCCCTGGAGATCATGGTGGCAAACACCGCCGTGCGCAACCTGATCCGCGAGGAAAAGACCTACCAGATACCCTCCATCATTCAGGCCAGCACCAAGGAAGGAATGCAGACCCGCGACCAGTCCCTGTACAACCTGGTGATGAACAACCTGGTGGAACGGACCATCGCCGAAGAATTCGCGGACAATCCCAAGCAGTTTGCCTCAGGCGCGGGATTTTCCTGATGAACGACCATACACAACGCAGATCGGTGAAGCCGCTTGGCCTGCTGGCCGGGCAAAGCGGCATCACCCTGCTGGAAACCCTGGCGGTGGTGGCCGTGATCGCGGTGATGCTGGTAGCCATCTATATCGGGGTGGTGTACGCAGAAAGGCAACTGCTCATCAATTACCGGGACCGGGTGGCCACCCTGCTGATCACCGGCGAGCTGGAGATGGAGTATTACCGCCATTCACGCAGCAAACCCTTTGAATTGCAGGTGAACCGGGAGTACATCATCGACGACCTCAATCCCGACCACATCTTGCGCGGAAAAATGACCATTGCCAGCAGGAACGCCCAGGAGTCATCCAACGAGCAATTGCTGAACTATGTCTATCTGGAGGCCACCCTCAGATGGACCGAGCCAAATTCCCAAACCGAGAGATTTATCCGCATGCGGGAAGATTATTTCCTTTGATGATGAAAGCCAAAAACAGATTCGAAAATTCCCTGCTGGGCCGCCAACGCGGCGTTACACTGGCTGAACTGATCGTGGTGATGCTGATCTCGGTGATGCTGATCTTTGTGGCAGCCGTCGGGATCGGAACCTTTTTCCGCAAATACAAGGAGCTGACAGCCTGGGCTGAACTTCAAAAGGACGCCCTTGACTGTATCAACCTGATCAAGAATGGAGTGCCGGTCGGCAGCGGTGACAACATGGAATATTACGGCGTGGCCAATGCCATGAAGCTTCAGCTCACCAATACCACCACCATCTCCGGAACCGGCCTGCGCATTACCCCGCCCACCGATCAAGGCTTGGAAACCCCCGATTTCGCTCACTTTTACCTTTACGACGGCGTTGTGCGCTGCACCTATGTACACCACGGGGTCCAGGTGGCTTCCCCGCTGTACATCTTTCCCAAGCAGGAAAACCTGGATGACATGGTGGTGGACAAGTTTTTGTTCACCAAAGTCAATTCTGACCAGGACCTGCTGGCCGTAAGAGTGGAGCTGCACGCCCGGGTCAAGACCGGAGCGGGGAGTTACCGCGCGATCAAATTCCAAACCAAAATGGTCAAGAAATGAGGAAGCTCAAATCCCGCAAAGGGAGGTCAAATGTTTAAGATGTTCAAACGTCCCAGCGGAAACATCGCCATCGCGATGCTTCTGGCTGTGATCGGAGCGATGTCTGGATTCACCCTGTCCAGCCTGGCAATGCGCGATGTGGTGGCTTTCCAATTCGATTTTGAAGGTTTCCAGAGCATGATCTTTTTACGCAGCGAGGCCTACCGCGGCCAGAAGATCGCGCAGAAACTGGGCACGGTGATCATCCCCATCCGCACCTCGGAACGCAACATCGAGATCGTGAACTCGGCGATGAGCAAGACTTTCAGGATCCAGTCCCTGCTGTCCAAAGGGGGCTTGAACGTTGTCACCGAAGATGTGGTGATGGGAGACCAGGCCCAGCAGACCCAGGTGAAATCGCTGGTCCGCTCCAAATCCGGGATCGGGCAGACGGCGATGATGAACCCCAAGTATTCCATGATCCGCAAATACGGGATCTATACCCTGGAAACGGAGACCTTTGCAAAATTCATGTATTTCACAGACACCGACGAATCGCCCAACGCCACCAACGTCTATTTCCACGGTCCGGACATTCTGCACGGGCGCGTGCACAGCAATACGGACATCTGGATCAAAAAGACCTCCGGCGGCGTGAACAATGGCTGGCCGGTGTTTTACGGCTGGGTTTCCACCACCGGTGAGGTGATCTCTTTCTCCGGCTCCTACTCTGAGAGTGAAGTATTCCAGGGCGGCCTTTCCGAGGGTTACTCCTATACTATTTTCCCCGACGAGGCCTCCAGCATCCGCAGAAGGAACAATACTGTCGGCCCGGTTTACAATGACCCCGACCATATAATGTTCGTGGACGTTGAAGGCGCTGGTTACACAGCCTATCTGGGCGAGGTGCAGGATCCCTACCGGGAATACGCAGAAGTGTACAATCCCTATCCCCCAGTGGATCCGGACACCTACCTTTACCGCAACCAATACGACGTCCGGGACACGGTTTGGTCCTTTTACAACAACGGCACTGCCTTGAACACATCCAAGTGGGTCTGGAACAAACTCTGGATCAAGGGCAATTTCGGTTCCTACCAGACCTGGGGCTGTTCCGACACCCTCTTTCTGCTGGATGACATCACGCTGGTGAACACCGCCCCGGGAACGGATCCCATTGCCAACCGCACCGACGTGGTGGGGCTGGTGGCGGAGAAATCCATTGTGGTCAAATACGGTTACCGCGACCCGGTGGATTCCATGCGCGTGCATGGCACTTCGGGAGCTGATACCGGTTTCGGCGGCATCTGGATCTACGCGGCCATGGCAGCTTTGGGCGATGACGGGCCAAACAGCTCCCATGGCGACGGCGTTTTCACCTTTGAATACCAGCATCCCCACCCCTCCGTGCCCGACGTTCAAATCAACGACGTCACCTACACCAAGATCGACCTGCACCGCTACCGCTTCCCCCACATACCGGGACAGCTCTGGGCGACCAACACCCCCGGCAACCGCAACCTGAGGATCGACTACCCCTGGTACAATCCCCTCTGGCCGGAACGCGTACCCTATCTGGAGCGTGGCTACATCAACGTGTACGGGTCCATTTCCCAGCGCCGCAGAGGTTTTGTGCACCGCAGCTATTACGACACGGAGTGGCCTTCAGACAACAACTGGAACCAGCCCATCGACTATTGCGGGCCATCCAGTTCCCCTAATGCCGTGGGCCACAACGACCCGGTCTTCGGCTTCCAGCTGACCAATGCCAATTTCCCCGGAGCTTCCGGTTCCGGAACAGGCTATAAAAAGAATTACCACTACGACGACAGGTTCTACAGGATCTCGCCGATCGATTTTCCGGAAGTGAACCGCAGGGATGAAACTCCCTTCTCCGCGGTTAACTGGGTGATCAAACGCCCGCCGGAATTCCTTTAGAAGATATTCAAACGTCATAGATAAGAGGAACGATGAAGAAAGCGAAAACGACCAAGTTCAAAGAATCGGTCGGGATCGACATCGGCAGCCACAGCGTCAAGGTCGTGCATCTGAAAAGGCTGCACGAAGGTTTCAAGCTGCTGAATTATGAGATCCGGCCGACAGTTCCGATTGGTGTGGAATACGTGCCCAGTGACCTCAGACCGGACCGCTTTGCCCCGGTGCTGATCGAGATCATGAAAACACTGCACATTAATCCCAAGAAGATCCAGCATCTGGTAACCTCTGTGGGAGGCGACAACACCAGCATCAAGCAGATCAAGACCATCTTTCTGCCGGATGATGAACTGGAATCCGCCCTGTTCTTCGAAGCGAAGAAGCACATCCCCATCAGCGGCACGGATATGGTTCTGGACTACCAAGTGATCGATGTCGAAGAAAAGACCAACAATATGAACATCCTCCTGGGTGCCACTTCCAAAGAACTGCTGAACCAGCACACCAACGCGCTGGTGACAGCGGGATTGAACCCCAACATTGTGGATATCGATTCCCTGGCTGTGGCCAACAGCTTCGCCCTCAACGCCTTTGTTGAGGAAGGTGTGTACATTCTGCTCAATCTGGGTGCCCACCGGACCAACATGATCATCTGGGGCCCGGAAGCCAAATTCTTTGCCCGCGATATTCCTTTCGGCGGCTACAACTTCACCCGGGACATCATGCGTAAGCGCCAGATGGAATGGGAAGACGCGGAAAACCACAAGATGGAGTGGGGCCTGCTGGACAACCCCAATGTAGCCAGCGCCCAAACCATCAGCATGCTGGACATTTCCGAGAAATCCACCGAAGACGTGATCGTGGAAGAGCTGCGCCGTTCACTCCGCTTTTACGTCAAAGAGGCCGGCAACAGCGATTTCCGTAAGCTCTACCTCATGGGCGGAACCGCCAAGCTGAATGGGCTGCGGGAATACATCGAGGAAAAACTGAGCATTCCCACAGACATTTTCATGCCGTTCATCAACGTGGAAATGCCTGAAAAATTCGCTGATAAAAAGGACCCGCAACTGGCCCTGGCGATAGGCCTGGCCATGCGGCTGGAATAGGGGACGTGAGTATGACACCGAATTTTTACTTCAAGATAAACCTGAACAAATACGGCGAGATCAAGCTCCAAACCGAGCGGGAAAACAGAACTTTCCGCAATGCCATCATTGGCTTCCTGATCGGGGCACTGATCATGTTTGCCGGTCTGTGGATACTGAACAACTCCCTCAAAAAGAAAGTGGAAAACCGCCGGAAATACTACGCCAAGATCAATGCCCAACTGGACGAATACGAATCCAGCGGCGAATATCTGTCTGTGGACGATGTCGACCAGCTGGCGGAGACCTTCAACGACCGCATCTTCTGGACCAAAAAACTGGAAGCCCTCAGCCAGGAGATCGACAGGCAGTTGGCCGTGCGCAAGTTCAATTTCAACAACGGCGTGCTGACCCTCAACGGGATCATCGAGGTGGACAGGAACATCCAGGAAGGTGACGTAACCTTCGACTTTGTCCAGCGCCTGAAAGCCAATCCTGAGATCAGCGACGATTTCCCGGAGATCAAATCCGGCTCCAAGATCAGGCAGATGGCCAAAGACACCGAGATCCTGGAATTCCTGATCGAATGTTACAGCCGCGATTCCTCGGCTCTGGAAACCAAGGTGGTGGAACAATGAAAGAGAAATACCTGATCTTCATCCTGGGCATGATCCTGATCTCCGTGGTGTTCTTCCTGCTGGCCGGAAACTCGCTAACCAAACATCTGGGCGAGATCGAAAGCTATGACAACAAGATCAAGACCACCCTGGAAAAACTCAACAGCGCCATGATCATGGACCAGCAGCTCAGCCAGTTCCGGGAGATCCTGGACAACAGCCTGACCACGGAATCCAGATTCTCGGTGGATGAGATGAACGACTTCCAGAAGCGGATCGAAGCCTTGCGCGATCAAAACCAAATGAAGCTGATCAAGATCTCGGATTCCAACAAATTCACCGAAGCCGGCATGATCGAAACCACATACAGCCTGGAACTCCAGGGCACCTTCCGGCAGATGGGCCAATTCATTTCCGAGCTGGAAGCCCTGAACCACATCATCAAGATCCAGTATCTGGACGTGAGCCCGGCCCAGATCGCGGAAAAGAATGAGAGCACAGATTCCGGCGCGCCCAACATCTACCGGATAACCATGGAACTTTCCATATTCAAAGTGAAGAAGGGGGCCTAAGATGCAATTCAGATATTTGAAAGACCTCGCCTTGGCCCTGCTGTTCATAGCCTTGATCGCCTTCGCCATCCGGCTGGTCACCTACAACGCCAAGATGGCTAACATTCCGGACCAGTCCAAACACACCAATGAATCCGTCTCGGACACCCTGCGCGCCAGGATTATGTCCATTGAGGAATCCATCCTGGAACGAAAAAACACCGTCTTCACGGTTGCCAAGGATCCCCTGCGCCAGGGCAATATCATCAAAGACCGCTTTGACCTGGCCAAGGAATTCGAAAACGCCCTGCGTAACACCTTCCGCCCCACCGGTACCTATATAGACGAGGAAACGGGCAAACGGCTGGTCACGGTGGAATTCCAGGACAAGATCTACACCGCCGGTGTGGGAGACGTGATCGAAGGAAGGCGGATCAGCTGGATCAACGAGCAAAACGTTGGCATCTATTATGGCGGACCGCAGACCCTGAGCATTCAGGCCCGTCCTGAGATGCCTGATTTCTCGGAAGAGGATCTCGTTAAACAAAACACGGATCAGAACTATTAATCATGAAAAAATATAACGAAGCTGGAGAAAATATGTTGAACGCTTTCGTGTCCAAACGCTTTATAATCTGCACTCTGGTGATGGCTTTCCTCTTGGGGATCGCGGCTCTGGGTGCACAATCAAGCGCTCTCAGAAAACCTGTGACCCTCAACAGTGTGGACGAACCTTTGTCCTCAGTGCTAAGCACGTTGGCCCGCCTCAGTGGCACCAACATTGTTTTGGCCACCGACCAGGCAGGAAGCCTGGAAAAAGAGCAGCAACGGGTAACCGTCAGCATCAAAGACGTGCCCATCGAAACCGCCGTTTCACTGGTGGCAAAATCCGCCGGCCTGTCCTACAAGATCTACGGAGACAACACTTTCCTGGTGGGAACCCAGCAAAACATTTCCGAATCTTCCGGCCAGCGCAACCACATCATCTATTTGAACAACCTAGATGCCGCCAAAGTGAGTGCCGCTTTGTCCGAAACAGACGGCACGGTGGTACCCCTGGAAGGGCAGAACGCCCTCATGGTGTACGGAAACACCGATACCTTTGAAAGCATCAGGGACTTGGTGCAGATGATCGACGTGGCCCAGAAGCAGATCGAGATCCGGGTCCGGCTGATCGAGATCAGCCTCACTGACGCCAAGAAATTTGGCGTGGATTGGAGCCGGCTGAACCACCTGACCACCATCATCGCGGAAGATCCCGTGAATGCCGCCGGAACCGGGCTACCCTTCGATTTCAGCGATCCGGATGGTTATCTGCCCTATGGCAATCCCACCGATTTCGAGATCCTGCCCGACGAGCAGGTCTTCCAGAGGATCAACGGCTTCAATGACATCGGCCATTTCAGCCGCCAGCTAACCGCCTTTGACATCACCATCGACTGGTTGCTGGAAAACAACGCCGCCAAGCTGCTTACGGACACCCGCGTGACCGCCCTGAACGGCAACGAAGCTCAGATCCATATCGGTGAAGTGGTGCCCTTCGTGGTTACGGACAACGATAAGCAGATCCAGGTCGAGCGCGAAGAAGTGGGCATTATGCTGGTTGTAACCCCCACGGTCAACGACAACGGCCAGATCACCGCGCACATCGCGCCGGAAGTGAGCTCTGTAACCGAACTGGTGGGCGGCTACGTGCCCCGCACCAAGGTCCGCCGCATCTCCTCCACGGTAACCGTTCCCAATGAGCACAAGATCATTGTGGGCGGCCTTCTGAGCTCCACCATCAGCCAGAAAGTGAACAAATTGCCGCTGCTGGGCGATCTGCCTTTCATCGGCAGGCTCTTCCAACACCGCCAGGAACAGGTGGAAAATTCCGATCTGATCATCGAGATCACGCCTCGCCTGATCACTGCCGACCAGATCCGCCTCGATCCCGAGGTCCAAAGGTACAAGGAATTGGGCGAACCGGTTGTGGACGAACGCCTCACCCGCCGCCTCATCAAATTTGACAACGACGAAGAATAAGGGGAAGACCAATGAGAAAACTTAAACCATTATTACCCCTTCTGACTTTGCTGGTGCTGTCGCTGCTCGTGTTTTCTTCCTGCGACCGCCGCCTGCCGCCTCCCACCGGAGGTCTCACCACCGATCCCGCCGAGATCCGCATCATCACAAAGATCTCGGCCACGCCGGACACCATCTACAGCGACAACAACATTACCTATTCCGATATCAGCGTGATGGTGAAGGATGGCGAGGGCTTTGGCGTACCCGCACAGATAGTGAACTTCCGCACCGATGTGGGGCGAATTCTCACCGCGGTTGCAACTGACAGCAGCGGGGTGGCCACCACAACTTTCTGGGACCATGGAGAAAGCGGAAACGCCACCATCACGGCGGTGGTTCGCAACTACTCCGATACCGATACCAACGTGATCGCCTCCGCCGATACGGCCGAAGTGCAGGTGTTCATCGACGAAGTGCCGGAGGTTGAGACAGTAAGCCTCAATTTCCTTTCCCAGGCCAATCCCTACCCGATGAGCGTGATGCAGACCACGGAGATCAACGCCCTGGCCACCAATATCCTGGGCGATAACGTTCCGGACAACACCCTTATCACCTTCTCCTGCACCATGGGCAGGTTCGTGGATGACGCCGGAAACGTGCTTGGAGTATCCATCGTATCCAAAACCATCAACGGGCGAGCTTACGCCAAATACAACGCCGGAGCTGTTGCCACCACCACCCCGGGGGTGGATAACGCCTTTGTTACGGCCTCCATCGGCGACGTGAGCAGCAACCGGGAAGTGCTGATCAGGCCCGGGAATCCCTTCACGATCGGACTGCAGTCCTTTGTGGAGGTGGATGGTGAAATGATCGAAGCCGATACCAGTTTCGTGGCCAGCCCGAACCACATCTTCATGCGTGCCACCCTCAACGATCCGCACGGCAACCCCTGCCAGATCAAACCGGTGCGTTTTGAAACGGATCTGGGAACCTTCATCAACACCACCCAGTCCGTTACCATCAATACAGACAACATGGGCGAAGCCCAGGTACGCTTCACTCCCGGCCTCACTGCCGGAGCCGCCACCATCAAGGCGTTTGCCAACAACGACACCCTGCAGACCCAACTGATCTTCAACGTCACTTCCGACGACATCCATTCCATTTCCTTCACCCAGGAAGGCCAGATCGATCTTGACGTCGCCAACACCGGCGGTCAGGAGTCAGCGATTCTGCGGGTGAAACTGAAGGATATCAACGGCAACCTGATCGACTCTCCGCAGGACGTCTATTTCCGCATTATGAACACCGCTCCGCCCGCCGGAGCCAATCTGAACAATTATCCCGTGGGAGACAGCGTTTTGGTGGTATCCACCGGAGGTGAAGCCCAGATATCGGTAAACAGCGGCACCCAGTCCGGAATCCTGATCATCAGGGCTTCCTGTACATCCAATAGCGGCAGATGGGTGCGCGCCACCAAGGCCAATATCGTCATCAAAGCCGGACCACCGGCTCAGGTATTGCCCTATATCGGAGGTTTCAACACCGGCGAAAACATGGGTGGCGGTCTCTGGCGCATTATCGCCCAGGCAGTGGTTAAAGACGCCTATGGAAACCCGGTTGGACGAGGAACATCTGTGTTCTTTGAGCTCATCAACGACGTCACCAACTGCCAGATCGGCGCCAACGCCTATACCGGAAACGTCAGTGTTGATGAAGACTCACTGGAGGGAGTGGCCTTCACCACCCTCACCTATTCCGGGATCTACACCAACGACTGGATAACCATCCGGGCCAGCACCGGTGCCATCCAGGGCGAAGGTGTTGATGGCTACGCGACTGTCCAGCTGCCGCTGAACGATCCGCGTTTCGAGATCCAGGCCAACCCCGCTTCGCTGATCTTTGGCGACACCGCCCCCGATTGGAAATCCGCCGATATCTATGCCGTGCTAACAGACGGGCAGGGACAGCCGGTGGGTAATTCTGCGATCATGCTGCTCTGTACCAAAGGTGAATTCGTGGCGATACCAGGATTCAACAACAACTATCCCTCAGATCCTGCCTGGCGGATCATAACCGATGACGGGAGCTACGGCACCGGCAACTACGCTGGTTGGGCCTGGGGCCAGATCCGCTACCACCGGCTGGAATGCCCGGCTGGAGATCCGATGACCCAAACGCCCGGCCAGACCAGCGGAATCATCATTGGCCGTATCCTGGGAACCAACGTGACGGCGGAAACCAACGTAGCCCTCTACCGTTACTGGACTCCCAACCCTCCGTTCTAAAACTTGGTCCTCGCGCGGGGGCGGCTGCGGCCGTCCCTGTGCCCGGGACTTTTGTGAACTTTTAGTGGCAGTGGCTTGGCCCCTGCTTTGACAATAATTTTTTCAAGGAAGATTTAGATGACATATAATCCCCAGTTTGCCCGCTTTGGAGAGATCTTGGTCCACGAAGGATACGCCTCCGAAGATCAGGTCAAGGAAGCCTTGATCAAGCAGAGCAATTTTGGCCTGAAGATCGGCGAAACAATGATCAAGCTCGGTTATCTCAATGAAAAACAATTGCTTTCGGTTCTCAATATGCAGCTCGGATACGAGATAGCCATGGAAAACGAGCTGATGGACCTGGACATCGATGTGGTCAAAATGATCCCGGAACCATATGCCAATGAAAACAGGGTGGTCGCCCTGCGCGAAGATGCCGACGGCATTGTGGTGGCGATGGCCGATCCGGACAACCTAACCGTTCTGGACAGCCTCAAGAAGATCCTGGGCAAAAACGTGAAGCCAAAGCTGATCTCCGAGACAGCGCTGCACGACACGATAGAAAAATACTATAAAAGCATCCGCACCACCTCCGAAGTGGAAGACGCCGTGGGCGGCTTCGATTTCGTGGCTATGGACGACGACGAGAATGAGATCACCATCTCCGCTGCCTCCGGTGATGCCGACGCGCCGATCGTTAAACTGCTGAACTTGATCATCAACGAAGCCATCAAATCCAACGCCACGGACATCCACATCGAACCTCTGGTCAAGAACACCCGCGTCCGCTACCGCGTGGACGGAGCGCTCCGCGAAGTAATGACGCCCCCCATCGGCATGCATCCCGGCCTGATCTCCCTGGTGAAAGTGATGTCCAAGCTCAACATAGCCGAGCGGCGTTTGCCCCAGGATGGTCACATCTCGCTTAAAACCTCACTCAAAAGCGTGGACGTGCGTGTTTCCATCACTCCCACAGTGTTGGGTGAAAAGGTCGTGATGCGTCTGCTGGACAAGGGCGAGTTCGGTTTCAAACTCACCACCCTCGGTTTCGAGCAGGAGGACATGGATATCTTTGCCCGCATCATTCGCCGGCCCTATGGGATCATCATCGTTTCCGGACCCACCGGCAGTGGTAAATCCACCTCCCTACACGCCGCACTGAAAGAGATCGAGGATATCGAAACCAACATCATCACGGTTGAAGACCCCGTCGAATACCGCCTTGAAGGCATCACCCAGATCGAGACCAAGGAACAGATAGGCCTTACCTTCGGTTCCGCGCTCCGCTCCGTGCTCCGCCAGGACCCCGATATCGTGCTCATCGGTGAGATCCGCGACGAAGAAACGGCCGATATCGCCATCAAGTTTTCCCTCACCGGCCACCTGGTCTTTTCCACTCTGCACGCCAACGACGCCCCTTCCACCATCACCCGTTTGATCGACATCGGCATCAAGCCCTACCTGGTTGGCTCCTCGCTCAGCCTGGTGATGGCCCAGCGCCTGGTTCGCAAGATCTGCCCTTACTGCATCATGGATTACAAACCCAGCGAACAGGAGCTCAGCGATTGCGGGCTTAGCCCCGAGGATGCCGCCAAGATCAATTTCAAGATGGGCCGTGGCTGCGTGCACTGCGACAACACTGGTTTTTCCGGACGTACCGGCATCTTTGAACTGCTGATCGTGAATCCTGAGATCCGCAGCCTGATCTACGACGGCGGCAATCAGGACCTGATCCGCGAAGCAGCTCTCCGCGCGGGCATGCGTACCCTGCACGATGCCGCCATGAACAAGATGGTCAAAGGTGTTACAACCATCCGCGAAGTCATCAAGATGACTATCGTGGAATAAAATTCAGAAGGTTTAGCTCATGCCGAATTTTGCCTATATCATCAAGGACGCCAAAGGTGCCAGGGTGGAGGGAATCCTCAAAGCCGATTCCCTGGACCAGGCGGTGGATAAACTGGCCAAGGAAGGAAGCACGATCATCTCTGTGAAAGCCGCCTCAGAAGGCGCTTTCAAGGGCAAGCTCTCCCTCTCGGACAAGATCATGCTCTCCATCTACAAATGGCGCACGGGAGTTTCGCTTAAAACCCTGGTATTCTTCACCCGCCAGCTCTCCACCATGTTCTCCGCCGGCCTCACCATCGAGAAATCCATCACCGACCTGGAGAAAGCCGAAAAGAACGCCAAGTTTGCCAAGGTCCTGCGCCGCCTCTCCGACGACATCCGCAAGGGTTATTCGCTCTCCGAGGCCATGGAACAGCATCCCGGCGTGTTCAACCCACTCTATGTGGCGTTGGTTACCGCCGGAGAGGTTTCCGGAACGCTGCACACAATTTTGGATGAGCTTTCCGACTATCTGGAAAAGATCGAGGACACCCGCCGCAAAGTGCGCTCCGCGATGGCCTATCCCATCTTCATCCTCGTCTTCCTGGCCCTCGTGGTCTGGTTCCTATTCTACTACGTGGTGCCTATGTTTGCCGATGTCTATGAAGGCTTCGATGCCGAATTGCCAATGCCCACCCAGATCGCCATCGGCATCAGTAACTTCATCACCAACAACGTTTTCCTGGCTATTCTCCTGATCCTCGGCTTGGTCGTGGGGCTTTGGGTGATCAATCTCACGGACAAGGGACGTTTCGTTTGGGACAGCATCAAGCTCAAGCTGCCGATCTTCGGCGGCGTGACCACCAACTCCATTATGAGCAAATTCTCCCGCACTTTCTCCATTCTCATGGCTGCCGGCGTGCCCATCATGGACACCATGGAGCTTACCGAAAACGTGGTCCAGAACGCTGTGATCGAAGGCGGCATCCGCCGCGCCAGAGTGATGGTTAAGGAAGGTTACGGAGTCGCCAACGCGTTCCGCCGCACAGGCCTGTTCCCGCCCACCCTGCTGCAGATGATCGGCACCGGGGAGGAAACCGGAGATATGGACAAACTGCTGGGCAAAGCCGCGCAGTTCTACGAAAAACTGGTGGACGCCGTGATCGAGCGCCTCACCTCGCTGATCGAACCTCTGCTGATCATCCTCATGGCAGCTGTGGTCGGCAGCATCATCATCGTGGTCTATCTGCCCATCTTCAGCCTGGGTGAAGCCATGACCCAAGGCATCAAGTAACCCCCTATAACCTCAACATATTACAAGGCCGGGATTTCCCGGCCTTTTTTGTTTCTTGGGCCGCTACGCCGCTCAGAAGAGTATTTTCTCCCACCCTGCAGCCATCTCTGGCTTATAAGCCCTGCCTGCTCTGCATATAACTGACGTAAGTGTCAAGACGAAAGGCGGAGGATTCAGCCATAGTTCCCTGCAAGATCCCAAATCTGCAACTCATCAGTTCCATCAATTCATAAATTCCCTCTTTCATCACCACGATCGAAGCCACAGTATGCTTTGATCAGTTCAATCAATTCTATCAATTCTATCAATTCCCTTTACACGGCCCCTTTCCAACTTTCCCGTCCAGGCCCAGGATGTAGGATTGCTAAGTTATAGATATATATACTATATACATATAATATATACTAATATAGTAGGTATTAGTAGTTATATAGGTATATATATGTTATATATGTCTTTAAATTATAACATTGTCCTTTTTGGCTTGACCCTCCCTTTCCGGGCGGCCGTATAAAGGGAATTGATAGAATTGATAGAATTGATAGAATTGATTCCCTTCCTCTGTAACCACTGGTCCCGTGAAAGGGTAATTGATGAATTGATGGAATTGATGAAACCTGTCTCACTGGCAAGTGCAAAAAAAACGCCGGCGTTATCTCCGGCGTTTCCTATTGGTCAGTTACTGGCTCAGGCCTGTTGAGGCAGCAGGCCGTCGCGCCGCAGCAGGGCGTCCGGATCCGGTTTGCGGCCGCGGAAGGCCACAAAGAGATCCATGGGATGGAAGGCGTTGCCTCGGGCCAGGATGTATTTGCGGAAAGCGCCGCTCACTTCGGGGTTGAAAATGCCTTTTTCCTCAAAGAGGCTCCAGGCGTCGGCTTCCAGCGCTTCGGCCCATTTATAGGAATAGTAGCCGGCGGAATAGCCTCCGGCAAAGATGTGCGCGAAGGCGCAGGAGATATTGGCTCCCTCGATGGGGGGCAGGATCTGGAATCGCTCTGTGACCTGCTTTTCAAAGGAGTCCACGTCCTTGATCTTGTCCGGATGCGTTGTATGCCAGGCCAGGTCGAGCATGGCATAGCGCAGCTGGTTGAGGTTGGCAAGCCCGGCCTGGAAGTTCTTCGCGGCGATCACCTTGTCCAGCAGTTCCTTGGGCAGCGGTTCCCCGGTTTCGTAGTGCCTGGCGAAGAGGTTCAGCGCCTCTTCTTCCAGCAGCCAGTTCTCCATGATCTGGCTGGGCAGTTCCACAAAGTCCCAGAGCACGCTGGTGCCGGAAAGGCCTTTGTAATAGCCGTCCGCCAGCAGGCTGTGCAGCGCGTGGCCAAATTCGTGGAAGATGGTGCGGGCTTCGTCCAGGCGCAGCAGCGAGGGCTGGTCCTCGGTGGAGGGGGTTAGCGAGGCCACGATCGCCACCTGCGGGCGGCGCAGGCCGTCGGAGTAAAGTCCCTGTCCCTGGAAAGAGGTTTTCCAGGCCCCGCCGCGTTTGGTGTCGCGGGGGAAGAGGTCCAGGTACATCAGGCCCAAAAAATCTCCGGAGCCGTCGTAAACTTCCCAGGTGCTAACGTCCTGGTGCCAGGTGGGAACGTCATAGACCTGCTTCACCTCGATCCCGTAGATGTGTTTGGCCACGATGAACAGACCGTCCAGCACGTTCTCAACCTTGAACCAGGGGCGCAGTTCTTCAGGATCGTAGGCGTAGCGGCGTTCTTTCAGCTTGTTTGAGTAATAGCTCAGGTCCCAGGGCTTGAAATCACTGATGCCGTCCGTCTCTTTGGCAAAATCCACCACCTCCTGGTATTCCTTTTGGGCGGCGGGATAGGCCACGCCATAGATCTTTTCCAGGAAATCCGTGGCGGTCGGCACGGATTCTGCCATGCGGTCGGCCAGTACAAAATCCGCGTGGGTGGGGAAGCCCAGCAGGTCGGCCCGTTGCTGACGCAGTTCCAGGGTGCGTTTGATGATCTCCTGGTTGTCAAAGTCATCTTTGAAGGCGCGGGAGGCGTAGGCTGTCTGGATCCGGCGCCGCAGTTCGCGGTTCTTGCAGTAGGTGAGCAGGGGCACCATGCTGGAAGGCTGCAGATTGAAGAGCCAGCCGCCCTCCTTGCCTTTCACCTTGGCCAGATGCGCCGCCCCGGCCAGCACGCCGGAGGGCATGCCTTCCACGTCGGCGGGGTCGGTGATATGCAGTTCCCAGGCGTTGGTGGCGTTCAACACGTTGTCGGAAAACTGGGGTGACAGCTTGGAAGATTCCATCGCGATGGCGGTGAGCTTTTGCTTGTCTTCCGCGCTCAGCAGCGCGCCGCCCCGGATGAAGCCTTTGTAGGCCCGGTCGGTGAGGCGATGGCGTTCCGCCCGTTTCAGCGCTTCGCGGTCGCTCAGGTCTTTGGGCAGTTCAGGCTTTGGGCGTCCCTCCACCTCGTCTTCCCACACCTTTTTCACCCGCGCGAAGATGGCCGCGTCGGTGGAGATGCTGCTGTTGAACTGGGCCAGCAGCGGCGAGATCTGCTGCGCCAAAGCCTTGAACTCGGCGTCAGATTCCGCGGACAGCAGGTTGAAATAGATCCCGGCCACCCGGTTCAGCTGTTCGCCGCTTAGCTCCAAGGCCAGGATGGTGTTCTCAAAATCAGGCGCGGCGGGGTTGCTCTTCAGCGCCTCGATCTCCGCCTGCGCGGTTTTCAGGGTCTCCTCGATCGCCGGCATGAAATGCTCGGTCCTGATCTCGTCGAAGGGTATGGCCTGCAGGCGGTGGCTGCTTTTCGGCCTCAACAGGGGATTGGTGGATTGGGTCATGGTTTTGTCCTTTTCGTTTGTATTCATCTGTAAACACGATAATCCAAAGCCCCCGCCCTGTCAATCCGTTTTTGACTCCGGCCGGGCTGTTCGATTGCCTTGCGCCCCTGCGCGCAGGAACCCGGCGCGTTGGCGTCAGCTTTGAGAAAAATACATTGACGGATATCCGCGCCCGTGAGATTTTGCCTATCGGGGAGATATGCCCCCGCTTGTTGACGCAACCGCATTTTTTCATATTGTGTTATGGCTTGGCCAGGGGCCGCCGCCCCGCCAAATCCCTGTTTTTTTTCGATATCTGCAACGCTGCCGGTCAGAGACCCCGGCAACACTTAGTTTTAATGACTTAAGCAAGGAGATGAACATGCTTAAAAAACTCATTTTGGTCCTGTCGCTGCTCGCCGCGATGGGATTGGTTTTTGCCCAAACCACCATCAATTTTGATGACGCGGCCAAATGGACCGCCGGTTCAGTTTCTATAACAAGCTACGCCGTCGACCACACCTACGTTGATGGAGTATTCTCCGCCACCGGCGGCCCCGCGTTACGCAATACTCCCTCAACGCAGGACGGATATCCGGGAGCCTTGGGCGCCTATTCCTGGAGGCTGCAGAATCTGGCCACCGTTGAATGGATCATGACCATTTCCACCGGTGGCGTTGGAGATTTCAGCGTTGATGTGCGTCGCTGGGATGCAAGCCCCTCTCCTGATCTGACCTTGGATTATTCTACCGACGGCGGCACCAACTGGGTAAATGTGACCACCATCAACAACGCCGCCCTGGATGACCTGAGCGCATGGAAAACCTTTAATGGCACCATCAATAGCGCCAACGCCAACATCAAGATCCGCTTCAAGGCCAATAGCGCCGGTGAGAGGATCATGGTTGACAACTTCGTCTGGTCAGGTTTTGGTGGAGGAAATGTTCCACCCAACATATCCAACATCTTGCAAACACCCTCAGTCGATATTCAGGCCAGCACCACCGTCTCCATTTCCGCGGACGTTACAGATTCCGACGGAACGGTGTCCTTGGTCCAGTTGAAATGGGGTACCACCACCGGCACCTATCCCAACACGATCAACATGACCGTGGGCACAGCCCCGACTTATACCACCGTCAGCAACATCCCGGCCCAACCAGCCGGCACCACGGTCTATTATGTGATCTACGCCGTGGATGACGACACGGATTCCTCCACTTCTGCAGAGCACAGTTATACAGTGATAGAACCAGAAACCACGACGGTACCTTACTATGAGCCGTTTAACGTGGATCTGGGCGACTGCTATGTGTTCAGTTCTTCAGGTGCTACAAAAAACTGGGTTTGGGACGATTATAGTGGTAACGGATTTGCTTACATGAGCGGATATAACACCGGTGATTTGGAAGATGATTGGTTGATTCTACCCGGGATCGATTTTACAGCCTATAGCGACCTGCAGATGTCATTTGATACTTGGTACAATTATGGCAGCGATGACGTCAACAATTACCTAAAGCTCAAGTATTCAACAGATTATGCTGGTATCGGTGACCCTTACTTAGCGACTTGGGCAGAAATTCCCTATACTGCAGCATCAACCACACAAACCTGGTCAAGTTCCGGAGTTCTGGATCTGTCTGGAATTACTGGCACTTCAGTTTGGCTTGGTTTCCAATACCATTACAATCCCGGTAGCTATAGGAATTGGGAAGTGGATAATATATCTATTGAATTAGCCCCGGAAGATCCGGTGATCTATGTGGCCCCGATTACTCTGAGCGGATTCAGCTATGAGTTCGGCAGCGGACCCTCTTCCGAACAGAGTTTTACCGTTAGTGGATTAAATCTTACCGCAAACATATCAATATCAGCCCCGACGGATTATGAAATAGCCCTGGTCTCAGGTGGCCCTTTTGCTTCCAGCCAGACCCTCGTCCCTGTTGCCGGCACGGTTGCGGAAACAACCATTTACGTGCGCCTGAAATCCGGCCTGGCAGTTGGCACATACAACGATGAAGTGATCAGCATCACTTCCACCGGCGCTGACCCCCAAACCGTCACCTGCAGCGGTGAAGTAACCGCTCCTCCGCCTCCGGACGCCCCTGTCGCCCTGGATGCCACCAACGTTGGCGGAACCGGCTTCACAGCCAATTGGTCAGCCGTGACCGGCGCCACCGGCTACTATCTGGATGTTTACACTGTGGGAGGCTCGGCTGCAACCGATTTGATCATTTCGGAATATGTCGAAGGTACCAGCTACAGGAAAGGCCTGGAAATCTACAATGGAACAGGGACGGCGGTCGACTTGGCCAACTATTCACTGATGAAGCAGACCAATGGTGCTGGGGATTTTGGCAATGAATTGGTCCTGAGCGGTACCTTGCCAAACAACGACGTTTACGTGATCGCCTATTCCAGTGAAAGCGCTGGGGATTACATCATTGGCGATTATGTCGACCTCTACACATCAAGTTCAGCGGTCAATTACAACGGCAATGATGCTATTGCGCTTTACAACACTGGCGTCCAGACCGATGTGGTTGGCATTGTCAATCAGGTTACCCCCGATTGGGGAAAGGACGTCACCCTGGTCAGGAAATCCACTATAACTATGCCCACGGCCTCCTATTCAATCGATGATTGGGATGTCTATGACGTCAACACGCTGGATTACCTCGGTTACCACCTGATGGGCTCCATCAACTACGTGACCGGCTACCAGAACCTAGACGTGGGCAACGTTACCACCTATCCCGTTACCGGCCTCACCGCCGGAACCACCTACTACTACGTGGTGCGGGCCTACAATTCCAATGGGACCAGCGACAACTCCAACCCCATCAGCGTGACCGTGGGCGCGGAAATTGCCCTGACAGTGATCAACGAAGCCGAACTGATCAACATCCCCGGCTACCCCTCAGATGAATACTCCACCTATCAGGTAGTGGGAAATTATCTGAGCGCCCCCATCACAGTCATGGCCCCGGAACACTTCGAAGTCTCAACGGCCACGGACACCGGCTATGACTCAAGCATCGAATTGGCCTACAACTTCAGCGGTTACATCTACGTGAGGATCAATTCCTCGGTGGTGGGAGAACACTCCGGCACGTTGACCCTGGCCAGCGAAGGCGCTCAGGGTGCTTCTGCCCAGTTGATCGGCGAAACAGTTGAACCTCCCATCACTTGGAATATAACCGAGAACCTTACCGCCTTCTCCCACGAGGTGGGAACGCCTTCCGCTTATCAGAGCTATACTCTGAGCGCGACCGGTGCTTATTCCTCATCCACTCTTGACCTTACGGTGGACGGACCCTTCGAGATCAGCTCATCCGCTTCCGGACCCTGGTCCGGGTTCCTGGGACTGGCCTACGACTTCAACGGCAGCGTGTATGTGCGCATGAATTCAAGCGTGGCCGGCTATTTCACAGGCTCCATCCTGCATGAGACCACCGACGCCAGCCCCGCCACCATCGACCTGGAAGGAACTGCCACTCCGCCTGCTGGCAACTTCGCCAGCGAGCTCTTCTTCTCCGAATACATCGAAGGCTCCGGCAACAACAAGGCCATCGAGATCTTCAACGGCACTGGCGCTGCTGTGGACCTGAGTGACTATCAGTTTGAAAACTGGTATAATGGTCTGTTAACTCCTTCCATTGTGGCGCTCACAGGAACGCTGGCCCACGGTGATGTTTACGTCCTGGCCAACCCATCATCCATTCCCGAGATATTGGCTTTGGCAGATGACACCTCAGGCAATGTGTCGTTTAATGGAGACGACGCGCTTGCATTGCGCAAGATTAGCACGGACACCATAGTGGACATCTTCGGCTGCATCGGTGAGGATCCCGGAACCCAGTGGGGCACCGAACCGGAATGGACCATCAACAAGACTATGGTCCGCAACAGCGATGTCACCGGAGGCGTGACCGTCAATCCCACCACTGGCTTCCCCACCCTGACCACAGAGTGGACCTTCTACGATATCGACACCATCACCTATCTGGGCAGCCACGTCTTCAGCCCCGGCGGAGGTCTTGACACCCCTGTGGTTCAGATCACCGAGGGCGGCGGCACGATCACTCTGTCCTGGGACGCCATCACCAGCGCCACCTACTACGAGATCTGGTCCGCCACCGATCCCTTCGGCACCTACACCCTCGCCGAGGGTAACTGGACCGGCACCACCTGGAGCGAAAACTCTGCCGTGATGAAGTTCTACAAGGTGATCGCCAAGAACTAAGTAACTAATAACCAACAAGATAAGTAAACCCGGGAGTCCGCTCCCGGGTTTTTCTCTTCGCCTTTAGCGCTCTCCCATACGCCCCTCAGCTGCCTCCCGCCTAGTTCCCGCATCTCAGGGGGGCGGTGTACGGGGGCCTGGGAAGAGGTGGATGAGATGGGATTCAGGCGGGATCCAGAGCGTTCTGCCCCGGGACCAGCCAGGTTACCGAACCCGAGCCAACGTCCGGGTGATGGCCAGCCTGGCCATAACCAGCACCTTGACGGGCCATGGGCTGGACGTCAGGCTCCCAGGGATTCCGAGGTTGGTGGTTTGTTGTGCCATTCCGGACCTGTCAGGCTGTATTTTTGCCCGCCATGTCATTCCGGGGTGGGGGCCCCGGAATCAAGCCCTGGCAGGAATAGCCCTATGAGGGTGTCGATGCAGACTAGGTCTGGATCGACCCCGATTCGGTTTCGAACGTTTATGAAAAAGATGTCATGGATTCCGGGGCCCCTTCCCCAGAATGACACGGCTGCTGTTCAGATGGTAGAAAAAAGGCCGGCGATTAAGGCCGGCCTTGATGTCAGTGGTCCGGGGCGTAGGGCCCGGATCAAGCTTATTCTTCTTCTTCTTCTTCTTCTTTGTGTTCCTGTTCCTGGCAGAATTCGATCAGGACGCCGAGGCTGGATTTTGGGTGCAGGAAGGCGATATCGGCGTGATGGGCGCCCGGGCGGGGTTCCTTGTCGATGAGGCGGATGCCGCTGTCTTCCGCTTTCAGAAGCTCTTCCGGCAGGTCATCCACCGCGAAGGCGATGTGTTGGATGCCTTCGCCTTTCTTTTCCAGGAACTTTGCGATGGGGCTGTCCCCGGAGGTGGGGGCAAGCAGTTCGATGCGGGTGTCGCCGCAGGGGAAAAAGGCCACCTTCACCATCTGGGAGGGCACTTCCTCCGTTCCTTCGAGGGTGAGGCCCAGCTTTTGGTAAAAGGCGATGCCTTCGTCCAGGTCCTTCACCGCGATGCCGATGTGGGAGATGTGTTTGATCATGGCGCGCTATTTTCCGTAGTTATCGGCAAGGTCAAAGCCGATCTGCATGGCCTTGAGGTTGATATCCACAAAAGCCGGCTTCACAGTTTCGGCGATGGATTGCTGGAGCGAGTCTTCCTTGACGATGCCGGTTACCTTGGTCAGGAAGGCCAGGGACATGATGTTGGTGGTGATGGGGCTGCCCAGTTTGGCGATGGCGATCTCGGTGAAGGGCAGCTCATAGGTGTTTTCGGCAGCCAGGGCGAGGTTTTTCACATAGGTGGTGTCGATGATCAGGATGCCCTTTTCGCGCAGGTCGAAGAGATATTTGTCGCAGGCTTCCTGGGTGAGGGCGAGCAGGCAGTTGAAGTTCACAGCCTCGGGGAAATAGATGTCCTGGTCGCTGATGATCACGTCCGTGCGGGACGAACCGCCGCGGGATTCGGGGCCGTAGCTCTGGGTCTGGGTTACGCGGTGCTTGTCCAGCACAGCTGCGCGGGCGAGGATGATCCCGGCCAGGATCAGTCCCTGTCCGCCGCTTCCGGAAAGGCGGATCTCATAGTTTTTCTTCATTTCCCGCCTCCCAGGGCTTGGGCTCGTTTCACCAGGTCAGCATATTGGGCCGTGAATTCGGGGTGGATCTCCTTGCGCAGGACCCCGCGGATGATCTTTCCCTCCACCTTTTCGGGGGGCAGTTTTTCCACCGCGGAGAGCGGCACGGAGTTGTCGCGCATTTCCTTCATCATGTCCGGAGCGCCGCCTTTTTTGTTCAGGCGTCCGTAGATCACCGGGCAGGCGGCCACGATCTCGATGAGGGCAAAGCCGGGATGCTCGATGGCTTCCTTCACCATGTTCTGGGTCTCGGGAGTGTGGTAGGCTGTGGTGCGGGCCACATAGCTGGCGCCGGCGCCCAAGGCCAGGTTGCAAACGTTGAAATCCGGCTCGATGTTGCCATAGGGCGCGGTGGTGGCAAAAGCCTCGTGCGGGGTGGTGGGAGAGCACTGTCCGCCGGTCATGCCGTAGATATTGTTGTTCACCAGGATCACGGTGAGGTCGATGTTTCTGCGGGCCGCGTGGATCAGATGGTTGCCGCCGATGGCGGTGCAATCGCCGTCTCCGGTGATCACGATCACCTTGAGGTGGGGTTTGTGCAGTTTGATGCCGGTGGCGTAGGCGATGGCGCGGCCGTGGGTAGTGTGCAGGGTGTTGAAATCCACATAGACCGGCATGCGCGAAGAACAGCCGATTCCGGAAACCATCACGATGTCGTCGCGCTTGATGTCCATCCCGGCCAAAGCGCGGATGATGGAACCCAGGATGATGCCGTTGGAGCAGCCGGCGCACCAGACGTGGGGGAATTTCTTGTCGTGGCGCAGGAAATCGTGGATAACTTTTTGGGGAATGTTGGCCATGGTCAGATCGCCTCCTTCAGTTTACGCAGGATATCCACCGGCGAGATCAGTTTCCCGTTCACCCGCTGGATCTTGATCAGCTTGCTGTCGCTGCGGTCTTTCACCAGGCGCTGGATCTCGCGGACCAGCTGGCCCTGGTTGAGCTCCGGCACCACCACAATATCCACGTCGCGCAGCATCTTACGCACCGCGTCGTCGGGGAAAGGCCAGATGGTGAGGGGGCGCAAGAGGCCCACCTTGATGCCTTCGTGGCGGGCCATCGCGACTGCCGCTTTGGCGGCGCGGGCTGTGATCCCGGCGGCAAAGATGGCGATCTTGGCGTCTTCCATATCATAGCTTTCGATCTGAACCAGGTCGCGGATGTTGTAAGTTATCTTTTTGCGCAGGCGGTCCATCATATCCGCGGCCTCGCTGGCTTTGTTGGTGGGAAATCCCAGCTGGTCGTGGGTGAGGCCGGTAACGTGGAAACGGTAGCCTTCACCGAAACTGGCAAGGGGGGAAAGGTATTTTTGGTTTTCGTCGTAATGCTTGTACCAATGCGGCGGCACGGTAGGTTTGATGCGCGAGATCACGCGCACGTTGGCCATATCGGGCAGGCAAACGGCTTCCCGCATGTGGCCCAAAACCTCGTCCAGAAGCAGGATTACGCAGCTGCGGTACTTTTCCGCGAGGTTGATGGCGCGGATGGTGAGTTCGTAGCATTCCTTCACGCTGTCCGGATAGAGCACGATCGCGGGGCTGTCGCCGTGGCTTCCCCAGCGGGATTGCTGGATCTCGCCCTGGGCGCAGCTGGTGGGCATGCCGGTGGAGGGCCCCACGCGCTGTACGTTCACCACCACGCAGGGTGTTTCGGTGATCTTGGCGTAGCCGATGCCTTCCTGCATCAGCGAGAAACCGGGTCCGGAAGTGGCGGTGAGGGATTTCGCTCCGGCCAGGGAAGCGCCGGTGATGGCGCAGATGCTGGCGATCTCGTCTTCCATCTGCACAAAGACCCCGCCGCGCTTGGGCAATTCGGCGGAAAGGATCTCGGCGATCTCGGTGGAGGGCGTGATCGGATAGCCGGCAAAGAAGTTGCAGCCGGCATCCAGGGCTCCGTAAGCAACGGCTTCGTTGCCCTGCATCAGCACGGTCTTGCGTTCGCGCTGGGTCTGCAATTCCTCCAGCTTGGTTTCGGTTTTGGGTTCGCGGGGCGCCGCTTTGGGAGCGGGTTTGGTGATCTTTGAAGTTTTAGCCATTCATACTCCTCAGCGGTCTTTGGCGCCGGTGATGGCGAAATCGGGGCAGAGGCGGTCGCAGGTCTCGCAGTGGATGCATTTTTCCGGCGCCGCGACATAGGGGGAGCCGTCGGCTCTGCGTCCCAGGCAGCCGGTGGGGCAAAAAGCCACGCAAATGCCGCACTTTTTGCACCAATTGTAATAAATCAGAACGGGGGAATCCTTGCCGCCGGGAGCTTTTACTTCGGTGGGCTCCACCTCCATCTTTTCCAGCGCGTCTTCCTCCCTGATGATCATGCCCATGCGGTCTTTTTCGACTTTTTTAGGCATATTTCCTCCAGGATCTATATTTTTTTATTGTTTTGGCGTTGGTTCGCTCAGGATCTTTGGGCCAGGACCTTCTTGTAGAAGGTTCCCAGGCGTTTGCAGCCTTCGCGGTTGTTTTCTTCGGATTCGTAAGAGAAGTTCAGGCGCATGGTGTGCTGGCCCTTGCCGTCGCAGAAGAAGGAGGTGCCGGCCACATAGGCCACTTTTTGTTCTTTGATGCAATCCAGCAGCAGGGCGCCGGTGTCGATGCCCTGGGGCCCGTAGGCCATCAGGAAGAGGCCGCCCTGGGGTTTGATCCAGGTGAATTCCTCGGGCATGAACTCCTGCAGGGAATCCAGCATCACCTTCTGTTTGGCTTTATACATCGTGCGGATCTGGTCCAGCTTGGGATCCAGGAAGCCCTGCTCGATGTAGCGGGCGGCGATGCGTTGGGTGAAAGGCGGAGTGCAAAGGTCTGTGGCTTGCTTGGCCACCACGATCTTGTCCAGAACGTCCGGATGGCCAACCACCCAACCGATGCGGAAACCGGGGCAGAAGATCTTGGAAAAGGTTCCCAACAGCACCACCTGGCCTGTGCCATCGAGTTCGTAGAGGGTGGGCTGGTCCTCGCCCTCGTAGCGAAGCTCGCGGTAGGGGCTGTCTTCGATGATCAGGATGTCGTGGCGGCGGGCGATGGCGATGATCTCATGGCGGCGTTTGGCGCTCATGGTCATCCCGGCGGGGTTTTGGAAATCGGGGATCACATAGATGAATTTGGGTTTTTTGCCCCGGGCGATAGCTTCTTTGATCCGGGTTTCCATCACTTCGGGGATCTCGCCTTCGTCGTCCATCGGAATGCCGATCATGTCCGCGCCGTAGGAATTGAAGGCGCTGAGGCCGCCCAGATAGGAGGGCAGGCCCACGATGATGGTGTCGCCGCGGTCGATGAAGATCTTGGCGATGAGGTCCAAAGCTTGCTGGGAAGCGGTGGTGATGATCAGGTTCTCGATGCCGATGTCGATGCCGGCTTTCTGGTAGCGTTCCACCATCATGGTGCGCAGCAGGTTGTCACCTTCCGTGGGTCCGTATTGCAGCGCGTAGGCGGCCTCGGTATTCATCACCTCGGCGATGATGCCCTTGAGTTCTTCAACCGGGAAGGTCGCCGGGGCGGGAAAGCCGCCGGAAAACGAGATCAAGCCCGGCTGGCCCAAAAACTTCAGCAGCTCGCGGATCGCGGAGCGCTTCATGCCACGCACGTTCGTGGACAGGGTAGATTGCAGGTCGGTGATCATGATGATCCTCCATCTATCTTATTCTTGTTCATAAACCAGTACTTTCTTGTTCGCTTTGCGCCATTCCCGGTAAGCGCTCTTGATCTCCAGTTCCCAGATGATGCGCTTGTCGCTGTCTTCAAAGGTTACAACGTCCATGTAGTAGGTGCGTTTGCTCTTGCCCATGAAGCTCTTTTTGGGAAATTCGACCACGATCTCGCCTTCAATGTTGAGGATGGTTATTTCGTTCAGAAACACGCCGTCGGCGATCTCCATGATGGCACGGGCTTCAACGCTGCCGGTCTGAACGTCGCGGAAATGAATGTTCATTGATACTCCAATCTTAGATTAGACCACGTTAAAAATAATCTGCCATATTGGTCAAGGTTTTTTTTGGGCGCATCAAACCGGCTCCGTGGGCCTGGAACTGCAGCCAAAAAGGCGCTTCAGATCAATCCCGGCAGAATGTCGGCAATGCTGGCGGGGCCAAAATACTCCGCCAGGGGCAGGGCTTCCAGAGCCCGGCGCAGCTCCTCCTCGCGGTGGGGAAGGCCAGTGAGGGCGGCTTCCAGTTCGCCGATGTCGCGGTTTCCGAAAAAATCGCCATAGACTTTCAACGCGGTGATCCGGCCACTGTGGACGTCGGCATGAAACTCAATGGTGCCTGCTTCGCAGCGGATAGCCTGCACGTGGTTGTAGGCAGGGGAGCGGCCGAAATTCCATTCCCAGGTGTCGTATTTATCTGTCACCAGGGTCTGGATGGCATCCCGGTCCGCCTGGCTGAAAGCGTATTCTTGGGCCTCGGGATACAGCTTCAGCACCTCCGCGTGCACCAGCTGGATGAATTCCGGCAGCGAGACCGGCTGGCTAAGATGTTCCGAGACGTTCGTGACCCTCCGGGAAACTGATTTCACCGCTTTGTCCCTGAATTTGAGGGGATTGGCTTTGAGGGCGGCGCTCAGATTTCCGATATGGGAATCAAAGAGGATGGTGCCGTGCTGCTGGATCTTGTTGAAGTACAGCGCGCGGGCGTTGCCAGAGAATTTTTGGCCTTGGATCGTGAGGTCGTTGCGCCCCTCCAGCCGGGCGTCCACGCCCAGTTTTTGCAGCGCGGAGAGCACCGGCGCGGTGTATTTGGCAAAGCCGCTCTCCTCCCCGGCGCAGCGGTTCATGATGAAGCTGAAGTTGAGGTTGCCCAGGTCGTGGAAGACAGTGCCGCCTCCGGTGAGGCGCCGCACCACGGGGATCTGGTGTTCCCGCACCCAGGGCAGGTTGATCTCCGCCAGCGTGTTCTGATTGCGGCCCACGATGATCGAGGGCGCGTTGCGGTAGAGCAGGAAAAAGTCCTCTTCAAAGCCCTTGAGGATGTACTCCTCGCAGGCGATGTTGAAGGGCGCCCAGTTGCTGGGGCTGATCGCGAATAGCATTTGGGCCTGTCAACTCCCGGCGGGCATCTTTTCTGGTTTCATTGTCATGGTCAAATTTCCTGCGGCGATCCGGGCCGCGCGGTTAGGTTTTGGATCAGGCATCTTATCCGGGACCAGAATTTGGGGCGCGGGGATGTTGTCAATGGGGATCAGTATTTCACCAGCTTGTGGGTCTGGATGCCTTGTTCGGAAGAGATCCTGAGCAGATAGATCCCTGCCGGCAAATCTTCGCCCCGGCCGTCGCGGCCGTCCCAGATCAGGTCTGTGTGATCCTGGGAGAGCTTACCCCGCTTAAGTTCACACACTTTTTGGCCCCTCAAATTGTAAACAGCCAGGCTGATTTCCTCCGCTTTGATCGAAGACAGCTGGATACGGAGCTCTGCCCGGAAGGGATTGGGGTAAACACTGATCCCTTCAGATTTGCTTGAGTGGGGTTTGGTGGGAGTGTAGCTGCGGATGCTGATCTGGCCCAGATGCGTTCCGGCCGAGGGAGGGTCGCACCACAGAGGCTGACCGTCATGCAATTCCCAAGCCTGGCCGAAAAGGCTGAGCTCGGCGCTGTAAGACTCTGGCAGAGAAGAGGTATCCAGCCTGAAACGCAGGGGGCGCTGGTCGGCCAGCTCAAGCTGGAGCTGCCAGGTTTTTTCGCTCTGGTTGTAAAAGGGATACAACCCGCGGTATTCGCATTGCAGCAGATGGGTCTCACCCGTTTGGGGATCGGCGAGCCGCAATGCCAGCCTGTATGGCATATCCGGGAAAGGCGGCGGTTTGGGCAGGTCAAAGAGCGTATCCAAGCCTTCGGAGCTCAGGTCGGCGGTGCCAGCCTGCACTGCCTCTCCGGAGTTGTAACCGTCTGATAAACTAAGGCTTACGCTCCACTGCTCGGTCCAGTTGAAAGCCTCCCCGTCATGATAACAGGGATCGAAGACCACTGAGAGCGGAAGTGTATCCTGGTAATGGACCAGGGCAGCCTGGCCCGGCGGGATGGATCGCGCCAGCCGGAAGCCGGCATCGTCGTATAGGATTACCCGGGGCGGCAGCAAACCCTCCGCCACCAGCTGCGAATAGCTTTTCTGGCTCTGCCCATGGGTGAACCGGAGGTCCTTCAGCTCATAATGATAATAGTGTGGGTTGGGCAGCAGGTTCCAGCCCGGATGCAGGTTTAGGGTAAGCGGCCACGCCGGGGTTTCCACCGGCAGGGTGGCCTGGAAAGCTTGGGGGTGGCGGATCAAAAAACCCTGCTGGTTGTTCAGCGTGCTTTGCGGTATCCAGAGGGAATCCAGGATCCAGGCCGAGGCGGAGTTGCCCAGGAACTCGCTGACCGGCGGCCCGAATCCGCTGTGGGGGAAACTGAGCAGGCTATAGCCAGGATCCTGCTGATAGGAAATGTTTTGGGGCAGGACGTTAAAGCGCTGGCGGGAATAGCGGTGCAGGCTGCCGCCTTCCGCCAACTGCGCCAGAACCAGCAATTGGGCTCCGCTCAGCTCCTGCAGGGCAGTGTAAGGCCAGTCAGTTATCTGGGGCGGCAGGCCGGTTGCGATCTCCAGCGAATCCTGGCCGGTGCAGAGCCAGAGGTCAACGCTTTCCACCCGCGGCAGGTTGACCACCACGTAATGCAGATTCAGCGTATCCCCCTGCCAGGCAAAGAGATCTGGGGCGGGGGTGAACTGCACCCGGGGAAGCTGTTTTCCCCAATGCAGCTGCAGATCCTGCCAGCCGGTCTGGGTGTTCCACCAGGAGTAAGGCCCCTCGCGCAGATCGTGCCAGCGGTCGCGCTGCACATCGTAGATCAGGATGTCGTGGCCGGAGGCCAGCAATTCCGCCCCGGCAGACAAATACAGATAGACGCCGGTGTTCTGGCTGCGGCAGCGCAGGTCCCAGCGCTTGTTCGTGTTGTTGGGATCGATCCAGGAGCGGATATCCCGGATGAAGACCACTGAATCGTCAGCCTCCGGCAGAAAGGAGCCTATCTTCAACTGGCCGCCAGTGGCTGATTCATATTGGTCAAGCTGATCCCAACCGTCGCTGGCCAGGGGGTTGGTTCCAAACTGGAAGTTCTTGCTAAGTTGGTGGTCAATGTCGTTCAGGGTAAGTGACCACAATGGATTTGGGCTCGCGCTCAGGGTTTGCCAGAAATAGTTTTCCTGGCCGCCGGGGTATTCGGCGCTCACCTGGTAATGATAGATCGTGCCGTTGGCCAAGTTGGTATCCAGAAAAGTATAATTTCCGCCGGGATCGGGCTGCAGATCTGGATCCCAGATCCAGGAAGATAGCAGTTCCGGAGCGGCGTTTCCAGCGGCCCGGTGGATGTTGAAGCCCAGGGCGCTGTCGCTGCCGGCTGCGAAATAGAGGTCCACCGCCCCGTTTCCGGCTGTGGCGCTGAACTCCGTGATGGGGGAGCCCAGTTTGAATATCTTGATCTCGTTGCTGCGGAGGCTGTGGTTTCCGTGCTTGTCCCTGGCCTGCACGCTCAGATAATAGACGCGGGGTTCCACATCCAGGTCCAGGATATAGCTGTCCTGGTTCTGCCAGGCCAGTTCAGAGTTGGTGTGGCGGTCCAGCACCTGGCTGTGCCAGATCCCCTGCTCCTCCCAGCGCAGGTGGAGCACGTAGCTGTCGAAATCGTAACTGTAGCTCCGATCCCAGGCGATTTCGGCTTCCTGGCTGAAAAGGGAGGTCACGCGCAGGTTTTCCGGATTGGACGGCCCGGTGCCGTCATCCAGCACCAGCATGCTGTCGATCACGGCTTCCAGCGCGTTCAGCCAGGGCAGGAAGAACTGGGTGAAGCGGGTGTAGCGCTGGTCGGGGATCCAGGCCTGGGTTTCAGTGTCATAGCCGAAAAACCAGTTCCAGTTGGCAGGGGTGCGGGCATAGCATTTGGGCAGTTCATCCATCTCCACATGCAGAAAAGGAGAATAGACATCATAGACGTTCTGCTGCGTTGTGTACAGCATCTGCTGGTTGAACTCCGCCCCCGGCAGTTCAGTGTTGAAAGGCAGATCCACGTTCACGCTGTCGTGAAGGTAGGTAACCGGGTCGGTGGGATATTGGTAAACGCAATAGAAATCGAGGATGTCGACCTCGGAGTGCGTGCCCAGAGAATTTTGCTGATGCACCAGCCAGGGCGTGTGGTTGATCAGGTCATGACGGGCGCGGGAATTGTCCCGGATCGGCAGGGCCGGCCAGCGGCGTCCGTTGCCGGCGGAGAGCATCACGTTGGGGTGTCCGGAGTATTTGTTCCAGTCAAAGCTGTGGATCTGCAGGGAAAACTCGGTCCGGCCGGTGAGACCGCGCAGCTGGTCGCAGGCCTGCTGGTAGAATTCGTTTAAGGGATGAGCGGCGCAGCGCGAGGGGTCGCTGATCGACTGGTTGTTGCTGTAATAGGGAGGGATGTAAGCCACTTCGCGTCCGGCGCCGGAGATCAGCAGGAAGCGCGCGTCCAGCTTGTAAAAGGCTTCCAGCGCGAACACCGGCGAGGGGTAATCGTCGCAGGGATGCGGAGCGGTGATCACCAACTGCCGGCTGGCCCAGGGATTGAACACATAGAGGCCCCAGCCGTAATCGAAGCTGCCGGTCTCGTCATCCGCGGGGTCGTCGGTGCCGTTGTCGTCGATGTCGTCATTGAGGAATTCCCGCAGCATGAAAAGGTTGCGGCCGCTGTCCAGATCCTGGAAATTCACCACCTGATAGGGGAAACCATAGTTACGGATCTTCATCTGCGCGCCAGCCAGGTCCTGCGCCAGAAAATCGTCCACCACCAGGCTCCAGAGGCCAAGCTCCGCCTGTGTGGGGATGTGATATTCGCCAAAATCGTTGTTCTGCGTTTCCCAGGGCGCATACACGTTCAGCCCGGAAACCTGGCCTTCGGAGATGTGGCTCACCCAGTTGTCATAGCTGCAGGCGGGTTCCGAGCCATACAGGAATCCGCGCAGCGATCCCACTTCCGTGCTAACGGAACCCAGGCCGCCGCAGAGCAGCAGCAGAACGGCGAAAGAAGCTAATCGGGGCAAGGCAGTCTCCTTTGTAATCAACCTCATCAATTCACAGCCTTTCGCGTTCCCATGCTATTGTCAAGAGATATGTTCCGAAAGTGATGCGCCTGACAGGTAGCTGTGCCAAACCCGGGCTGCTTCTGCGGGTTCTTATCTGACCGCAACGCTTTTAGCTTGCCTGGAGCGGCTTTGCCTTTAATATAAAGATAACCGAAAAATTTGACTTGAATAAAAAGGAAAAGACCACGCAATTGTTATTATTGCCCCACACAGATTGTAAAACGTAACAAGAACATGAGAATCAACAAGTTGGAATATCCACCAACATTTGGTCCTCAACATCGATAGCCACAAATAATGACAAAAGGAGAGTGAGATGTTTTCGCATCAATGGAGAATTCTGCGATTTGTATTCCTAGTAGTTAGTTTCCTTGAGATTTACATTTGCCTTGCATATGCGGATGGCTACTATGACGAAACTGGATCACTTGTAGAGTGTAATATCGAGTTGGTGGCAAATGACTATCTGATATTCAGCAAGATGGTAAAAGACGATTATGGTAAGTGGGTTGAAGTAACGAACATTGTAATGGCATGTAACATAACCTCATTTTTCCATGAGTCTGACCGGCAGGAGCTGTTTATTTTTCCGCTTTCGGGTGAGGAGCTAATGAGGGTTAAAACGAAGATGCAGTATTTGGACAGAGATTATATTCAAAACGTAGGTCTCTACATTACGGTTGGTTTTGGCTCGGGACAAGGCTTCCAGAGTTCATACGATATCAACGAGTTTTTCGATATCCCCGGAGTTGAGTTCGGAAGAGGCGTCTGGCATTGGGATCTGGTCGGTTGTTTTGGATATCGCAACATAGCTCAGGTTGAGGGCAGGTTTTCATACCGAAACTCACGAATGAAATACGAAGGTGAGACAGTAGTTGGCATGAGACATACCTCTTGGCAAGCCATGGCAAGGATAAATCCCAACATTACAAATTGGGGCTTTAGGCGCAAGCCTTTTGATGTTTACCTGGTCTATGGCATTGGTAGGTCTCCCGGCTATATGATTCCGGAACTGGATGCGGGATTTGTAGATGGGAAGGTTAACACATACGGTCTCTATATCGGCGGTCCTTCTGCCGAGTTGATTGATGAAGTAAACACGGGAAACTCTTTCCTGATATTATTGGGCGGCTTCTCTTTGGAATATGAAAAGGTCACTTACAGAAAGATTGATTATTCCGATGGAGGAATTGGAGACCTTGCCAAGCCAATCTCAGTAGGATGTTTGAAATTTTTACTGAACTTTCAGTTGGGCGGAAAAATCTTTTAAGACTGCAAAGTTATTTATTTGAATTACTTAAGTCTGTCTTTCAAGCTGAACTGCTTGAAAGCAAAGAGAGTCATCACTCAAACAACAGGTTGCTGGCCACGCCTAACAACCCTGTAGGCTATTTCCTGCTAGCAAACTCAATCAGTTTGACGATCCGCTTCTGCCTGATCTTATGCCCCTAGCCTTGTCTATCCAAGTGATCCTCCTAAAGGGATCGATGTTCATAACACTGATTCAGGTTTTACGGTCGATTGTCAGCGCTACCGGTATCCAGGCCTTGGTGTAGAACAAAACGAAAGTAAATTCTTACAAAGAAATGTGGGCAGAAACAGCAACTCAAATTGCCCAGTCAAAAAAAGGGGGCATGTGAGTAATTTGCCGCTGAGGATTTGCTTGACAGAGGAAAGACTCGGGATGATTTATCCAGTAAACCCGAAGGAGAAAAGATAGACATCAGTATCCTGGACAATCTAAAACCAACCCAGATAGCGCAGCTAGCCATCTGCGAAGGCGTAGAGCCTCGGATGCGGCCTATGACCCTGATCGTCAAAGGGCGATGGCTTTTTGGCTACCGGAGCCCGGGATCATAAAGCGCTCAGATCGTCGCCACCCCAATGCTGAGTTCTGCCTGTTTTTCTCTGCTGAAGCCGGACCCGGTTATGTGCACAGCAGAGGTATGTTGGTCCGAGTGGACAAACCAGGCAAGAGATCGCGAGTTTCACGCCTTTCATTTATGACTACTGCAAGGATCCTGGCGATCGCAATTTCCACCTCTACGAGTTTGAACTACGCCAATTGCGGTAACTGAAGCCCGGTGAAATGTACGAGGAAGTTCTCGAGCTCTGATCCAGCTTGGTTCATTTTCCGTTTGTATCTTCTGCCTTCGCCAGGCGCTCTTTCAGCTTGCCCGGAGCCGCTTTGCCCTTATTATATCTGTAAACCGACAGACTTTGGAACGGTTCAGAGATTTAGGAGCAGACATGGAATCCTTCAGTTTCCACAACCCCACCCGGATCCATTTCGGGACCGGGATGATAAAGCAGATCGGGCCGGAGCTCAAACAGGCAGGAATTGGCAAATGCCTGCTGGTGGCCGGCGGCGGCTCGATCCGCGCCAATTCGGTCTACGACCAGGTTACCGCCAGCCTGAGGTCCAGCCAGATCGCCTGGGCTGAAGCCTGGGGCGTGCAGTCCAACCCCACTTTGGCCAAGGTCCGCGAACTGATCAAGCTGGCCCGGGCCGAAGAGGTGCAAGCCATTCTGGCCGTGGGCGGAGGCAGCGTGATCGACAGCGCCAAAGCCACAGCGGCGGGTTTTTACCTGCCGGATGTTTGGGACGCCTTCACCGGCAGAGAGCGCGTAAGCCAGGCCCTGCCGGTCTTCACGGTGCTCACCCTTTCCGCCACCGGCAGCGAGATGAACGGCAACGCGGTGATCACCAACACCGCCGAACAAAAGAAATGGAGCATCGGCTCCCCGCTGCTCTATCCGAGGGTTTCCATCATCGATCCCTCCGTGCAGTGCAGCCTGCCCTGGCGCCAAACAGTGAACGGCGCCCTGGACGCAACCGCCCATATTCTGGAATACTTTTTCATGGATAGCCGCCCGGAG
>JAJBBF010000065.1 GCA_020532215.1 Candidatus Cloacimonadota bacterium
AAAATATGAGCCTATCTATTTTGTCAAGAATTATTTGCAGATTTCAAAAACTATTTTTCGGGTCCAAAATGCGCTTACATTTTCACCAGACACTGAGGATTATGTGCAAAGGTCTTATATAGTCAAAGTGAGCAGAAGTGTAAAGCTGATCAGATTCGTTTTCATATACCTTTATTCGTGAGATATTTGTCAAGGAGAAGGATGAGGCCACACGGATTAAATTGTTGACAAAACTCAACACCATCATTTCTGGGTTACATCCTTCCGCTTCTCTGGAATCATCCAAAATAGCGGAACGGGGAGATATATCAAGGACAGACATGAAACAGGAACATATACGCAACTTCTGCATCATCGCGCACATCGACCACGGTAAATCCACCCTGGCGGACCGCTTTCTGGAAAGCACCCACGTGGTGGGCAAAGTGGACATGGCGCAAGTGCTGGATTCCATGGACCTTGAGCGCGAAAAAGGGATCACCATCAAGAGCCACGCGGTGCGCATGGTCCATAACTACAAGGGCCAGGACTACGTTCTGAACCTGATCGACACTCCCGGCCACGTGGATTTTTCCTACGAGGTCTCGCGCGCGCTGGCTTCCTGCGAAGGCGCCATATTGCTGGTGGACGCCTCCCAGGGCATCGAGGCCCAAACCATGAGCAATCTCTATCTGGCGCTGGATAACGATCTGGAGATCCTGCCGGCGCTGAACAAGATCGACCTGCCCAAAGCCGACATCGAAGGCACGGAACATGACCTCTGCGAGATCATGGGCTGCCTGCCGGAGGAAATCCTGAAGGTGAGCGCCAAAGCCGGAACTGGGGTAACTGAGCTACTGGATGCAGTCTGTGAGAGGCTTCCGGCCCCCGCCGGCGTACCCGGGGCCCCGGCCAAAGCCCTGATCTTCGATTCCTATTTCGACATGTACCGCGGCGTGGTGGTGCTGGTGCGCCTGTTCGACGGTACTCTGAAAAAAGGCGACAAGATCAAGCTCTTTGCCACCGAGCGGGAATACGAGATCGAGGAGATCGGGCATCTGGGCTTGAAATTCGCGCCCCAGCAGGAACTTCTGACCGGAGAGGCGGGCTACGTCATCGCCAACATAAAAGAGGTGGCGGACGCCCGTGTGGGCGATACCATCACCCTGGCTAAAGGCGGTTGCGAAGAGTCTTTGCCGGGTTTCATGGAACCCAAGCCCATGGTCTATTCCGGCATTTTCCCCATCAACGGCGAGGACTATGAAAACTTGGTGGAATCGATCGCCAAACTCAAGCTCAACGACGCCTCCCTGATCTATGAAAAGGAAAACTCCACTGCCCTCGGCTACGGCTTCCGCTGCGGCTTTCTGGGCATGCTGCACCTGGAGATCGTGAAGGAGCGCCTGCTACGGGAATACAACATCCCCATCATCGCCACCACGCCCAGCGTGCGCTTTCTCATCACCCTCAAAAGCGGCGTGGAGATCCAGGTGAACAATCCCATCGATTTTCCCGATCCCACCTTCATAGAAAGCATCAAAGAACCCTTTATGGACACCGAGATCATCGTGCCCACCGACTATATCGGCAACATCATGAAGCTGGCCCAGGAACGCCGCGGGATCCAGAAAAACATCCAGTACATCGACGAAAAGCGCGTCGCCCTGCACTATGAGATGCCTCTGATCGAGATCATCTTCGATTTTTACGACAAGCTTAAAACCGTCAGCCGCGGCTACGCCTCGCTGGACTACGCTTTCAAGGATTTCCGCCTTTCCCACGTGGTGAAGGTGGACATCCTCATCAACGGCGAAAAAGTAGACGCCATGAGCTTTATTTGCCACCAGGACAAAGCCCACAACTGGGGAAAGAGCGTAACCGACACCCTGCAGGAGGTGATCCCGCGCCACCTTTTCAAGATAGCGTTGCAGGCAGCCATCGGAGGCAACATCATTGCGAGAAGCACCATCAACCCCATGCGCAAGGATGTGCTGGCCAAATGTTACGGCGGCGACGTGACCCGCAAGCGCAAGCTGCTGGAAAAACAGAAGGAAGGCAAGAAAAAGATGAAAGAGATCGGCTCCGTGACCGTGCCCCAGGAAGCCTTCCTGGCCGTTCTGAAGGCGGACCGCGATTAGCCCTGGCGCCATGAAACGCTCCCTGCTGGCCGCCGCTCTGCTGCTGGCCTGGGTTTTGGCCCCGGCCCTGAGTGTGGAGAAGATCAGCTTTTCTGCCAATTTCGGGCTGGATGAAGCCGCGCTGCTGCAGGCATCCGGGCTGCAGACCGGTTCCCAGTACGACCCCGCGGACGTGAATGCCGCCATCGCGGCTATGCGGGCCTGGCTGCAAAACTCCGGCCATCCTTTCGTCAAGATCGCCAATCCGGAGCTGATCCCGCTTTCCGAAAGCGGCATGGAACTGGCTTTCAGGCTCACGGAAGTGCTGCCCGCGGAAGCTTGCGAACTCCGCTTCCGGGGCCTGCGCTATTTTTCCGAGGGCAAGCTGCGCGATCTGCTGCTGCTTTCCGATAACGCGCAGGTGCCGGTTTCCGGGCTGGTCGGGCTTATGGACCGCGTGCTGGATGAATACCACCGCCGCGGCTACCTCTTTGCCAGCGTGCAGCTGGATTCCCTCACAATGGAGGATGGCCTCACCGCTTATATCGGCATCGACGAGGGCAAGCCACTCAAACCGGAAAAATTCTATTTCCAGGGCAACAAATACACCCGCGATAAAACCCTCATCAAACTGGCCGGATTCAACTCCGGACAGGTGCTGACCCCAGAGGCCATCCGCGCCGCCGAAGACAATATCCTGGCCAAAAACTACATCGAGGCCTGCCTGATCGAGCCGGTGGATCCCTCCAGCTTGCTGATCAAGATTGAGGAGGGCCGCATGACCTCGCTGGAGGGAGTGCTGGGCTATACCGGTGCTGGCGGTAAAAATGAATTCACCGGATTTCTGAATCTCGGGTTCTTAAACCTCTGGGGCAGCGACCGCTCCCTCTCCTTAAATTGGAGGAAGCTGCCGCTCTCCAGCCTGCTGCAGTTCGCTTACCACGAATCCGGGCCCAACAACTTTCCCCTCGCAGCAGACCTGCGCCTCTGGCGGGCGGATGAGACCGATAACTGGATCAGGTCTGCCATTAGTGCCGATGTTTATTCCTACTTTGCCGATCACCACTACGGGCTGGAGTTTGCCGCGGAAAGCGTCAACTACTACGTTCCAGCCTCCAAAGACAGCCTGCTTGTGGAAACAACCTCCACCCGCAGCATCGGAGCCTTCTGGCGCCTGGACAGCCGTGACCGAGCTTTCAACCCCTCCAAGGGCATGCAGACCAAGCTCATCTACCGTCTGCGCCAATCCGGAGAGCGCGGCTGGAACAACGCCCTGGAGGCGGACCATACCCAATATATAGGCATCTCGCGGCGCTGGACCTGCGCTTTGGGGTTTCATCTGCGCAGCCTGGCGGATACCAGTTCCGTGGCCTACGAAGTTTACCGCTTGGGCGGCTACAATTCTCTGCGGGGCTACCGCGAGGACGAATTCAGCAGCTGGCGTCTCGGTTGGGCGGATCTGGAGATTCGCTATCTTATCAGTTCCCAGGCCCGGGTCTATCTTTTTTACGGCCACGGCCTCCTGGCCCGGGGCGAAAATGATCTGCGCGCCGATCTGCTGGCCCCCGGCCTCGGGATCAGGCTGCGCACCCGGCTGGGGATCCTGAGCATCGAATACGCCCTCGGTTACCGTGAAAACGGCTTTCCCAGCTTATCCGCGGGCATGGTCCATGCCGGCCTTGATGCCAGCTTCTAAAAAAAATACTTGCCAAAATATCCGACCCCTGTAGTATGACCCTCAATATGTAAGCACATAGATGTGTCTAAGGACTGTGTGAGAGGCTGCTAAAGGCTTCGCGGCACTTCAGCCCTCTCTGCAAAAAAGCCCGGCAGGGCTCTAAACTGCCAGCCAAATCAAAGAAAAAAACCAAACCAAAAAAATACGATTTCACTGAATGGAGGAATCAAAATGAAAAAACTGACTCTTATTGCTCTCATCGCAATGATGCTCATCGGCATGCTGGCCTTCTCGGCCTGCCAGACCGAAGAAGTTGAAGAGACTGTCGACGAAGCCGCCGAAGGCATCGAAGCCGTCGCTGATTCAGCAATGGCTGTTGTCGACACAATGGCTGCTGAAGTCAACGAAACTGTCACACAATAACCTAACTGCCATCAGTTAGTATCGCAGTCCTTAAAAAACGGGTGTCCCTTGGGATGCCCGTTTTTTGCTTTCACAAACCTGCAGGGAACTTAAGATCAACGATAGCCAAGAGGCGATAGATTAAGGAGGAATCATGAAAAAATTCATCAGCGCCATCCTGCTGGCCACTCTGCTCTTCGGCGTACTGGCCTTCTCGGCCTGCCGGACCCAAAAGGATACACCAGAAAACGAAGAGGAAGTCACTATCCCCCAGGCAGGTTCAGACGAACCAGCCTCGGACACCGAACTTAATAGCTCGGAAGAAGTTCCGGCCTCCAATACAGAAGATCAAAACTGACTTGGGCCTCCTTGCCCGGGGTCAACCTATCTTGCCGGCAGCTTATGGCTGCCGGTTTTTTTGTTCCTTGCCGGAGCGCTTTGGTAAAACCTCGATGATCCGGATCCCTGCAGATGGTGTTCAGAAGCCTCCCTATCCGGTTGTCGCCCAACAAGTTTGGCAGACAACCCTTGTGTCCCGCCCTGAGCCCCCTCCCATACGCCTCCTGTCCGCCTCCGCCTTACTTCCCCCCTGCCAGGCGGGAAGTGTGGGGGAGGCCAATGTGAAGTGAATGGGAAGTGCGATAAGGGCGGAGCCTGCTGGCACCGGCAGATTTCTACCCGGCAGTTCCGAAGCTAAGCCCTAAGCGTATAATGGGCAACAAAAAAATGGAACAGAACAAAAGGGACAGGCTCTAAAGATATGATGGAGGCATTGATTTCAGCCTGATGCAAGCAGGGAATTCGATTTGGGGGAGGCAGGAAAAAACAGATGGGCACAGATGCAGTGCCAACAGAGGGCGGCAGGATCAGTGCGTTGCGCCGGGAGGCGGTTGATCTGGCGGCTGCCGGACAAACAACTGCGGATCGAAGAAGCTTTTCATGTCCAGGATCTTTTTTCCGGCCAGTGACCTGTAACTGAAGAGATCCGGCATGCCGCCGTGCAGATAGGCGCTGCGCACCAGTTCTGAGCAATAGAGGCGGTTATCCTCTTGCAGGTTAAAATCGTGGTCGAAGGCCGCTTGCAGCTTCAGGTGGTAATAACAACGCCTGACAATCGCCCCGCGGTTCACCTCCAGCCGGGGTTTCAGATGATAAATGCTGCCCGGCCTTGCCTGGCTTACAAATTCCTCCACGCTGTTGGCACGGATGCCGTCCCGGTCTGAAATACGCCCCGAAATACTGTGGATCACCTGCCAACCCTCGCCGTCACGCACCACAACCCCGCAATGGGACACGCCACATCCGGAAAATTCCGCTATCAGTGAAGACACGAACCCCTCTCCGCATCTCAGGAGCACGTCTCCCTCTTCCAGATTCGCCTCGTTGACCGTTGACATGCCCCGCATCGTCTGATCAGCTGAATACAAACCCTCGCCGTAGATAACGGTGCTGCCTCTGATTAGCAGAAAGGGGCCGGCCAGAATGGACAGGCCGGCCAGCAGAAATGATCCTAGTCTTTTTCTAGTTTGACTTTCCAATCACCATTTTCCTTTACCATCTTAAGGGTGTCTGTGTCTTTTTTATCCGGTGTTTCGGAGTTCCAAGCCTCCATAGTGACAGTGGCTGAGTCGCCTTCTTCCTCTACGCTGACCACGCTGAAGCGGTTGTTTTGGGTTTTGTCGTCTTCCTGCATGAAGCCTTCAACCAGGGTCAGCATGCCGGCCGAATCTTCGGTCGCCAGCTTTTTGGCGGCTTCAAAATCCTTGCTTTCCAAGGCGCTGAGGAATGATTTGGCTACGGCTTCGGGGCCTTTGCCGCTGGATCCGCAAGCTGCCAGCGCGATCAGGATGGCGATCACTGCCAGGGTGATGAGGGTTCTTTTCATTGTGTTCTCCTTTATGAGTTCCGTATTCTCTGGCCGAACCCGGTTGTTCAGCCAAAATCAAGTCAATTCACTCCAAGCGGGGAAGCGAGGTTATTGTCAAGCACTTTGTCCCGCGCCAGCATTACCAGCGCACAATATAGCCAATTGCCAAGGAAGCAGGGTGCAGAGTAAGGATAGCGGCAGCGCCCGCGGTAAGCCCTCCCCCTGCAGGTTTTTGGAGTAAAAACAAAGCTTTACAGGAAACGGGGTTGGCGAAATAAGTCCCCAGCGGCAGCGGCGGGAATTTATCCCGGGGCCGCGGATCAATGCCAGCAAAGGAGCCGGGGATTGCCAGCAAGAATTGTAACCAGCAAAGAGCGCCAGGCGCAGCAGAAAAGCTACACCGTGTCCCGGGCCTACCGGATCTCGGTGATCGAAGGCGTGTTCGCGCAAATTTACGGCAATCTGGGCAACATCGGCAGCAATTTTATCACCAAGTTCATGGTGCTGCTGAGCGCCAGCCCGCTGCAATTCAGCGTCCTGAGCGCCCTGGGCCAGGTGGCGGCGGTGTTCCAGCCGCTTGGCGTGGCCCTGATGCAGCGTTTGAAGCGGCGCAAGCGGGTTTGCGTGGCCATCACAGCCGCGGGGCGTTTTCTGACTTTCTTCCTGGGAGCGGCGTTGCTTTTTGCCTCGCCGCGGGCGGGGATCGTTTTTCTGCTGGCCCTGCTCTTTGTGAGCGCAGCTTTGCAGGCGGTGGGTTCGAATATCTGGATCGCCTGGGTTAGCGATCTCATACCGATCGGCATCCGGGGCCGCTTCTTCGCGCGGCGCAACCAGATCCTGGTCTTTTCCGGACTGGTGGCTGGCTACATTCTGAGTTATGGCACCGACCTCTTTGAAACGGGCGGCGGAGCTTTGCGGAATTTTCTGGGACGCTGGCTGGACCCGGAAGTCCTTTTTACCCCGCGCAACCAGGCCTGGTGGCTGGCCGGGATCTTCGTTCTGGCCGGGATCATCGGTTTTATCGGATTGCTGATCCTGTCCCGGCAACCGGATCGCAAGCGTTCGCTGCAGGAGCAGATGAGCCTGAAGCGCAAGTTCAGCGAACCGTTGAAGAACCGTAATTTCAGGCTGCTGCTGGCTTTCGGGGTCTGGTGGATGCTGGCCATCGGGGTGGGCAGCGCCTTCTGGGGTCCCTTCATGCTAAAAAAGCTGCAGATGAGCATGTTTCAGATGCAGCTTTACGGCAGCCTGCACATGGGCGCTTCGCTGCTCTCCTATTCTTTCTGGGGCCGCTTCATCGACCGCTGGGGCAACAAACGCGCGATGCTGATCTGCGTGTTGCTGGGCGGGCTGAATCCGATGTTCTGGCTGTTCATGACCCCGGCGAACCATAGCATCCTCTGGTTCGAAGGCCTGCTTTCCGGCGCTATGTGGGCCGGCAACGCGGTGGTGACAACAAATTTCGTGCTGGCCATCGCCGGCAAGGGCCGGGAACAGACTTACAGCGCGCTCTACGGAGCCGTGGGCGGAGTGGCCATGATGGCCTCCACCCTGCTCACGGGGGCTTTTTTTCCCCAGCCGCTGCAGATCGGGGCCAGGCTGCTGGAGCCGGAACAGGTGGTTTTCGGGATCGGTGGCATCCTGCGCTGGCTGAGCCTGATCCCGCTTTTGGCAGTGGCGGAAAAGCGCAGCGTAGTTCCGAGCCGGCGCTGAGATCCCGCCCCGGCAAGGGTATTCTGAATTCATCTTGCTGCAAGGCTTAGATTTAGCGATTTTCATTGACAGAATAACCCAGACGGGGGATTTTGCTCCAATTGCATAAATTTGCTTCAGCTTGGCTTGCACAAAGGCGCAAAAAGTGCCGCGAGCGCCTGCTGAGGGATGCTAACGACATACCCATAAAGGAGAACCAATGGCTGTCCCCAAAAGAAAAACCTCAAAGACACGCAGAGATAAACGCAGATCGCACGACGCGATCACGCCTCCGGCTGTGAGCACTTGCTCCAAATGCGGAGAGCCCGCCCGGCCGCATCACGTTTGCGACAATTGCGGGACCTACGCCGGCAAGCAGATCAAGGCCGCTGCCAGCAAGGAGTGATGTGCGCGTAGCCTTGGACGCTTTCGGGAGCGACAAAGCGCCGTTTCCGGAGATCGAGGGCGCCATCCAGGCCATCAAAGAAGACATCTGCGACGAGGTCATCCTGGTCGGCGACGCGGAGATCCTCAAGCACGAACTGGAGAAGTATTTTTATCCCCAAAGCCGGATCCTGGTCGAACCCGCCAGCCAGCGCATCACGATGGAAGACCACGCCGCGGAGGCAGTCCGCGCCAAAAAGGACTCTTCGATGGTAAAAGCCGTGTCCCTGCACCGATCCGGGGCCGCGGACGCAGCCGTCAGCGCCGGCAATTCCGGGGCTTTCATGACCGCCTCGCTCTTCTCCTATGGCCGCATCCGCGGTGTTTCCCGCCCGGCGATCGCGGTCACCCTGCCCACCATGAAGCATCCCGAGATCCTTCTGGACATGGGTGCGAACGTAGATTGCGACGCGGAGAACCTGCTGCAGTTCGCGCAACTGGGCAAGATCTATTTCAGCTATATCTACAACATCCCCAATCCGCGGATCGCCCTGCTGAACATCGGCGAGGAAAGCGCCAAGGGCAACTCCATGTCCCGCGAGGCCTGGAGGCTGCTCTCAGACGCGGAGGACCTCAATTTCGTGGGCAATATCGAAGGCAAGGATGTGCTGAAAGGCAATTGCGACGTGATCGTCTGCGACGGTTTCGTGGGCAACGTGGTGCTGAAGACGATCGAGGGCGCCGTGATGTCTGTGTTTGCACTTTTAAAAGAACAGCTGAACAAGGATTGGATCGCCAAATTCGGAGCGATACTCTCCTATCCCGTATATAGTTACCTGAAGCGCAAACTGGACCATACCGAGATCGGCGGAGCGCTGTTGGTGGGGCTGAACGGCTGCAGCATCGTCTGCCACGGCAGCAGCAACGCCAACGCCATCAAAAACGGCATCCGCTTCGCCGCGCGCACCGCGCAGTCAGGATTTGTGGGCCACACCAAGGAATACTTCGAGAGGATCAGCTAATGCCTTTGCACAACGCCAAATTCTCAGCTTTCGGCAGCCACGCTCCGGCCAAGATCGTGAACAATTACGATCTGGAGAAGATCGTGGAGACCTCGGACGAATGGATACGCACCCGCACCGGAATGTTCGAGCGCCATTACTGCACGCCCGAAGAGGCAGCCAGCGATATTGCCACCATCGCTGCCACCAATGCCATAGAAGCCTCGCGGGTGAAATACAAGGATATCGACCTGATCATCACGGGCACCGTCACCGGCGACCATCCCTTCCCCTCCACCGCCTGCATCATCCAGAAAAAACTGGGGCTGAAAAGCATTCCGGCCTTTGACATCTCCGCCGGCTGCACCGGCTTCGTTTACGCCCTGGACATGGCCAAAAACTACGTGGAGAACGGGACAGCGCAAAACGTGCTGGTGGTGGGAGTGGATATCCTGACCAAGATCACCAATTGGACCGACCGCAACACCTGCGTCCTCTTCGGCGACGGCGCCGGCGCTACGGTTGTTTCCCGCGCCAAACGGAGCGACGTTTCCCGGATCATCGATTCCCTCATTTACGCCGACGGCAGCCAGAGCGAACTGCTGTTCCAGGCCGCGGGCGGCTCCAGGATGCCGGCCAGCCACGAAACGGTGGACCAAAACCTCCACACCGTCTATATGGAGGGCAACCGTATCTTTAAAAACGCCATCCGCTCCATGTTCGCTTCCACGGACGAACTGCTGAAGCGAAACAAGCTGGAAGCCGCTGATGTGGACTGGGTGATACCCCACCAGGCCAATCTGCGCATCATCGAGGGTTTGGCCGATAAACTCCGCGTCCCGATGAGCAAGGTGATAGTGAACATCGAAAAGTTCGGCAACACTTCCTCAGCCACCATCCCCCTGGCATTGGACGAGGCGATCCGCTCCAAAAAGGTCCGCCGCGGGGACATCATCCTCCTCACCTCCTTCGGCGCCGGCCTCACCTGGGGCAGCATCCTGGCCAGATATTGAGGTGGCGCGCATGAAAACAGCTTTCGTTTTTCCCGGACAGGGAGCCCAGTATGTGGGCATGGCGCGGGATTTCTGCGAACTTGAACCAGAATTCGCCGCCGTGCTGGACGATTTTGACCGCCGCCACGGAACCATGCTGCGCCAGATCATGAGCGAGGGCCCCGAAGAACTTTTAAAAGAGACCCGCCACACCCAGCCGGCCATCCTTTTCCACAGCATCTGCGCCCTCAGGCTTTTCCAGCAGCACTCGGACCTCAGGCCGGATTTCGTGGCCGGACACTCCCTGGGCGAATTCACCGCTTTGGTGGCCAACGGCACCCTGGACTGGCAGGACGCCTTGCATCTGGTGCACAAACGCGGGGAATTCATGATCGAGGCCAACGCCGGCACGCCCTTTGGCATGGCCGCTGTGATCGGCCTGGAAGCCCAGGCTGTGATCGAAGCCTGCGCCGAAGCCGAAGCCGAGGGACTGGTGCGCGCGGTGAATTTCAACACTCCCACCCAAACCGTGATCTCCGGCACCGCCGCCGGGATCGCCAAGGCCAAAGAGCTGCTTGTCGCCAAAGGCGCCAAAAGGGTTGTGCCGCTGATCGTGGGCGGCCCTTTCCACACTCCGCTGATCGAGCGGGCCAGCCTCTGGCTGGCTGAGGAGATGGAGGGAATGCAGTTTCGCGATTCTGCCATTCCCGCGGTCTCGAACGTTGATGCCGCGGCGGCCACGAAGGGCAGTATCAGCCGGGAAAAACTGGTTCGCCAGGTGGTTTCCCCGGTGCTCTGGGTGGATAGCGTCCGGGCTTTGCGAGCGGCGGGCGTTACCCAGTTCATCGAGTTTGGACCCCAAAAAATCCTGAGCGGTATGATAAAGAACATTGACAAAGAAGCCGTGGTTTTAAATTTTGGCCAGGCTGCGGAACTGGATGAGTTGCTCAGCGCTCTGGGATCATAAAAAAGAATGAATTATGGAAACAGCAAAATATAACCTTCAGGGCAAGACGGTGGTGATCACCGGCTCGGCCCGCGGGATAGGTTTCGCCATCGCTGAAGCTTTTGCCGCTCAAAACGCCCACGTGGTGATCGTGGACCTTGCCCGCGAAAGCGTGGATAAAGCCGTCCAAAGCCTTACCGGAAAAGGATATTCCGCCTCCGGCCAGGTGGGCGATGTCACCTCCGGCGAGGTAATGGAAGCCCTGTTTGCCGCGGTCGTGGCCGAATGCGGCGGGATCGACTGCCTGGTAAACAACGCCGGGATCACCCGCGACAACCTGCTTCTGCGCATGAAGCAGGAGGAATGGGATCTGGTGATCAGGATCAATCTAAGCGGCACTTTTGTCTGCACCCAGAAAGTTTTCAGGCACATGATGAAGGCGCGCGGCGGCTCGATCATCAATATCGCCAGCGTGATCGGCATCATGGGCAATGCCGGCCAGGCCAATTACGCCGCTTCCAAAGGCGGCATCATCGCCTTCACCAAAAGCTGTGCCAAAGAATTTGCCTCCCGGGGCGTGAGGGTGAACGCCATCGCTCCAGGATTCATCGAAACAGAAATGACCGCCACCCTTCCCGAGGAAGTGGTGGCGTCCTACGCCAAAGCCATCCCGCTCCAGAAAATGGGTACCCCGGCCGATGTGGCCAGGCTCTGCCTCTTCCTGGCCGCGGATGACAGCGCCTATATCACCGGCCAGACCATCGCCATCGACGGCGGCCTGACCATGCACTGAACGCGTTGAACGGGAAACCATTCAATATAGAGAAAACCACACTTCAATAATCATAGGAGGAATAATGGATATTGAAGCCAAAGTCAAACAGATCGTGATGGACAAACTCGGAGTGGAAGAAGCTCAGATCGTTCCCTCCGCCAACTTCATCGAAGACCTGCGTGCCGATTCCCTGGACACAGTGGAACTGGTCATGGCATTTGAAGAAGAATTCTCGATCAACATCCCTGATGAAGATCAGGATAAGCTCCGCACAGTCGGACAAGCCATCGATTACCTGAAGGCAAAGCTGGCTTAAAACCCCAAAACCGCGAATCAATCCTGATAGCTTCTGTTATCAGGATTGATTCCACCTTTTTTATCGCCAAGCGGAACCAAACCGGCCGGACCCAAGACCAGTATGGCCGGGCAATCTGAACATGAGGATCCAGTTATGAAAAAAAGAGTGGTAATCACCGGCATGGGAGCCCTGACCCCGGTGGGGCACAACGTGGCCGAAACCTGGAACAGCCTGGTGAACGGAGTTTCCGGGGTGGACACGATAAGCAATTTTGATACCTCCGCTCTCTCCGCCAAGATCGCCGGCCAGATCAAGAATTTTAATCCCGAAGAGCATTTTGACCCCAAAGAAGCCCGCAAAATGGACATCTACACCCACTACGCCCTGGTGGCGGCGCGCGAGGCCGTGAAAGACGCCGGCATCGATCCCGCCAAACAGGATGGAAGCCGCGTGGGCGTGATCACCGGAGTGGGCATTGGCGGCATCCTCACCTTTCAAGAAGAAACCGTTAAAAACCACGAACATGGCCCGCGCCGCATCAGCCCCTTCTTCATTCCCAAGATGATCTCCAACATCGCGGCCGCCCACATCGCCATCGAGCATGGTTTTAAGGGACCCAATTTCAGCATCGCCAGCGCCTGCGCCAGCGCCAATCACGCCATCGGAACCTCTTTCCGCGCCATTCAGTATGGCGACGCGGACATCATTATCAGCGGCGGAGCCGAGGCGGGCGTAACCTCTCTGGGAGTTGGCGGATTCTGCGCTCTGAGAGCGCTTTCCACCCGCAATGACGATCCCAAGGCCGCTTCCCGGCCCTTCGACTCCGAGCGCGACGGCTTTGTGATGAGCGAAGGCGCCGCCTTTCTGGTGCTGGAGGAACTTGAGCATGCCAAAGCCCGCGGAGCCAGGATCTATGCCGAACTGGCCGGATACGCCGCCACCGACGACGCCTACCACATCACCGCGCCACTGGAAGACGGTTCCGGCAGCGCCGCGGCCATGCTGGGCGCCATCGCCGACGCCGGGCTGCAACCAACTGACATCCAGTACGTGAACGCCCACGGAACTTCCACCCCCCTCAATGACAAAGGGGAAACCATCTCCCTGAAAAATTGTTTTGGCGACCACGCCTGCAAACTCAAGATCAATTCCACCAAATCCATGGTGGGCCACATGCTGGGTGCCGCCGCCGGGATCGAGGCCATCGTCTGCGTGAAAACCATCGAAACCGGCATCCTGCATCCCACCATCAACCTGACCCATCCCGACCCCGATTGCGACCTGGATTATGTGCCCAATTCCGCGCAAAAGCTTGAAGTCACGAACGCCCTTTCCAATTCCCTGGGCTTTGGCGGGCACAACTCCGCCATCGTGATCAGAAAATACGTCTGAACCGCTGAAACCTGTGGAGGGCCCGGCCCTGGAGCTGCGGGTTTGGATGAACTGAGGCAAGATTGAGCAAGATCATACAGAAGATCGTTGAATATTTCAACGGCAAAAAGATAGCAGAGCACTATCCCAAGTGGGAAAAAAGCCTGGCCCAACTGCAAAAGAGGATCGAATACAGCTTTCACGACCTCACCCTGCTCAAGGCCGCGCTTACCCACAAATCCTATCTGCGCCGCAATTTCGGCGACCACAAGACTCCCTCGCCCTTCGAACGGATGGAGTTTCTGGGCGATTCCATCCTCGGCTTCATCGTCTCCAAGGAACTCTTTGCCCGCCATCCCGACGAGCAGGAGGGAAAACTCAGCAAACTAAAGTCCAAGATCGTCTCCGAAACCTACCTCACCTTCAAAGCCAACGCCCTCGACCTCGGCAAATACCTGCTGCTCAGCCCCGAGGAACAGCAATCCGGCGGCGCCAAAAAACCCTCCATCCTCAGCGACACCGTGGAAGCCCTGATCTGCGCAATCTATCTGGACAGCGGCATCTCCTCAGCCACCCGCTTCATCAAAAACCAGATCCTCACAGACTATGAGACCACGGTGAACCGCAACGAGCTGGTGAACTACAAAAGCATCCTCCAGGAACACCTGCAATCCCGCAGCGAAGAGCCGCCACGCTATATCACCATCGCCGAGGAAGGCCCCGAACACAACAAGACCTTTGTGGTGGAAGCCCGCCAGGGCAATGAACTGCTGGGCCGCGGCAAAGGCGGCACCAAAAAAAACGCCCAGCAGGAAGCCGCCCGCGCCGCCTGCCAGAAACTGGGCATCTGAGCCGTCCTCCGATTCCGGGCCCCAGCGTTCCAGAACAAGCTGTGGATCCAATTTTTTCTGGATGTTTCCTTACCCGGCCCCCATTATCATTACGGGATAAATACGGGATCAATACGGATGAAATCCGTATTGATCCCGTATTTATCCCGTAATGATAATGGGAGCGACCCTGGATGAGCAGGTTGAAAAACCTGGCCCAGGGACTGTTCAGGACTGCCTTTGATCCTGCCGGCGCAACCAGGCCAGGGAGCTTGCTGAAACTATTGCGCTCCTAATTCCTTTGACTGGCACGATTATTGCATAAAAATGATGCAACAACTGAGGATACGGGAGGAAACGATGCATCCAGTTTCTCAGGCCGAGAGTTCCGGGGTTTTGATCCATCCGCTTTTTTTGGGCATGCGCGGCTGTCCCGGCCGCTGCGTTTATTGCGATCAGGACAAGCTGAGCGGCAGCAGCGGCTATGATCTGGAAGAGAGCGTGGCCAGGGTGAGGGAGTTTGTGCGGCATCATCCGGAGCGGGAAAAGCAGGTGGCTTTTTACGGCGGGACTTTCACCGCTTGGGAGCGGGATTCGCGGGAAAAGTTGCTGCGCGGGGTTAGTGAGGTTTGTGACGCGCGGACCAGTTTCCGCATCTCCACCCATCCCCTGTATGTGAGCGAGGAGATCCTGGCTTGGTGCAAAAATTGGAACATCCGCACCATCGAACTGGGCATCCAGGATTTCAACCCAGAGGTTTTGGCCTTGTCCGGCCGCGGCTATAGCGGCCAGGAAGCCCTGGAAGCCGCTTACCGGGTGAAAAAGCAGGGTTTTGAACTGGGGATCCAACTGATGCCGGGCTTGCCGGGATGGTCGGAAGCCAGCCTGGAAGAGAACCGGCGGATCCTGGCCGAACTGAAGCCTGATCTCTTGCGGCTCTATCCCCTCATCGTGATCCGCGGCACCGCTTTGGAACAGCTTTTCAACAGCGGGGAATACTTTCCGCTGAGCCTGGAGGAGGCAATAACCCAGTGCGCGGACTATTATCCCGTGGCCCGGCGCGCCGGATTCCGCATCATCAAGCTGGGCATCCCCTCGAACATCGATCCGGCCGAGATCGCCGGCGGACCCTGGCATCCGGCTTTTGGCGAACTGGTGAAGGCGGAACTGGCGGCCCGCAAAGTTCTGGCCATTGATCCGCAGGAGCAGGCAGTGACCTTAAGCAGAGATGAGATCCGCCTGCTGAAAGCGCATGGCGGGGCGGCGCTGCAAAAAGTTCAGGATTGGTTCGAACAGCACTCCTGACCTGGCTTGCTGGCGCGGGAAGAGCCAAGCGGAAAAACATTTTTCTTGGCAGGATCGCAAAAGCGTTTATAATGTAATCAGCCTACAGACACTACATAGAATACCCTCCGATACGTGGGAACACCGCCCGGTGATTCCCACGTTTTTTTTCCCGCCGCGAACCGTTCGACAGCGGCGATGAGAGGATCTGAGTTGACCCGCCAGCCTTGCCGGATGAAGCTATGATTACCGGGCAGGCGCTTTTTGCCGGGCAAATTTTTCATTGACATCCTGCCCGGCCCGACCAAGTTTGGCGGCACTTGAAGACAGGGAGAAAAAAGTGGAAGAACTGCTGAGGCTGGAGATAAGAAGCCTGTTTTACGGAACCAAGACCATCCTGCGCGGCCTTGAGCTGAGCGTTTCCAAGGGCGAAAGGATCCTGATCGTGGGTCCCACCGGAGCGGGGAAAAGCTCGCTGCTGAAGACGCTCAACCTGATGAATCAAAGTTACGAGGGCAGCATCCTTTTGCAGGGAGAGGACCTGCGCGAATACGAGCCCGAGGTATTGCGCAGCCGGATCTGCCTGGTGATGCAGGAACCTTTTCTGGAGCCGGGAACGGTGCAGGAAGCCCTGGACGCCCCGCTGCATTACCACGCTTTGCGCCACCGCGACCTCACCGGCCGGGACCAGCGGGTGAAAAACCTCTTCAAGAGCTTCCAACTGGGCTCCGAACTGATGGACCAGAGCAGCGAAAAGCTTTCCGGCGGGGAAAAACAGCGGGTGGCCCTGATCCGCGCTTTGCAGCTTAATCCCGAGGTGCTGTTGCTGGATGAGATCAGCTCCGCCCTGGACCAGAAAACCTCCGCCATCATTTCGGACTGCGTTTTCAGCAACTATCCCGGAACGGTGATCGCGATCTCCCACGATCCGCTCTGGCAGGACCGCTGGCAGCGGATCTGGAGCCTGGAAGGCGGAACCCTCAAAGACAGGGTCCGGGGGAGGCAATAATGGATATCAGCTATCTGGGACTCGGCCTGTCGGCCCTGCTGCTGGTTTTTCCCCTGCTCATCTTCTGGCATCTGAAGCTGGACCTCAGCAAACAGCTGTTCACCTCCTTTGCCCGCATGATCGTGCAGCTGGCCGTGATCGGCCTGGTGCTGCAATTCATCTTTCAGCAAAAGAACCTCTGGCTCACCCTGCTGTGGATGCTGGTGATGATCGCCAACGCCATCTTCACCCTGCGGGGCCGGCTCAAATTCCAGCGCCGGGTGCTGCTGCCCGTTCTGATCATGGCTTTGGGCACAGCCAGCCTGGTGGTGATGCCCTGGGTGCTGCTGCTGGTGGTGAGGCCCAAGCCCTTTTTCGATCCCACCTACGCCATCCCCATCTACGGCATGGTGCTGGGCAACAGCATGAACAGCTGCGCCCTGGCCCTGGAGCGCTTTGAAAGCGGCCTCAGCGACAATTGGCCAGCCTATTACACGCGGCTGAGCCTGGGCGCCAGCCTCTGGGAGGCGATCCTGCCGGCCTTTAAAAAAGCGCTGCACGCCTCGCTGCTGCCGCAATTGCTCACCATTGCCTCGATCGGCGTGGTGAGCCTGCCCGGCATGATGTCGGGCCAGATCCTTGGCGGCGCTTCGCCCCTGGTGGCCATCAAATACCAGATGATGATCATGATCTGCATCTTCAGCGGAGTTACCCTCACGGATTATCTGGCCATCCGGCTCTATCTGAAACGCCGCTTCGACAAATACCACCTCCCCGTGGAAGGCTGAACTTCCCGAACCTTTTTGCTGCCCGGAAATACCGCCAGACTGAACCCGGGAAAAGATCCCGGGCAGGGGCAAGGAAAAACCTTGACAACAGAGCACGCTGCCTGAATGAGTTTTTGCAGTGATAAATTTCCAAGTCCGCTCTGGCGGCAAGGATCAAACAATATGAGAAGATGCCTCTATGCCATGATGGGCCTGATGCTGCTGCTCGGTGCCTGCGACATCAGCAAACCGCGCCTGCCGTCCTGGGATGTGGATCTCACGCTGCCGCTATTGAACGAACGTTTTCTGGTTTCAGATCTGGTGGACAGCGTGAATGTGGTGATCGGCGAATCGGACGTGCTCACCATCACCGCGAACGGGGAGGCCTCCACTCCGGATTTTGGCGAGGTCAATTTCACTCCCAACATCAATGTGGACGAGCTGGTCTTTCTGTCCGGGATCGATTATGAGACCACGGTTCCCCTGTTGGATCCCACCGGTTCGGTTTTCCTCTCCTACGGCCAGATCGAACAGGGGCAGCTGTCCTTCAACATGAACCTCACCGATCCCAACAACTCCAGCGTTACCCTGATCCTGCCTGACATCACCACCCCGGGCGGCGAACCTCTGACCCTTTCCAGCAATGACAACCCCAACTGGCAGAGCGTGAACCTGGAAGGATACCAGGTGGGGGTGGAGGATTCGGGCGTGATCCTCAATGACCTGCAGGTCCACCTCATCATCAGCTCTGACCAGCCCAACGGCACACCGCTGGGGATGGGCGGCATCCGCATCAACAGCCAGATCGGCTGCGACTACTTCCAGGGCTATCTCTATAACTATGAGCGCGCTATCGCGGGCACCTATGCCTCCATCCAGATCGATTATCCGGAGGGTTTTGAGGAAGCGGTGATCCTGCAGGAGGCCGAACTCTATCTGGAGATTACCAACGAGATAGGCTTCGGCGCCACCTTCCACGGGATGATCCACGCCATCAACGAAGATACCGGACAGGAACGCTGGGTGAATGTTCTGGATGAATTCGGCCAGCCTTTTAATGTGGAGCCGGCGGAATTATCCGGCCCCGTGATCACCGGACTGAACTTTAACAACGGCCTGGCTGAGGTGCTGCAGATCTTTCCCAGCCGGGTGGAACTGGTGGATGGATATCTGCTCATCAACGGCGGGCACGATGGCACTGCCGGATTCGTAAGAGAAACCAACAGAATGTTTTGCGCCTATCAGGTGGACCTGCCCTGCAATATCGTGATCACCGACCATGAATTCACGATGCCCACCCCGTCCGTGATCTCGGTCTCGGCCGAAACGCAAAGCCAGATCCTGAACCGCCTGCTGGACGCGAACCTGACCCTGGAAGCCACCAATAAGATCCCCGTGGGCGCTTCCGCGACCCTGTTCGTTGGTACCTCCGAACAGATAGATACCAGTGATCCGGCCACTTACAGCTTTTCCAAACAGGTGACCCTGTATTCCTCCGAATATGAAGGCCCGGAAGTCAACGCGGACGGCGAACAGATCCTGCAGCTGGGGCTGAATGAAGAAGAACTGTCAATTTTCGGGAATCCCAAAGTGTATGTGCTGGCCACCATCAGCCTGGAGCCCAGCCTGGGCGCCGTGATCATTCACGCTTCGCCGTCGGATTACATCCAGATTAGGGGAATGCTGACCGCGAAGGTGCGTGTTTCGGAGGACCTGCTATGAAAAAGCTGATCTTCCTGGCAGCGCTGATCATTGTCTGCGCGCTGCTTCCGGCCACCACTTTCACCCCCAAATCCCTGCTGTTAGCGGATAGCTACATGCTCAGCGCCCGCGGCTGCGACGCCAACTACTGGAATCCCGCCCTGCTCAACGAAGAGGAGGGCGATATCTGGGTCCCTGTGCTTAATCTGGGAATCTACGCCGGCAACAATTCCATCGATGTGAACCTCTACAACTTTGTGATGAGGCAGGAACACCTGGATGACGCAGACAAACAGCTTATCCTGGACGCCATCGACGAAAGAGTGGCGCTGAATTTGGGCGGTCAGGCGGCGCTTTTTGGCTTCACCATGGGCAACGTGGCCCTCAGCAGTTCCATACACTATGGAGCCAAGGCCGCTTTTTCGGAAAAATATCTGGAGCTGCTGCTTTACGGCAACGGCGACGGGAGCCAGGTCTATGAGTTTACCGGCGAGAACAACTATCTGGAAGCCCTTAGCTATTTGGATCTGACCGTGGGGGTGGGTGACATCCGCATCCCGCTGCCGGAGACCATTCCAGACATCAAGTTCGGCTTTGCGGTCAGCGCTCTGGGCGGGATCGCGAACACAACCACGCACAACTTTGACGGGCACCTATCCGCCAATCTGGACGGCCTCACAGTGCATCAGAACGTGACGCAACTGGCCGGTGCCGGCGGCTATGGGGCCAAGGGCATGATCGGCCTTTTCAGCGAACCGGTGAAGAATCTGCGCGTCGGCGCCACTCTGGACAACATCCTCGGCTTCATCAAATGGGGCCTGGTGCGCGAGGAATTCAGCTACCACTTTGAAGCGGACAGCCTTTACGCGCTGGATTTGCTGGAAGGCACCGAAGGCCTTTACACATCAGAGTATGAACAGATCAAGGCGGATCCCTTCACCACCCGCATCCCGATGGAAATGCGCCTGGCCGCGATGTTCAAAACCAAACAGGTATCCCTCTCCGCCGATTATATCCAGGGCTTCGGCGATTCCGCCGAGATCAGCCGCCAGGGCCGTTTCGCCCTCGGCGCGGAACTGCGCCCCATCCCCATCCTCTCTTTCTTTTTGGGCTACGGATCGCCCAATGAAACCTATCCCTGGCGAACTTCGCTCGGCCTGGGGCTGAACTTCAAAGTGATCGAATTTGGCCTCGGGATCCAGTCCATCGAGCAGTTTTACCCCGGCTATTCCTCCAAGGGAATCGCCGTCGCCACCTATTTCAACATCAGGACCTGAGACTGAAATACGCCGTCATAATTCTGATATCTGCGCTGATATCGGGTTATTACTATTGGCGCACCCGCCCGGAATTGGACCGCGGCAGGCGCTGGCTGCTTTTTTCGCTGCGCTCGCTGAGCCTCTCGGTGCTGCTGTTGCTGCTCATCAGCCCCATCCTCTATTATATCCGCTCCCTGAGCGAAAAACAGCAGATCCTGGTGCTTAGGGACGTTTCCGCCAGCATGGAGCTCAGCGGCGTTTCCGCCAAGAGCAAAAAAGCCTGGCTGGAAGCTCCGGGGCGGGAACTGGCAGCCAAATTCGCCGCCGCCGGCTATGAGCTCCATCACTACGATTTTTCCACCGGACTGGAGGACGCCAGGGACAACACCCTGCTGGCCCCGGCTTTGGCGGAACTGGCCCAGGAACACGATTTCAGCCGGGTGAAGGGGGTGGTGCTGCTCTCCGACGGCTGGCTGCGGGACGCGTCGCTGAGCCAGGTGAAGCAGCTGGGCAGCCCTTTCTACGCCATCGCGGATACCCTGGCGCCCAAAAAAGCCGATCTGAGTGTGGTCCGCGCCCTCACCAACCGCCAGGCTTACCGCTCTGAGCCCACCCTCATCCGGGCGGAGGTGAAAGCCGACAACTACAACGGGCCCGTCGCGGTGAAGCTCTGGCTGGGAAAGAACCTGATCGCCACGCAGAATGTCCAGCTGAAGGATGGCATCTCCACCAACGTGGATTTCACCCACCGCTTTGCCCAAACGGGCTTCTATCCCTTCCGGGTGGAGGTTTCCGCTTCCGGCATCGGCGAACGCTCTCAAAACAACAACAGCTACCCCGGCGCCCTCGAGGTGCTCAGCGATAAACAGAGGATCGTAGTGATTTCGGACAGCCCCGCCTGGGACAACAAATTCACCGTGGACGCCATCGCCGCCAATCCGCGCTGGGAAGTATCACACTACCGGGTCCAGGGCGGCCGGGTGTTTTCCGGTGAAGCCGCCGCCGGCGATCTGCCCGGGGCAAATCTCGCGGCGCTGGTGCTGATCAACAACGGCGGCCTGCAGCTGAGCGGAAACGTGCTTGGTTACGTGACCTCCGCCCACAAACGCGGCGTTGGCATCCTCTGGCAGGGGCTGCCGGTGCCGGAACTGGCCTCTATTTTGCCGCTGCAGAGATCCAATATCACCACTTCCTACCAGGGATTCCTCGTTCTCAACCCCGCCGCGGCCAGATATCCCATGCTCAGCTTTGACGATGCGGAGCTCAGAGAGGTTCCGCCGCTCGATTATTACTACGTTACAGCCTCCCGCGGCGCGGAAGTGCTGGGCACGATCGATAATCCCCAGAATTCCCCGGCCATCGCCGTCAGCACCGCTGGCAGCGCCAAAACCCTGGCCCTGGCCTTTCTGAACCTCTGGAAATGGCAGCTCCAAAGCGCCGGCGGCGGCTACCAAACCTTGCTGGCCAATTCCCTCACCTGGCTGGCCAACACCTCCCAAAGCGGATACGAGGCCATCTACAACAGCAGCTATTTTCTGGGCGAAGAGATCAACCTGCGCCTGCGCGCCCAGGACGACATCCGCTCGCTGCGCCTGGACCTGGCCCCGGAACTGACGGTCACCGATGCCTCCGGCAAAGAGGTTTTCCGCGATTTCATGACCCAAAGCGAGGGCGAATACTCCGCCCGTTTCAGCCTGGACCAGGCCGGGGCCTACGGTTTCCAAATAGCAGACAAAGTGAGCGGGGAAAAGAGCGGCGGGCGCTTAAACGTGGCCGATTCCTCCATCGAAGCCCGCGATTTTGATTTCAATCTGCCCCTGCTCTCCTGGTTGGCCTCCGACACCGGCGGAAAACTGCTCAATCCCGCTTCCCTGAAGGATTTCCAGCCCCTGCCTGCCCAGATCAGGAAGCTCGATCAGCGCGCCGACATCCCCCTCTACCGCAAATGGTGGGTGCTGGCCACCTTCATCATCGCCTTCTGCCTGGAACTCTTCTTGCGCCGCAGGTGGGGATTGCTGTAGCTTTTTCAACGTGCAGGATATTGCGGCGGCGAAAACCAGATCGCCACTGGGTGGAAGTTCTCCTCATTTTCTTCTTGACTCTTTGCGAACTCGATTTAACTTGGTTATAGTAAAATATGTTAAGCAGTATGGATGTTATGGAACAACAAAGAAAACCTGAGACCCAGGAAAGGGTGCCCATCAATATAGACACGATCCGGGAATTGTGGAGCCGGACCTATAACCGGGAAGGGAAGCCAGACTGGTCGCATATTTTTCCCTACTATCACCCGGATATAGTTTTTCAGGATACCATTCAACGCATCGAGGGCATCGACAATTTTATCGCCATGTGCAACCGGCTTACCAAGCGCACCAATCAGCTGAAGATGGAGATCCTGGCCATTGCCCAAAACGGCAATGTGATAATCTTTGACTGGATAATGACCATGATGTTCAAGAAATACCCCAATACGCCCATGTACGGATCCACCAAACTGGTTCTCAGCGAGGATGGTTTGATCAAGGAGCAGCGCGATTATTACGACCTCTGGGGTGATATTTTCAACAACATCCCCCATTTTGGCAAGATGTACCGCAAGTTCCTGGTAAAGAAATTCGGCTGAGGGAAAGCCGTGAAACCCAAAACAAGGCAATACATCCGTGAATACAAGTGGTCCAATATCCTGGCCATGATCAAAAACAACGGCCGGGATCCCCAGTTTTGCCCGGATGGCTGCAAAGGCAAGAATGTGGTCATAACCGGCGCCACTTCCGGGATCGGCTACACTACCGCCCGCAAGTTCGCCTCCAAGGGGGCAAACCTGGTCTGCGTGAACCGGAACCCCGAGAAATCTGAACGCTTGCGGCAGGAGATCGAAGGTGAGTTTGGCGTCAGCTGCGCCTACAAGATCGCCGATCTGAGCAGCTTGAGCGATATCTTCCGTGTTGCCAAAGAGCTGGCGGAACTGGAGGCACCCCTCGATGTGATCATTCACAACGCGGGCAATTACCTCACCAAACAGGAGTTGACGGCTGAGGGTTTTGACAAGGTTTTGGTGGTCCACTACCTTTCCTCTTTCATCATGAATTACCTGTGGCAGGACAAGCTCAAAGCGCAGCCACAGGCCCGGATCATCCTGGTGAGTTCAGAGGGGCACCGTTTTGCTGCCTGGGGACTGGATCTGGATGATCTGAACTGGGCTCGCCGCAGATACACCGGCTTACAAAGCTATGGTTCTGCCAAAACGGCCCAGCTGCTTGCCATGTTGTGTTTTGAGGAGCGCTTCCGGGATAGCGGGGTCACTATCAACACCATGCATCCGGGGGCGGTTAAGTCCGATACCGGCCAGGACAATGGACCTCTTTACCGGTGGTTCAAACGGAATTTTTTTGACAAAACCCTGAGATCCCCGGAGGTTTCGGCGGAAGCTCTCTACTATCTTGGCGTTTCGAAGGATCTGGACGGCGTCAGCGGCAAATTTTTCAACCTGACCACAGAGGAGGAGCCGTCACCGCCAGCCAGGGACCGGGAGGTCGCCTGGCAGCTTTGGGATACATCGCTGAGCATGGCCGGGTTGAAAAATGATGTTGAAAAATAACAGCTACAGGTTTGGGAACCATGAGTGAAACAAGATACGATGTGATAGTTGTAGGCGGAGGAATGGCCGGCCTGACCGCCACCGCCTATCTTGCCCGCGAGGGGCGGAAAGTGCTGCTGCTCGAAAAGAACAGGGAGTTGGGCGGTCTGGTCAATTCTTTTACCAGGGACGGTTTCCATTATGATTCCGGAGTAAGGGCCCTGGAATCCGCGGGGATCATCCTGCCCATGCTAAAGGATCTGAAGATCGAGCTGGAAGTGGTGAAAAGCCCGGTTACGCTGGGCATCGAAAACGAGATATTGGATATCGACGATCTGGGCAGCCTGGATAGATACCGGGAGTTCCTGAAGAAGTTCTATCCCGGCAGCAAAGACGAGATCGACCGCCTGATGAAGATCATCCGCAGGATCATGAAGTACATGGATGTTCTCTACGGGATCGAAAACCCCATCTTCAAGGATCTGAAGCACGACTTTGCCTTCATCTTTAAAAAGCTGCTGCCCTGGTTTCCCCGCTTTTTGCTCACCGTGGGCAAGATCGACCGCATGCAGATGCCGGTGGAGGAGCACCTCAACTCCCTGCTCACCAACCCCTCGCTCCGGGATATCATCTCGCAGCACTTTTTCAAGAATACACCAACCTTCTTTGCCCTGAGCTACTTTTCGCTCTACCTGGACTATTTCTATCCCAAAGGTGGCGTGGGCAAGCTGTCTGAAGGGCTTAGGGACAAGATCCTGGAACTTGGCGGCGAGATCAGGACAGAAACAACAATCCAAAGCGTGTCTGCCGGCAGTAAAACGGTGACCGACCAAAACAGCAGCAGCTACGGCTATGAAAACCTGATCTGGGCCGCCGACCTCAAAACCCTGTACAGGATCGCCGATATTGGCGAACTGCCGGCTGAGGCCAAAGCAAGATTCGAAACTGCTAAAGCCAGAATGCTGCAAAACAAAGGCGGGGAATCGGTTTTCTCCCTGTTTCTGGGGGTTGACGAGCCACTGGACAGTTTTCGCCGGATCGCCAAAGGCCACTTTTTCTATACCCCTTCGCGGCAGGGCCTGGGCGAAACGCACCGCGGGGAGTTGCAGGAGCTGTTGAGCAGATTTGACCATCTGGGCAAGGAAGAGATTCTGGCCTGGCTGGAAAAGTTCCTTTCCCTGAACACCTTCGAGATATCAATTCCCGGCCTCAAAGATGATAATACCGTTCCTGCCGGCCAGACGGGGATGATCGTGAGTTTCCTGGCCGATTATGAGCTGTTCAAAAAGGTGGCCGAGGCTGGCTGGCTGGATGAATTCATCACCACGATCGAGGATCGCGTGATCAGCTTGCTGGCAGGCTCCGTGTATCCCATGCTGAAAGACAGGGTGATCTCCCGCTTCTCGCATTCGCCCCTGAGCATCCACAACCGGGTGGCCAGCTCCGAGGGGGCGATCGTGGGTTGGGAGTTTCAACCGGATATGCCGGTGATCAACAAGATCAAAATTGCCGACCGCGCTGTCTTCACCCCCCTGCCCTCGGTTTATCAAGCGGGACAGTGGGCCTACAGCCCTGCCGGGGTGCCCATGTCCATCCTCACAGGGAAACTGGCCGCCAAAGAGGTAATCAAACCTAAGTAAACGGATGGCGCCTGCCGCCCGTTTCTAACAGGAAAGCAATCAACTTCAGGCCAAACAGCCAATAAAACAGGGCGGAACGTTTCCGCTCCGCCCGGTCAATTCGCAGCCTCCGGTAAGTTTTTGGAGGCTTGGCAGAGGTTCTCAGCGCCCGAGCAGTTCTCCTATCCTGGTGAGCTCAGCCTGAGCGGCTTCGTTTATCAGGGCCGGGGTTCCGTAGGCCTCAATCCCGAAAAAGATGAGTACGCTGGAGTTCGCTTCCGGCGGGCCGTATTCCCCGGACAGGGGCAGCAGCACACGCGACAGGCGGTCTTTAATCCCTGAAGGCAGGGTAACTGTAAGGGTGTCCGGCCAAACGATCTCCAGGGCCGAATCCGAGGCCTTGATGGAGTCGATCAGATCCGGGCCGACAGCCAGCATGGCCACTTCGCCGGCGTTTTGCAGCAGGCTGAGGACAGCAGCAGCCAGTTCATCGGCCTCAACACAGGGCCTGGCTTCGCCGTCGCTGAAAAGAGTGGCTTTGATGCCATCCTCACCGGTTTGGGCGATGCAGCAGCCCGTGAGCAGGGCGATCAAACCGACCAAAGCCATGCAGCGTCTCACGTTTTCCTCTAATAGATGGTGATCTCGTCCAGCAGGCAGGCGGAGTCATAGATACTGTCGCCAACGTCACCGGCAGAGATCCTGAGACGCACAATCTGTCCGTGATAGGCGCTGATATCCGCCACAAACTGGCGCCAGCCGGTCATGTAGCAGCCGCCTTGGTCAAATGAGATGGGTGGCGTGCAGTTGGTGAGCCCGTAGCCCACGAAGGAATCGATGGTCTCGTGGAAGAGGGTGTGGGTGGCGCCGGTGCTGTCCACCAGGGCAAAGGTGAGATAGTCCTGGTATTGGGATCCCACCCATTCCATGAACTCTTCGGAGATGAAGTTCCATTTGATGCTGAGGTTGTTCACAGAATCGGGTACGCGGAAAGGCTGGGAGATGGATCCGCTGCTGGTGGTGAAACCGAGCCCGGTGGAGATGATGCCCATATAGGAGCCCTGGGTTGGGGCTTGGTCTCCAAGCTGGGTGATCACACGGCCATCGCCTTCGCGGAACCAGCCGTTGAGGTTGCCGAACTCAAAGTCTCCGTTGATAAGGTCATAGGTATAGTGCAATCCGTCCCGGCCCCACATCGAATAGGCGGCGTGGTAATGGCCGGGGTCGGTCTGTCCGGCTATGAAAGCTTCGCCGTTGTTCTTGAGCTGAACGGCCAGGCGGCGGAAATACTCCAGCACCCGGTCGCGGGCCCAGGTGGCTCCTACTATCTTCGAGAATCCCAAATAGGCGTTCGCGCCTTTCGCGGAGAAAGCGTTGCGGAGATTGTTCACCTTGAAGCTCTCGCAGGAGGAGTTGAAGACCACGCTGTTCGGCATGGTGCCGGGCAGGTTCTGGATCCAGGCGGAACGGACACTGTATACGGTGCCCTTTTGGGCAAAGCCGCCGGCGGTGGAATAGGTTACGTTTTCGAAGAAACCGATCTCGTCGTTGAGGATGGGGAGGATGTAATCCCAGATATTATCGTCGGTCATCAGTTCCCGGGTGAGGATGTGTTCACCGCCAACCCCATGGGTGTACATGATCACGGTGCCGTATTCATGGATGTTGTTCAGGGAAGCGATGGTGCACTCTCCGGCGCTGAGGCTGACAACGTTGAGGCCCAGGTCGCTTTCATTGAAGATGGTGGTGAGTCCAGGCAGGACATTGGAGCTGGCGGAAAGTTGCTGCGTGAAGGGCTGCCAGATCAGGACGTCCTTGTCCTGGATAACGTCTTCATCCTCTTCCTTGGGATCGGCAGCGCCGACCGGCAACACCCTGGGATCCGGTGCGATTCCACGGGTCTGCTTGTTAAGCGGAATGGAGGGTCCGCGAGGTCGTGTGTTTCCCACCGGAGCGCCGAGGGTAGTGATATATCCGTCCTCGTCTGTCTCGGAGAAGATCACTCCGCCTTTGATACCTGAGGAATAGGTGACCTCCAGATAGCCGTCCACAATCTCGGCTTTGGTTACGCCGGGCTGGTCCTCGAACCAGGTTTTCAGCTCTTGGGCGCCTTCTTCGAGGGTATTGGCATCGGTGGCGTTCAGGGCGGCGGAGATGGCGGCATGGTTGTCGATCATCTCGTCCACCTGCGTCTGGGTGATGGTTTCGTGAATGGTGACCTTGTACAGCGGCGAGTAGTTTGCCACCTTGGCGTCGGAATAAGCCACGATCCGATAATAGCGGTCTCCGGCCATGGTTTCCAGGATCCCGGGATAGCCGGACCAGACGTTGTCGTTCTGGATCTCGTCGTAATGGCTGTAGAGGTCGCCATCATCATAAAGCGAGCCGATCTCATCCACCACGGCGAAGGTGGAGTCCAGCTTGGCCACTGCGACATTTGTAATGCCCCGGGTGGTGGAGGTCAGGGTTTGGCGGACCACAGTGTAGCCGGTTTGGTTGGCAAAAAAGCTGCTTTGGCTGAAATACGGGTGGCCGGTGAATTCCACATCGGTGTTCCGCATCACGTAGAAGGTGGCGGTGCCCGTGTTTCCCTTTTTGTCCTTGGCCTCGCAGACGATGGTGTTTTCACCCATCTGCAGCGCGATGTCCGTCAAACTCCAGTTGGTGGTCCCGGTTGCCTCCACGGCAGCAGCGTCGTTGACCTTGATGGTAATGGATTTGATTTCCTTGTTGTCAAAAGCCGTCCCTGCCAGGTCGATGGTTTCCTGGGTGGTGGCGTAAGAAAAATAGTTGGTGGGAGATGAGATCTGGATAACGGGGTTTTCGTCATCCTTGGGGAACAACCAGGCGCAAGCCCCCAGCAAGAACAGCAAACCGATCAACAGGACTGGCGTCAGCCTTGTTAGGTTCTTCATAACATCCTCCTTTCAAGGACAAGTTTATTAAGGTGCATGTTGGTCTGCCGCCATAGGCAGAGACCCAACTCTCTCAGTTTGGCAATTTATTCCCATACAAAAAGCTGTCAAGTAAAAAATCGCGTATAAACCTGAGAGCGTGCTTTTTTTGCTCCCTACCCCCGTTGGTGCCAATACTGGTTTCGGAGTTGGAAAAGCTTTTGGAATAAAGGGATATAGGCCCAGAGTGGATTAGGTTTCTGAGGATAAATTTCCACAGGAAAAGATCACATTGTGTCCAAGATCAACTCTTCCTTCTCTATCGGCTCGGGGCTGAAAGTGTAGGCTGCGCGGATAAGGCGCACCACTTCTTCCGCCTGGGCCTGGTCGTTGGCATGGATTTCACCAATGGGTTCTCCTTTTTCCAAGCAGTCCCCGATCTTGGGGATAAGCAGGGCGCCGGCGCCGTAGTCGATAGAGTCCGAAACCTGCATCCGGCCAGCCTTGATCCGCACCAGGGCGTAGCCAATGGCGCGGGCGTCGATGGCTTTCACATAGCCACCGGTTTCGGCCAGAACCGGTATCTTCACCGATGTCTTGCCTAGAAGGCTGTAATCATCAAGCACACGGGGATCGCCGCCCTGGGCTGTGATGATCTCCTCCAGCTTGGCCAGAGCTTTGCCGCTGGAAACGGCTGTTTGGATCATGTCCACGGCCTCTCGTTCCGAAGCGGCCAGCCCTCCGCTCAGCAGCAGCCTCGCGGTGAGTTCCGTGGTGAGTATCTTGGTGTCGCGCAGAGGGTTTCCTTTCAGATATTCGATCGCCTCCACCATCTCCAGGGCGTTGCCCACAGCCAGGCCGAGGGGTGAATTCATGTTCGAAAAGACCACCTGGACCTTCTGGCTAAAGCTGGCGCCGGTGGAGACCAGCAGTTTGGACAGTTCGCGGGCTTTGCCCAGATCCGGCATGAAAGCGCCGCTGCCGATCTTGAGGTCGATCACCAGGTGTTCGCTGCCTTCGGCGATCTTTTTGCTCATGATGCTGGCTGTGATCAGGCCCAGGCTTTCCACGGTGGCGGTCACGTCGCGCAGGGCGTAGATACGCTTGTCGGCGGGAACCAGCGCGTCGGATTGGCCGATCAGGGCGCAGCCATGTTTTTCCACCAGGGCCTGGAACTCTTCCGGGGCATACTGGGTGCGGAATCCGGGGATGGACTCCAGCTTGTCGAGGGTGCCACCGGTATGGCCGAGGCCGCGTCCGGAGATCATCGGCACAGCAAGTCCCAGGGAAGCCGCGATGGGAGCCAGCATCAGGCTGATCTTGTCGCCGACTCCGCCGGTGGAATGCTTGTCCGCGACGATCAGTTCAGCGGGGAATTTGATGATCTGGCCGCTGTCGATGTAGCTTTGGGTGAGGCTGGCGATCTCCCGGGCATCCAGGCCCTGGAAAAATATGGCCATCAGCAGCGCGCTCATCTGGTATTCGGGGATCGCGCCGGCCATGTAGTTTTCGATGAAGGAGGCTATATCCTTGGCTGAGATGGCTTTGCCTTCGCGTTTGGCGAGAATGAGTTCCACGGGGTTGATATTTGGCATGAGGATGTTCCTTATTAGCTGGAGACCAGTTTTTCGCGGATATAGCCGCTGAAAATATCCATCACCCAGACCACGATGGCGATCAGCCACATGATCAGGCCCACGTTGCGCCAGGCCAGCATCTGCTGCTGTTGGTTGAGGGCGAGGCCGATGCCGCCTCCGCCCACAAAGCCGACGATGGTGGCCATGCGCACATTGATGTCCCAGCGGTAGATGGTGAAGGCCAGATAGGGAGCCAGGATCTGGGGGGTTACGGCGTAGCGCCAGACCTGCAGGGTGGAAGCGCCGGTGGCCTTGATAGCCTCCACGGGTCCGGGATCGATGTTTTCGATCTGCTCGGAGTATAGCTTCACCAGCGCGGCGATGGAATGGATCCATAGAGCCAGCATACCGGCAAAGGGGCCGATGCCCACCCAAACGCAGAAGATGATGGCCCAGACGATGGCCTCGATGGAGCGGAAAATGGTTGAGATGGTACGGATGAAGATGTAGGCGGCCTTGCCGGCGGGGGAGCCGTACATCAGGTTTTTGGCGGCGAAAAAGCTGAGCAGGAAAGCGAAGGGAATGGCAAAAACCGTGGCCAGCAAGGCCAGATAGATGGTTTCCATCAGGGCGGCCAGCATCGGCATCAGTTGGTTCAGATTGGGGTTGAAGATGCCCTTGATGATGTTCTGGGCGTTACCCGCCTGGGTGAGAAAAGCCAGCGGCCTCACCTCCACGATCACCCAGCCGACCACAGAACTGATCAGGATCCCCAGAGCGGCTTCCCACTTCCAGAATTGGTGTCCGGAACCAGTTTCCGGTCTGACGATCATCCTTCCGATGCTGCCTTTGCAGGCGCCCAAAGCCAGCCCCACGGCAACAGGCGGCAGCAGGATCAGCCAGGCCGGGGCAGGCGTGGTTACCACCTCCAGCCGGAAGACCAGCCAGGCGCTGCAGCCCAGGATGTAGAGCCAGAGCAGATATTCGATCGCGCTTGCTTTCAGATACTTCATGGGAGGTAAGCTGAAAAAGGGGGCGGAAAAGTCAAGCAGTTTTTGTTTTCCCTACGGAATCAACGGATTCAAAGGATTGTAGGGATTTCTTTAACCAGAGGCACGGAGATAAAGAGAAAAAGGAAAAAGGTTTGCTCACAGCCCCGCTGTGTCATTCCGGGGTGGGGCTTCAGCCCCGGGGCCCCGGAAGCCAGAGAAAAATATTGACAGATCGTGCGTTCTCGCTATTATGAATGGCATGCTAAAAACACGTCAACTGATCTTCTTGGCCGCTCTGACGCTGGCCTGGGCGGGGAATATAACGGCGGATGATGTTCCGACCACCCGGATGGTTGCGCCACCTGCGGATTCCCTCAGTCCCGTGGCCCATTCTGCTTCCTTGGATACCGGCAGATCTGTCCTGAACAAAGAAATATCCGTCTTCAGATTTGAGGGAACAGGCCCGGAAAAGGTCATCATCGTGGGCGGCATCCACGGCAACGAACCTCAGAGTGTGGTTTTCGCGGAGGCTTTGGTGGACAGCCTGAACACCCTGGAACCCACAACCATGGCCAAAACCCTGATCGTGATCCCGCTTTTGAACCCAGACGGTTTTGAACTGAAAACCCGCAAAAACGCCCGCGGAATAGACCTGAACCGGAACTTTCCCGCGCTGGACTTCTCAGTGGGATATCCCAAGAGCAAATACTACGGTGGGGATAAAGCCGGCTCCGAACCCGAAACGAGATTCATGTTGGACCTGCTAAAGAGGGAAAAACCGGACCTTTTGATAATGCTGCACACTCCCTACAACCTCGTCAACAGCGACGGCGACTCTCTGGGTCTGGGTCCCCGGCTGGCCGAAACGCTGGGCCTAAAATACCTTGCTGAAATGGCATATTCCACTCCCGGGGCCGCCGGCAGTTACTTCGGCAGGGAGGGTCGTCTGCCTGTGCTCACCGTAGAATTCCCAGCCCGGGACGACGTCTGGAAGAGATTTGGCGTAAAGTTCCTCAGGTTTTTACTGGCGTCGGAGTAAGAAAAAAATCCTTGCCAAGATCAGAGGGGATAATGAAATTGGTAATCATCTGAAATTTCATCCAAGGAGATACAATTATGAACAGCAAGCCAATGCTTGGCAGATACTTGGCCGCCGCCCTGCTGATGGCGATTTGGGCCGGGCTGCTTTCCGCGCAGACACCTTTATTCACTTTTAATGTCGACGATCTCGAGGGCACCGAGCGCAACACTATCTGGCTCTTCGATTTCGACAGCCCCTCTTTTCCCACCCATGACGGAAACTGGTATTCCTTCGGCGATACCCCGATTTATCAAAGTTTTCCCTTCCTGCACTATTACGCCGAAGACCTGGTGCGCATGACCCTGCCCGGCAACCCGGAAGGAACTACTCTGATCGGCTGCGTGCAGGAAAACGTCCCCTTCACGGGAGACCCCTCCCAGATTGGCATCTCTTTCTCAGCTTTCAACCTCACCGATCTTGAGCGGGTGAACCTGGTTAACCCCGGCGATCCCTGGCAGACGCCCGGCGAATCGGGTGATATCCGAACCTACGCAAATTCCAACGGTTACATCACCTTGGGCGGGGCCAACAAACTACGCATCACCAATATGCAATACGAGATCACCACCCCTTATCCCACCGGCCAAGAGATCCACGATTTCATCGAATCCCTGGCTTATCCCATACCCTATACCTGGAATCCAACCGAAAGCATCGGGCCCGGCATCTTTTTCGGGCAGACCGGATCCGGCACCGGATTGGTGGATCCCGCTTTGAGCGACCCCGCCTGGGCAGCGTTATTCGAAGATGTTGGCTATGTTGTCACCATCGAGATGCGGAATATCGTTTCCCGCACCACCCAGAACTCCACCTACCACGATTTTGACCTGCTGCTTTACGCCGATACCGAACCCAACGTTCCCGTGGTGCTGAGCAGCTTTACCGCCGGCCTCAACGCGGAAAACCTGGCTGTGCTGAACTGGAGCACCGCCTCCGAAAGCGACCTGATCGGCTTCCGGGTCTTCGGTTCCCCCACGCAAGAGCTGGATTCCGCCTATAATCTCACCCCCGTGCTGATCCCCGCCCAAAACAGCAGCAGCGGCGCTGATTACAGCTTCACCGCTGCGGAATTCGACGCCCCCGGCACCTACTGGTTCTGGCTGGAAAGCATCGATATCTCCGGCAACAGCGGCTTCTTTGGCCCAATTTCCGTGACCATAAATGACGCCCAAATCCCGCCCCTGCCGGACCGCAGCAGCCTCGGTAGCGCCTATCCCAATCCCTTTGTGGGCGGTGCCAGCGCGAATATCCTCGTGGAGATCAAAGCCGGCGACAGCGGCGAGCTTGGCATCTACAACCTGGCCGGCCAGCGCGTGGCCTCTTTCCCGGTGCAGCAGGGCGTTCAAACCATCTCCTGGGATGGCCTGGATCCCAGCGGCAAAGCCTGCGCCAGCGGCGTCTATTTCTACCGGCTTAACACTGGATCCCACCGCGAGACCAAAAAACTCATCCTCTTCAAATAAAGCCTGATCAATCAGGACAAGATAAAACCCGGTCCCTGCGGCCGGGTTTTTCTTGTGTTTCATGTTAAAATGAAGTGGGTGCGACTGTTGCCATCCCAGCGCAGGAGAATGCGTGAAAATTCATTTCTAAGTCCCGGAGGGACGGAATTTTAGATAGATACGGTGATTTCGAGATGTTTAATGTGAGTCCCTTGGGGACGACACATATGATACGTATCTCATTGTGGTTTATGTGAATATCAAGTTCCATAATGCCGTCCCTCCGGGACTCCGTGGGCATTTTGGGACTTCGGTTCTATCTGAAATTCCGTCCCCACGGGACTTTTTTACGGAATCCTCTCTTGCTTGTCACACAGCCTGCGCTGGAATTACAAAGACGGCATCCGCTTTCAACCACCATAAATCAACTTGAACCAAAAAAAAGCCCCTGCCAGAACGGGGCAGAGGCTTCCAATGCTAATGGATCCTGCTTGTTAAGCTTTCTTCCAGTTGAATTCTTTTTCCAGGTAGAGGTAGAAATTATCGCGGTTGTGGGGTTTGTAGGCGTCTCCGGCTTTGTAGTCCTTGCATTTTTGCTTGATGTCGGCCAGGTTGGCGTCGGTTTTTTCACGGCCATAAACCTTGAGGATATGGGCCATCTCATGTTCCTGTTCGCAGGCTACGAGGTTAGCGTCTTGGTTTGCCATGTTTCACTCCTTGTTATTATATGGTTTGATAATATACTAATCCGCCTGGCGGGCGCCGGCAACTTTTCCGGGCTTTTTTCAGCTCGGGCGAGGGCTCACTGCACCCGGCGGTATGTGGGATAGGCCAGATCGATATGCTCCTCGGCCCCGAAGCGGGTGAGGATCTTTTCCCAGATCTTCTCCGTGCCGCCCCTTCTTTTTCGGATCTCCGTAAGATGCCTTATCGTAAGCAATACCCCGCTGTCCTCCACGGAGGTATAGACAATGGGGGTTATGCTTTTGTAAAAGTCAGGAATTTTTTGGCGGAGGCGATGATCTCCTGCTCCGCTTCCTTGATCATGGGGCCGGAATACTCATCGATGATCTCCTGCAGTATGGCTTTGGCTTTTTGCCAATCGCTTTCGAAGGTGATCAGAACAGGGATCTCGTTCCAGATATATTTGAAGCCCATGTCGAAATTGCACAGGGCCTGCTCGAAAACCTTGAGGTTGGGGATGTGGATGATCCTGCCCGTGCTCTGGTCCGCCTGCACCCAGTTGCCTATCTCCAGGATGGAAAACTGGAACACCCGGATATCGATCACGTCTCCGGCGTGCTCACCAACCTGGATGCGGTTTCCCACCACGAACGGCTTTCTCCACAGGATAAAGATCCAGGCCACAAAATTAACCAGAGGGTCCCTCAGGGCGATGGCGATGCCGGCGCTCAGCAAGCCCAGGAAAGTCGCGGCGGATTCGAAAGCCTGAAACCAGATCCTACCCACCACCAGGATCCCCAGGGTCACCAACACATAACCGATCGTTTATTTGAGGTTGTAGCGCGTTTTGGGGTCTTCCACCCGCCGGTGCGTGATGCTCACCAGCAGCCAGTTGATCAGCCAGAACAGAACGATCACCGCCAGCGAGCTCAAGATCTTGCGGATCATGGGATCCTGGATGAAGGGGATAAGGTTGTACAGTTTTTCCATATCTCTTCCTGAAATGTTTTTGACTCTTAGCTTCCCACTTCTCACAGATATTATCCTTGTCAAGATTTCTCTCGCGGCCATCCTGTCCGCAGGCTTCAATTGCAGGCCGCAAGAGCCTTTGGTCCCACCCGGCGGCTTTATTTGCTTGACAGCAGCCCGCCGCGCCAATTTCTGGGTTAGTTTTACCCCCAGGCCAATGAAAATCCCGCTGGGGGGATAAAGGTGAAACCGATGGAGATCAGCAAAACCTACGAAGCAGCACAGATCGAAGCCAAATGGTACCGGTTCTGGGAAGGAAAAGGCTATTTCAAGCCGGGCGGAGACGCGTCCAAACAGCCTTTCACCATCCTGATCCCGCCGCCCAACGTGACCGGAATCCTGCATATGGGCCACGTTCTCAACAACACCCTGCAGGACGTGGTGGTCCGCTATCACAGGATGTTGGGCGAACCCACGCTCTGGCTGCCAGGAGTCGATCACGCCGGCATCGCCACCCAAAACATGGTGGAAAAAGAACTGGCCAAGGAGGGGAGATCCCGCCACGACCTTGGCCGCGAGAAGCTGCTGGAACTCATCTGGGCCTGGAAACAGGACAAGGGCGACCGCATCATCGACCAGCTCAAGCTGCTGGGCTCTTCCTGCGACTGGGACCGGCTGCGCTTCACCATGGACGAAATGCTCTCCCGCGCTGTGAAAGAGGTCTTTGTAAGCCTTTACGAAGACGGCCTGATCTACAAGGGAAAATACATCATCAACTGGTGCCCGCGCTGCGTTACGGCCCTGGCCAACGACGAGGTGGAACATTCCGACGAAACCGGAAATCTTTGGTACATCCGTTATCCATACGCGGATGGCAGCGGCTACCTGGTGGTGGCAACCACCCGGCCGGAAACCATGCTGGGCGATACCGCCGTGGCCGTTAACCCCAAGGATGAACGCTTTCAAAGCCTGATCGGTAAAGAGATCCGGCTGCCGCTCACCGGCAGAACCATCCCCGTGGTACCGGATGAATATGTGGACCTCGAATTCGGCACCGGCTGCGTGAAAGTGACCCCAGCCCACGATCCCAACGACTTCGAGATCGGCCGCCGCCACAACCTGCCCCAACTGCTGGTGATGGACGAGCACGGCATCATGAACGCCGCCGCCGGAGCCGATTTTGAGGGCCTGGACCGCTACGCCTGCCGCGCCAAAGTGGTGACCATGCTTTCGGAACAAGGCCTGGTGGAAAAGATCGAAAAACACGAGCACGCCGTGGGACACTGCTACCGCTGCGACACCGTGATCGAGCCCTACCTTTCCGACCAGTGGTTCGTGAAGATGAAGCCCCTGGCCACGCGCGCCATCGAGGTTGTGGAATCCGGCCTTGTGCGCTTCCAGCCGGAACGCTGGACCAAGGTTTACATGCACTGGATGAACAACATCCGCGACTGGTGCATCAGCCGCCAGATCTGGTGGGGACACCGCATCCCGGCTTATTATTGCCTCGCCTGCGGCAAAATGACCGTCGCCAAGGAAAGCCCTGCCAGCTGTCCGGATTGCGGCCACACCAGCTTCCGCCAGGATGAGGATGTGCTGGACACCTGGTTTTCCAGCTGGCTTTGGCCCTTCTCAACCTTGGGCTGGCCGGACGAAACCGAAGACCTGAAGCGCTTCCTGCCCACGCAGGTGCTGATCACCGCTCCGGAGATCATCTACCTCTGGGTGGCCCGCATGATCATGAGCACCCTGCATTTCAAGGGCCTTATCCCCTTCGATACCGTTCTCCTGCACGGCACCGTGCGCGACGAGATCGGCCGCAAGATGAGCAAATCTTTGGGCAATTCGCCCGATCCCATCGATATCATCGCCAAGGTCGGCGCCGACGCCCTCCGCTTTTCCATGGTTTTCGGCACTCCCAAAGGCGCGGATGTGATCTATACCGATGCCATTCTGGAAACCGGGCGCAACTTTGCCAACAAGATCTGGAACGCCTATCGCTTCATTATGCTGAACGTGGCCGAGGGCGACAAACTGCCTTCCAGAGAGGATCTGCGCCTCGAACTGGCCGACCGCTGGATCTATTCCCGGCTCAACGAAACCGCCCGCGACGCCGCCGCGCACTATCAGAACCTGCGGCTAAACGACGCCGGGCAGTGCGTCTTCCAGTTCATCTGGGACGAGTTTTGCTCCTGGTACATCGAGCTGGCCAAGGACCGCCTCAATTCCGACGACCCCGCCGCGCGCGGAACCGCGCTCTACATTTTGCTGGACGTGATGCAGGCCGCCATGCGCCTTCTGCATCCCATCATGCCCTTCATCACGGAAGAGATCTGGCAAAGCGTGAAAAGCGTCTTTCCCCAGCCGGAATCAGCGCTGATCGT
>JAJBBF010000025.1 GCA_020532215.1 Candidatus Cloacimonadota bacterium
TCCAATTGCGCTTTTTCTAATTTCAAAGTTCCGATTTTCCAACTGCTCTTTCCAAAGCCTGTCCAAACGCCTCGCTAATTTGCAGTAATAGTGTCAGCAAACAGTCCAAAAACGTCCAAATAAGCGCTTGGACATTTCCAAAGCCAGTCCATCGTATCTCGCCACCATTCAAAGCCTTATCCCCACTTTCTCCTTGTGTCACAACTTGCAGCTTTGGGTGTCAGTTTATAGCAGCCGAGAAAGCCTGTTGAATGGCGGCCACAAAAGGCAGAAAGTCGACGACCGCCGCTGCTTGCCGGACCGCCGCGCGGAGCCAACGATGCCGCAGTGCGCAAGCCGCATTTTGTTTGGATTGGTTCTCCCGACGGCTTATACTATTTGCATGAAATAACATTCCAAGGAGAAATCCCATGTACGCCAGACAGATAAAAAATGGCATTTACGCGGTCGGAATCCAGGATTGGGGACGCAGGTTGTTCGATTCTTTGATCCCGCTGCCCGATGGTACCAGTTACAATTCATATTTGGTGCGGGGTTCAGATAAAACGGCCGTGATCGACACGGTCGATCCGGATTTTGCCGACGAGTTCGTGGAAAACCTCAAGGGGTTGGATAAGCTCGATTACATCATCACGCTGCACTCCGAACAGGACCACTCCGGCAGCATTCCCCACCTGCTGAAACAGTTTCCAGGGGCGGAGGTGATCTGCTCCGCCAAAGCCAAAGACCTGCTGATCGAGCATTTGCTGCTGGATCCCGCCCAGATCCGCACGGTGGCGGATGGCGAAACCATCTCTCTGGGGGACAAGACCTTGCAATTCATCTACACCCCTTGGGTGCACTGGCCGGAGACCATGGTGGCCTATATGAAGGAGGAGAGGATCCTCTTCAGCTGCGATTTTCTGGGCTCCCACTCCGCCGGCAGCGAGCTCTACGACAATGGCGACCCGGCTGTGATGGAAGCCGCGAAACGCTACTACGCGGAGATCATGATGCCCTTCCGCACCGCGATCCGCGGCAATCTGGCCAAGATCAGGGAACTGGAGATCGAAATCGTGGCCCCCAGCCACGGCCCTCTCTGGAACCATCCCGAAAGCATCATTGCCGCATATGAGGACTGGGTTTCGCCCCGGGTGGAAAACAAGGTTGTGATCCCCTATATCTCCATGCACGGGAGCACCGCGAAGATGGTTGATTTCTTCAGCAAGGAGCTGATCAGGAACGGCGTGAAGGTGGAACTCTTCGACCTCACCGTAACCGATATCGGCAAACTGGCCATGGCCTTGGTGGATGCCGCCACCATCGTGATCGGCAGCCCGACCGTGCATGTGGGGCCGCATCCCATCGTTGCCAACGCCGCCATACTGGCCAATGCCATCAAACCCAAAGCGCGCTTTGCAGCGATGATCGGTTCCTATGGCTGGGCCACCAAAGTGGTGGAAAACACCCTGGCCCTGCTGCCCAACCTCAAGGTGGAGGTGCTGGGTTCAGTGATCTGCAAAGGCGAGGCCAAAGAAACTGACCTGCAAGAACTTGAGGATCTGGCCAAACTGATCGCCGCCAAACACAAGGAGCTTTGAGAAGCTTAGCCAAGCTGCAGCGGGGTCCGGATCCGGGCTCCGCTGTTTTTTTTCTGGATCCGTTTCAGCGTTTGGCAGCGGTTTTCAAGCCTGTCTGCGCGAGATCTGCAGCCAAGCTTGAGTCTGGGCGGATATTTGTATTGACGGATTTGCGGAGTTTGGCAAAAAGGAAAAAAAGCTGTTTTTCTGCGCTTGGGCTCTTTCCCCTGGGGGAGCGGACCCTGACCGGCGCAGCCAACCCAATTTGGGAAAAGGAGAAAGAAACATGTTGCAAGGTTCTTATGTAGCTTTGGTGACGCCTTTCAAAAATGGCGGGATCGATTATTCCGCTTTGGAAGCCCTGCTGGAATTCCACATCGGCGCCGGCACCCACGGGATCCTGCTGTTGGGCACCACCGCGGAAACCGCCGCTTTGGCCTCGGACGAGAAGGAAGCCCTGCTGCTTTTTGCCCTGCAGAGGATCAACAAGCGCGTGCCGGTGATGATCGGCACGGGCACCAACAATTTCAACCAGACCCTGGCCGCCACCAAAAGAGCCAAAGAACTGGGGGCGGACCACGCCTTGGTGATCACGCCCTATTACATCAAACCCACCCAGGCCGGCATGCATGAATACTTCAAGGCCCTGGCAGCCAAAGTGGACGTCCCGATCGTGGTTTACAACGTTCCCGGCCGCACCGGGGTGAACCTGACCGCCGCCACGATGGTAAAACTGGCCCGGGAATGCCCCAATATCGTTGGGGTTAAAGAAGCCAGCGGCAACATCGCCCAGGCCACAGAGATCATCCGCGACGCCCCGGAATCCTTTTCCCTGATGAGCGGCGAGGACGCGCTCAATCTGCCGCTGCTGGCCATCGGGGCCAAAGGCTGCATTTCCGTTACGGCGAACGTGGCGCCCAAACTGATGAGCGAACACATGGCCAGCTGCCTGGCCGGCGATTTCGCGGCTGCGGCCAAGCAACACCGGCACCTGCAGAAACTCAATGGCGCGATGTTCATCGAAACCAACCCCATTCCCGCCAAAGAAGCGCTGCACATGATGGGCTTGATCGAGCTGGAATTCCGGCTGCCGATCTGCCCGCTGCAGGACACGAACCGCGAGACCCTGCGCGGAGTTTTAAGAGACTACAATTTAATCTGATATTAGGAGTTCAACCATGAAAAAGCAAGCTGTGAAGCACGGCTTTGCGCACATCGAAACCCGCGAGATCCCCGAGATCGCCGCCACCGCGCATTACTACGAGCACATGAAAAGCGGAGCGCGCCTGGTTCATCTGGCCAGCGAGGACAACAACAAGGTATTCTGCGCCACCTTCAAAACCGTTCCCACCGACAACACCGGCTGCCCCCACATCCTGGAACACTCGGTGCTCAACGGCTCCAAAAATTTTCCCGCCAAATCCACTTTCATGGAGCTGATCAAGGGCTCGCTGCACACCTTCATCAACGCCATGACGGATTCGGACATGACCATGTATCCCGTGGCCAGCACCAACGCCAAGGATTTTGTGAACCTCAGCCGGGTCTATCTGGACGCGGTGTTTTTCCCCAAGATCTATGAGCAGCCGAACATCCTTCACCAGGAAGGCTGGCATTATGAACTGACTGGCCCGGACGACGAACTCAAGCTCAGGGGTGTGGTCTATAACGAAATGCGCGGCGCGTTTTCCGCGCCAGACAGCATTATCGAACGCTACAACCAGCAGGCGCAGTTTCCGGACAACACCTACGGCTGCGAATCCGGAGGCGACCCCAAGGAAATCCCGCAGCTCACATACGAAGACTTCATCGCCTTTCACAGCAAGCATTACCATCCCTCGAACTCGCACCTTTTCCTCTATGGAGACATGGATGCCGACGCCCTGATGGAGATCATGGACAAGGAATACCTTTCCCACTTCAGCAAAGACACCGAGGCTGTGACCATCCCGGCGCAAAAGCCCTTTGACAGGGTCAAAAAGCTGGAAGTGCAATACCCGGTGGAAGATGGCAAGGACATCACGGAGCAGTATCACCTGAGCCTGAACTTCACTTATGGGCAAAATCCCGATCTGAAGACAACCCAGGCCATAGCGGTGCTGATGAACATATTGATGCGAACTCCGGCCTCGCCGCTCAAGCAGGCCATCCTCAAATCCGGCCTGGCCAGGGATACCAGCTATTCCCTGCGCGAGGGCTTGCTGCAACCTACTTTCAGCATCATCTGCAAACAGGTGAAGCGGGAAAACATCGCCCCGTTGCTTGCCCTGATCCAAAAAGAACTGAAACGCCTGGTGAAAGAAGGCATCGACAAGAAGCTGGTCGAAGCCGTGATCAACCACCGTGAATTTGCCCTGCGCGAAGGACAGGCGAGCTGGGGTCCCAAGGGACTCTATTATGCCTGGACCATGTATCCGCACTGGCTCCACGGCGGCGATCCGCTGGAGGCTTTGGGCTTTGAAGATTCGCTCAAAGAACTCCGCCGCGGCCTCAGCGAGCCCTATTACGAACAACTGATCCAGCAAGCCATGCTCAAAAACCACCACTCCAGCCAGATCATCTATGTGCCCGTGCCCGGCCTCGCCAATCAGTGGGACAGCGATCTGAAGAGTGAACTGGCCGCAACTAAAAAGAAAATGAGCAAAAGCCAGATCGACAAGCTGGTGCAGTTCAACCAGGAATTTTCGGACTGGCAGAAAGAGGAGCCGAGCGCGGAAGACCTGGAAAAAATACCCATGCTCAGCCTCAAGGACATCAACCCCGAAGCCGAAAGCTATCCCACTGAGGTGGACAAATTCAGCGAATTCACACTGCTGAAGCACGAGCAGAACACCAACGGAATTGTTTACCTCAGAGCTTACTTCGATCTCAGCCACGCCGAGGAAGAAGATCTGCCCTGGATCTCTCTCTATACCCAGCTTGTGGGCCAGGTGGACAGCCGCGATCACGGCTACGCTGAGCTTTCCAACGAGATCAACATCCACACCGGGGATATCAAGCTGGGGCTGATGCTCCGCAACAGCTACCAGGATCCCGACGAGGTTCTGCCGAAGCTGGTTTTGACCGGAAAGGCGGTGGCCGGCAAATCCGGCAAGCTGATGGAACTGGCGGCCGAAGTGGCGTTACGCCCGGTTTTTGCGGACCGCGACAGGCTGAAGCTGCTGATCCGCGAAACCAAGTCCAAGCTGGAAACCATGCTCTTTTACACCGGCCACAACGTGGCTATCAACCGGATGCTGGCACCTTTCAGCCAGGTCCATCGCTACAGCGACATGACCGGCGGCCTGGAATACTACCATTTCCTGAGCGATCTGGCCCAGAAGCTGGATACAGATATCGACGCTATTGCTGCCGATCTGGATTGGGTGCGTGAGAACTTCTTCTCCCGCAAGAATTTGCTGATCAGCATCACCTCCGACGCAGACGGGATCGCGGAAGCTTTTCAGCAGCTGCGGCCCATTGTGGAGCAGATCTCCACCAGCGACTACGCCCCGGTGGAGCGGCACTTCCACGCCAGCGACCTCAACGAGGCGATCCTGGCCCCGGTGCAGGTCCAATACTGTGTGAAAGGCGGCAATTTCTTCCGCAAGGGCTATTCCTACTCCGGCAAACTGCGGGTGCTTAACAGCATACTCTCCAACGAGTTCCTGCACCGCGAGATCCGCGAGAAGGGCGGCGCTTACGGCGCCTGGAGCGCCTTCTCCATCTACGGAAACATGTATTTCTGCTCATACCGCGATCCCAACTTGCAGGAAACCCTGGATACCTACGACAAGGTACCCCAATTCATCCGCTCTTTCGACTGCAGCCGCCGGGAAATGGAGAAATACATCATCGGCGACATCTCCAGCCTGGATTATCCCCAAACCCCGGAAAGAAAAGGCGCCCTGGCCGATGACGATTATATCACCGGCTTCACCCAGGCAGACCGCCAGCAGATCCGCGAAGAAGTACTTTCCACCAGGATCGAGGATATGAGCGCTTACGCGGACATGGTGGAGGCCATCCTCGTGAAAAACCACTTCTGCGTATTCGGCAACGAAGCGAAGCTCAGGGAGGCGGAAAAGCTGTTTGACAGGCTCACGCCGGTCTTCAGCTGAGGCGATGAAGCAAAAGGACAAGAAAAAACAGCGACCCCGGCAGGCCGAAAGGCTTAAAAACGTGCAAATGCCGGACCTCGACGCCTTGGACGACGTTCGTGAAAAAGCAGAGTACAAGACCCGGCGTACGGCTGAGAAGCAGCACCAGAAGAACAAACGGACCACGCTGCTGATCCCGGGCCGGATCCTGGAAGTGAAAAGCAACTACTGCTATTTGGTGGAAGCCGGGGACAAGCTGTACGAAGCCACCCTTTCGGGGCGGCTGAAGCAGTTTTCCTACTCCAGCAAAGCCCTCTCCGCCGTGGGCGACCGGGTGGAGCTGGATATCTCCGGCGATCCCCACTTCCGCATCGAAAATATCCTGCCCCGCGCCAACACCCTCTCCCGCTACGCCGAAGGCAACTTCCAAAAGGAGATCATCCTGGCCGCCAATATCGACCAGGTGATCATCACCGCATCCTGGCGCCAGCCGCTGATCAAGCCCGGCCTGATCGACCGCTATATTTGCATCGCCGCCTTGCAAAACACTTTCCCGGTGATCGTGGTCAACAAGATCGACCTCTGCGAAGACCGCGGGGAACTGCAAGAAACGATAGGCTATTACCGGGATTCGGGCTATGTGGCGCTCTGCACCTCAGTGGTCAGCGGCGAGGGGATGGAGGAACTGCGCGAGGTGCTGAAAGGCAAGGACAGCGTGTTTTCCGGGCAATCCGGCACGGGCAAGAGCTCGCTGATCAACTGGCTGGAACCCGGCCTGGAACTGCGCACCGCTGAGGTAAGCGATTACAACGACAAGGGCAAACACACCACCACGCAGGCGATCCTGCTGCCCTGGTCCTTTGGCGGCCATCTGCTGGATACCCCGGGCATCAAGACCGTGAACCTGCACCGCGAAGCCAAAGCCGAGATCCCCAGGGTGTTTCCGGGATTCGCGGATCTGGCCCCCAACTGCCGGTTCCGGGATTGCACCCACACGCATGAGGATGATTGCGCCGTCCTGGAGGCTCTGGAAGCCGATAAGATCCCGATCGGGCGGTACGAATCGTATCTGAGAATAATGGAATCGCTGTAATGAAAAATTTCGCTGTATTCATCAATCCCGCTTTTGTGGACAAAGCGGCAATCTTCAGGCTGCTGGAAGATCTGGCGGCAGCCAACCGGATCCGCTTTTACGGTGTCCGCGATCAGCAGGCGCTGCTTCCGGCGGAGATCGAAGTCTTTGATCCAAAGGATCTTGCGCGCCCGGGCATAGACTGCATTCTGGTTTTCGGGGGCGACGGCACCATCCTGCGCGCCAAAGACCTGGCTTTGCAGACCAAGGCGCCGCTGCTGGGGATCAATCTCGGTTATCTGGGTTTCCTTTCCGAAACCACGCTGGGCGAGCTGAAAACCTCCATCCGCGACCTGCTGAAGAAAAAATACCGGCTGCTGCCCCGGATGCTGATCAACACCCAGGTGCGCAGGCGCGGTGAGATCATCTTCCAAGGCCTGGCTTTGAACGACGCGGTGATCCACAAGACAGACACGCCCCGGCTGATCCATGTGCGGATCTTCAGTGGCGGCCGCTTCGTCTTCGACACCCGCTGCGATGGAGTTGTGGCCAGCACCCCCACCGGGTCCACCGCCTATTCCCTTTCCGCCGGGGGCCCCATACTCGCGCCGGAACTGCGCGCCATCGTTCTCAGCCCGCTGAATCCGCATTTGCTCACCATCCGGCCAATGGTCTTTTTGGCCAAAGAAAAGATCCTGATGCGGGTGCACGGCCTGGAAAAACCGGCCTCGCTGCAGCTGGACGGCGTGAATGCCAGCCCGCTGGAGGAAAACGACGAGGTGCTGATCACTGCAGCCAAACAGCAGGTGCAATTCATCAAGCTTTCCAACCGCACTTTCTACCAGATCCTCCGCCGCAAGATGCACCTGGGAAAATAGATGCTCACCGAGATCTACATCAGCAACTACCTCTTTGTGCCCCGGCAGCGGCTGAGTTTCGGGCCCGGAATGACCGTCCTGAGCGGCGAAACGGGGGCGGGCAAATCGATCCTGGTGGGCTCTGTGGCTCTCATTTTCGGCGATCCCTCGCCCGCTTTGGAAGCCTTCGATCCCGGGCAGCCCATCTATCTGGAGGCCAGTTTTGACCTCACGGGGAACTCCGAAGTGCAGGACTGGCTGGCTTTGCAGGGTTATGAACCTGCAACCGAACTCACCCTGGCCCGGGAGGTAAGCGTTGCCGGGAAATCCAGCTATTTTCTGAACGGACGGCGGGTCGCCGCCGCGCTGCTGAAAGAGCTCAAGCCCCTGATGATCGATTTTCACCATCAGCGCGACCAGCAGCGCTTGCTCCAGGCTGCCTACCAGCTTCACCTGCTGGACCTTTATGCCCAAAACAGCGATCTGCTGGGCCGCTACGCCGAGCGCTACCGGAATCTGCGGGCGGAGCTGAAGGAACTGGCCAGCCTGAAGGAAAAAGCGGAGCAGGACCGCCAGCTGCGCGAACTCTATCAATACCAGTTCGAGGAATTGGCCAAAGCCTCGCTGCGGGAAGGCGAAGACGCGGAGCTGCAGCAGGAATTCGAGCTGCTCAGCCACGCGCAGGAGATCGCCGCAACGGCCACAGCCGCGTCTTTCGACCTCTATGAAAGCGAAAACAGCGTCCATGGCCGCCTGGCCGCGAGCCTGGCCAATGTGGGCAGGTTTTCCCACCTCAATCCACGCCTGGCGGAGATCGAACAGGGCTTGCGGGAATCCCTGGAACTGATATCAGACAAAGCTTCGGCGCTCAGCGACCTCAGCCAGCAGGTGAACCAGGATCCCACGCGCCTGGAGGCCATCCGGGAACGCTTGGACGAGATCAACTCCCTGCTGCACAAGCATAAGGCGCAGAATATCGGCGATCTGCTGGAGCTCTTTGCCAGCCGCGAAGCCCAGATCAACTCCTATGCCGATCTGGGGGAACGCATTGAAGCCCTGGAACAGGCGGTCGATAAAGGCTTTGGCGATTTGCGCGCCAGCGCGGATGAACTAAGCAAAAGCCGCCAGACAGCGGCCCTTAAGCTCGCGGAAGAGCTGCGGGCCAGCATCAGCCTGCTTTCCATCCCGGACGCCCGCTTCAAAATAAGTATTGACAAAAAAACAGACGGTAAAATCATAATGCAAGAATATCTTGATTGCTGCACGGAACAGGGTCAGGATAGCTGCCAGTTCTTTTTCAGCGCGAACCGGGGCAGCCAGCTAAAGCCTCTCTCCGCAGTGGCTTCCGGCGGCGAGTTGTCCCGGATCCTGCTGGCCATCAAAAAGGTGCTGTCCGAGCGGATCGAGGCCAAGCTGATGATCCTGGACGAGATCGACGCCGGCATCGGCGGCAAGACCGCCGAGTATGTGGCGCAGTTCATTTTCGCCCTGGCCAGGCGGCACCGGATACTCTGCATCACGCATTTGGCGCAGATCGCCGCCATCGCGGACCAGCAGGTGGCGCTGCAAAAAGAAACAGGCAGGCAGAAAAATGTGATCCGGATGGTTCCGCTGGACGCGGAACAGAGACTTACAGAACTTGCCCGGATGCTGGCGGGGGATGTTTCAAGCATCTCGCTGGAGCATGCCCGGGAATTGATAAGCAAATACAAGACATGAGGTTATGATGTCCAAAACGACGAAACGGAGACTGCGGGCGGTGGCGATCTTTGTGATCTTTCTCGCCCTGGCCTGGGCTGGCTACGCGGCGCTGATGCAAAAGGAAAAAGGCCCCAATTACACGGCTATGTTCAAGGATTCCAGCAAACTGTTTTCTGACTATAAATCACTCAATAAAGCCCAGTTACGGGTCCGCAGCCTGAACATGAACAACGCGCTGCTGGAGATGAACGGCATCATCAACACCTATGCCTTGGAAAAACCCCTGCTCAAAAAGCGGGAAAGCAGCTACGGAGCCTATGTTTTCAAGATCGAGGAAAACAAGCTGCCGGAGATATTCAAGAAGTTCGACGCCATGGGCACCATCGAAAACAACCAGGAGACCGTGGACTCGGCGCTGGTGGTGAAATCGCTGGTCACGGAAGAGGAAATACTGGCTTCCAAACGCAAGGAACTGGCCGATCTGGAAGCGGTGGGGCAGATCTATGGAAACATCGCCGACCGCAAGGAATACCTGATCGGGCAGATCCGGGAGCAGGAAAACCGGGTCAGCGTGCTGCGCCAGGCGAACACCACCCTGCTCTATGTGCAGATGGTCCCCACCATGGGCGGCAGCAGCGTTTCCACCGTGCGCAAATTCATCTTCAATTTCGTGGGCGCCCTGGTGGTGCTGTTCGTGGCGATAATCCTGGCCTATTACGGCACCAAACTGATCATGTATCTGCTATCCCTGATGGGAGTTAAAGGCTTCAGCGCCTCCGGCATGGGCGGCTCTTACCAATACGGCGGCTATGGCAACTACTCGAACCGCTATTATTCCCGCTATGGTTCCAGCCGCAGCAAACGCAAGGTGAAACGGATCTACAAAGACAAGCCCGGAGCCGGCAAGGAAAGCGGCGAAGAAGCCAAACCCGATGACAGCAACAAGTAAAACCTGGGGGAACCAATGATTGCCATACAACCCTGGCACGTATGGATAATTTTGGGGATCATTTTCGTGATCGTTGAGATCTTTGATCCCGCCTTTTTCTTTATCGCTCTGGGCATCGGCGCCATCGCCACGGGGCTGCTCAGCCTCCTGAATCCGGTTGGGGGAAGCATTCCGCTGCAGATAGTTATCTTCGCGATTCTCAGCTTTGTTACCTTCCTCTTCACCCGCAAACTGGGGAAAAGGGTGCTGCGCAACACCGGCGGGGAAACCAATGTTTTCGCCCTCAAGGGCAAAACCGGCAAAATCTCCAAGGCCATCCCCGCTGAGGGGAGGGGTTACGTGAAGATCGGCGGCGAAGAATGGGTGGCGGTTGCTGCCGACGCCAAAGCCATCGAAGCTGACGCCAAGGTTACAGTTCTGGAGATCGATGGCAACAAGCTGGTAGTGGAAAAAACAGAATAACCACAGCGCGCCCGCGCCGCTACATACGAACTGGCGCCGCTGGTAGTACAGCTGCGCCAGGTTCCAAGGCCAGCCAACCAGGCTGATCCAACCCAATACGGCTCCTATTATCATTACGGGATAAATACGGGATCAATACGGATGAAATCCGTATTGATCCCGTATTTATCCCGTAATGATGCTGGGAGCGAAAGAGGAAATCAGCGACCGGAGATCCGGTCCAGTTTGTTTTGGAGGCGCAGCACCCTTTTTTCCAGTTCCCGGACCTGGCGTTCGCTGATCAAAGGCCGGTTCAGGTGCCAGCGCAGGAGTTTTTGGGCAAGCTCCAGGGCGTTGGGATATTCCCGGCGTTTTTCCAGCAGTTTCGCGTGTTCCAGCATTCCGCCGGGATGGTCGAGGCTGGAAGCCAGGGCAAAACAGCTTTCCGCGGCTTCCAGATCGCCCTCCTTTTTATTGATCAGCCCCAGTTCGCAGGCGATGTCTCCGGAAACATGATCCTGGGCGAGCAGGTCGGTAAGGATGGCGCGGGCCGTTTCCGGGTTTTTCTGGCTGAGGTAGAGTTTGGCCAGGGCGTGGTAATCGATACGGTGGTCGAAGCCCTGGGCGGGGGGATAGCCAACGCTGTCGCAGATCAGGGCGAACAGCGCGGCGGTGTGCAGGATGTCGAACTGGTTGTGCACGAACACGCGGCGCATCAGCTCGGCCTCGCCGCTGATCAGAAACTGGAAGTAGGTTTGGGGGATGAGGCCGCCCTCTATGTCCAGCTCTTTTTCCCGGATGTAGCCCAGGATGTAAAACTCGATGGTTTCCAAGGCGCAGGAGGGGATCTTGTTTTTCCAGAGGCGGCGGGCGAGGTGGAGCAGGTCGATGTGGATCTTGGAGCGCAGGTCCAGCCAGATGTGGTTGTACAGCAGGCGGGATTCCAGGATGGGGATGTCGAAGGTTTTGCCGTTGAAGGTGATCAGCACGGTACGCTGCTCCAGCAGTTCGATCAGGCGGTCGAAAGAGCTCGCCTCGGCTTCGGGCTCAGGCAAAAAAAGCTGCTCGACCACATAGCGCCCTGCCTCAAAATAGCCCAGGCCGATCATGAAGGCGATGGTCTGGCCGCGCCCCAAGCCGGTTGTTTCGAGGTCCAGCACCAGAATGTCCTCCGGCCTGATCCGCTGCCCGGGATCGAGGCCCGCCCACTGCAAAAAGACCTCAGGTATCTCCTGGGGATAGAGCGGCAGCCCGTCAACCTCGGTGAAGCGGTCGTAGAAGGCGCGGGTGCAGAAATAGGGAAAATCCGCGTGGGCGGAAAAATCCCCTTCCAGCGTGGCGCGCAGAGTGTCGCGGATCAACTGGCGGAGTTCCAGGTTATAGTCTTCCCGTTCAATGTTCACAGCAAAGCCAAAAAAGCCACCCCGAAGGGTGGCCGCAATTTATTTCTTTTTATGGCGATTCTTGCGCAGGCGTTTTTTGCGTTTATGAGTGGCGATTTTATGTCTTTTTTTCTTCTTTCCGCAAGGCATTTTGGCTCACTCTACTCTTTGATGTTGAGGTCGATGACCGTGTTTTTGAATTCGCGGGAAAACTTGAAAGTGGGCACGGTCCGGGCGGGAACAGGTACTTTCTCTTCGGTCTTGGGGTTGCGGCCCATGCGGGGTTTGCGGGTTTTAAGGCGGAAGGTGCCAAAACCGCGGATTTCGATGTGATGGCCCTTGCCCAGGCTGTCCTTGATCGATTGCAGCAGGGAATCAACCACCACTGCAACATCCTTGCGGATGATGCCGGTATTCTCTGAGATCACTTTTACCAGATCTGCTTTTGTCATGTGTTTCTCCTTTATATTGTAAGCTTGGGATCGCTGATGCGCGGGTTATATATTCAATAAGATACTCAAAATTATAAGCTTAGGTTTGTGTCAAGAAAAAAAACGGATAGCGGACGCAAACCCGGCCGCAGATACCGGGGATAGTGGTGCAGCAACGCAGTCTGAAGGCTGCGCGCAAGGGCCGGGGGTTGAGAAAAGGCTTCTTTCAAACGAGGGTGCAGCCGTTAGGCATTTCTCTCTTGGTAAGCGTGAGCCAGCGTGCCATTCCGGGATGGCGTCCGTGCCCCTGCGTGCCGGCGCACGCTTCCCTGAATGACGATCCGAGGCTTTTTGGTTCATAGTTCTGCAGTCATCTTGTTCCCCAAGCCACCCGGTTTAAATGAGAGCCCAAACAATGGGTATTGGAATGAACCGCGGTCTTTCACATCAGGCTTTTGGTGCGGTTTTAGCGCCGGCTGAATCCGCGGCCGGGTTACCAATCCCGCAATCCGGTGTAGGATCCTTCCAGGTCAGACAGGCTGAGGCAGCGGTATTCGATCCGGTGATCGGGAAACTGTTTGCGGATATTTTCCGCCTTTCGGATCAGCCGTTCCCTGCGCAGGTTCTTTTTTTGCAGCTTGATCTCGGCCAGGACCAGCAGTTTGGCGGCGGAGTTGATGGCCACGAGGTCGATCTGGTTGGTGAAGCCTTTTTCCCAGTAGGAGCCCACCCGGTTGAAGTTCCCGCTTTGCAGGCAGATGTCCGCGAACAGCCGTTCCAGCCAGTAGCCGGCTAATTGGGGATATTGCTCGGTGAAGCGCTGTTTCAGATAGGCGGTGTTGGAGCTTTCGATGGCGCTGCGGTAGCGGTGGAAATAGGCGAACCAGAAGGCCAGGAAGGGTTCGTTGAGCTTGTATTTCACCGAGCGGCTGCCTGGTTTGGCGTTGAAGGGGCGATACTGCGTAATGAGGCTGTAATCGTTTTCCAGCCGGGCCAGATGCCCACCCACGCCGCTTTCCAGCACAGATTCGATCTCCACCCGGGAGGTTTTGCCGGCAGCAATGAGTTCCAGGATGGAAAAATACACCGCGTGATCCCTGCCGAATTCTTCGATCAGGAGGTTTTTCCCCTCCTCGGCAAAGACCGAGTAATCGGAGAAGATCAGGTCCACCGCCCGGTCCCGGGTGAGGGCGTGGTTGTCCCTTAAAATCTCCAGATAGCGGGGGATCGCGCCGCTGAGAATGTAACAGGACAGCAGGTTGTCGGCCGAATAGGCCTGGTCTTCAGTCAGGATCTCGGCCAGGGTCGCGATGGGAAAGGCTTTGAGGTTGATCACCAGGTCCGCCCGGCCGTAGAGGGGCTGGCCGTGATCCAGAAAGATCCTGTGCATCATCGAATAGACAGAGCCGGAGACGATCAGATGCAGATGGCTGTTCTCTTTGCGGGAATCCCAAAGATTTTGGAACTCCGCCAAAAAAGCGGGACTGACTTGCGCGAGTTCCTGAAACTCATCGACCACCACAGTCAGTTCGCGCGTTTCCGTCCAATCGAAGAGCAGGTGAAAGAGGTCGATCAGCCGGGTGATCCTGCCCGGTATCCGGCGCTGGAAACTTTCCCTGATGTAACCGATGAACTCCTCGCAGAGGATCTCCTCGCTCTTGCGGGAGATGAAGAAATAGAGGTTGTCGCGGTCCAGGCAAAACTGCCTGATCAGCCGGGTCTTGCCGATCCTGCGCCTGCCGGTGATCACCGACAACCGGGATGAGCTTTGGAGCTGCGCGTGCACCTTTTGAAGGGCTTCGAGCTCATTGGCACGGTCGTAGAAACGCATATTGTAACCACCGTTACTGTAATGATGGTTACAATAAACCTGACCCTGATGTATCTGTCAACCTCTTTTTTGGTAGGAGTTTAAAGAGGTATGCCTGGCAGCACGCCCCAAAAGTGTCGCCAGCAGTTCCAGAGCAAATTTTGGGAACAGGTGTTTGCGCTCGGCAAGCTGTCCAGTGAGACTTCGGAACAACCACTCTGTGGATATTGGAATCAACCCCGGGACAATCCCATCAGGCTTTGGGCGGTGTTTCCGGCAATGGTTCAGGCGGATCCGCGGATGGGATCACGCTGACTGTATGCTGCCATTTGCGGTAATCCCGCAAACTCACCAACGCGGCGGCAAGGAAAAATCCCGCTGCCACCACGAAGACCATGGTGAGGCTGAAAACTTTGAGCAGCACATATCCCAGCACTGGCGCGATCAAGCCGCGGATGCCGGTCATGGTAACGTGCACGCTCTGGTAGATGGAGGCGTCTTCATCCCCGGCGAAGAAGATCGAGCCCATGTTCCAGGTGATGTTCACTCCGGCCATGGCGACTCCGAAAACCGTGTAGGCCGCAAACACGATCACCACAGGCAGCACAGCTTCGCCCTGCACCAGCGACGAAACCACAAAGAGCAGCGGAAAGACCATCAGCAATCCGAACGCCGCTGCCATGAAACGGAAAGGATGCATCCTGTCGTGGAGTTTGCCGATGAAGGGAGACAGCAGCAGAAGGCCCAGCTGGGAAACAATCCCCTTGGCCAGGAAATTGGTGGTGTAGGTAAGCTGCAGCTTGTCCACCAGATAGATGGGGATGATAGGCTGCATCATGATGAAGCCCATGCCATAGATGGAAAAGCTGCGCTCGAAAGCCGCGAAAGGCTTGTTTTCACGCAGCAGTCTCAAAGTGCCGCCGATCGGCTCCAGCAATATCCGTTTCCAGTTCGTGGGCCGGCACTCGCGTTTCACCATGGGCTCCTGAATGCGGATCAGGGCCAGGACCGCCGCGCTGGCAAAGCCGAGAAGACCGGTGACCACCAGGATGAGGCGGAAACTATCTTCCCTCAGGTCGAGCAGACGGCCGGCGATGAAAGTGATGACCAGCGAAACCGCGATCCCCACGCTGTGAACGATCCCAAACACCCTGGCCCGGCGGCGGGGATTGATGTTGCGTTGATAGATGCTGTTCTGGGCGGGCACGATCAGCGAATTGGAGGAAAAGAGCAGGCCCAGCAGCACCAGATATTCGTTCATGCTCACCAGCCAGATCGCATAAACCAAAGTAAGCCGGCCGAAGATGCCGGCGATCAGGAAATAACGCTGTTTATGGCAACTGCGCTCAAACACCCGGGCCCACCAAACGGAGAAGAAATTCGCCACCGGCCAGATCATGGTCATCAGCATCAGCTGCCAATCCTTGGCGTGCAGAGCCTTGCGGGCGATGATGTCCTGCGTCTGGCTCAGGGAGAGGATAAAACCGTTGAACAGCGCCGCCACCACCAGCAGAATGGCGGTCCTTCGCTCAACCGGGTTCATGTTCTTCAAGCGCATGGGGGGATGTTTTTCCTGTTGAAAGTGTTGATTGGCGGCAACTTGCCGGCAAGGCGTTTTATGTCAAGCGAGATCGAAACCCCGGCTCTCCTTCCCGAGGATCGGGGCTTGCCACTGGGCGGGTCCGGATCAGTAATCCAGCAGCCCGCGCTGCCGGAGTTCGATGGTCACCCGGTTTGGCTGTTCGCCGTCTTTCAGAGGACGATAGAGCTTGTCGATGTATTTGCCCTGGAATTCCCGGGTTTGGGCTTCGATCCGGGTCCGGAAAAAGATGCTGGCGATCTCGATCCCGGCAGCGTCGAACACCTTTACCAGCAGATCGGCCTCCTCTGTCTTTTTGCCCTTGTTTTCGATCTCGTAGTTGACGCGGATGAAGTTGGTGTCATATTCATCGAAAGCCACGCTGTGGATCACGATGCGCTTGGCGCGGGCCTCGTTGGCAAGCCTCAGATAGACAATGCCGCCGATGGCAACCAGGATCACCAGCAGCAACAGCGAGCCTTTCAGGCGGTATTTCTTGGGATATTCCAGACGGTCGACAATGGGCATGAAGCTCCTCCTTTAGAAAGAGAACTGCCAGTTTCCGAACAACGCGTGGCTGGGAGCGGAACCGAACTGGGAGCGGTGCCCCAGCAGAAGAACGTGGTGGGCCATGACCCCGATCCGCAGAGTGTTTTGCCAGACGGGAGTGACGCTCAGGTCGCCTTCAAGCCAGTAGGCCGGTGCGGTGTCGATGATATCGGAGGGAAACTCATCCCGGTAATTCAAACGCCAGTCGTTGCCCCGGCTGCCCTGCCAGGTGCAGGAAAACTGGCTGTCCCAGCGTGAATTCCAAGGCAGGGGAAAATTCAGTTCAACTGTTGCATCCAAAAGGTTTGATCCCTTGGCATAACCCAGCGGCCGGTTTTCCTGGGAATACATGGACACATTGGCGTAATGGGTGTAAGTCCAGGGCCGGACGGCGGTGAACTCCAACCCCAGGCGCGGTTTTTCCTTGTTGATGATCACCGGCGGATTCCAGGAAACACCGGTCTGGAAGGCGTATTTGTTGCCCCACCAATTGCTCAGTAATTTCCGCAAGGTCAGTTCGTCGAGCAGCATCATTGCGTAGAGGGTGAGGTCATTTGCTGGCCTGAAATTGACTCCACCGTAGAGGTTGAGGTTGTCACGGTCGTTGATCCCGTATTTGCCAACCCGCCAGTAGTTGGCCGGCACGAGATAACTGAGGTCGAGGCGGTTGCCGTAGATCACGGTTTCGCCATAATACAGATCCAGCGCGGCTTTGGGCTGCCAGGTGATCTGGTGGATGGCGGCGTATTTGGCAGGCAGGGCGCCGGCTACCAGCGTGTCCGCCCGCAGAGTGGTGTGCAGGAAGGAAAAACTGAACTGGCCGACCCTCTGCTCCAGCAGGGCGTAGTCGTATTCATTCACCCGGTCGGACAGCACCACCGAGCCGGAGAGTGAATTGCCGATCTGAAAGCGGCCCCGGCCCAGCGCGGCGCTGAAGTGTTCGTCACTGTAGCTGAGTTCGCCGTTGATATTGTCCACAAAGCTGCCGGTGTTAACGGTGGCGTTGCCTCCGTCGATCAGCGGTGAATTGGCGGCCGAGGCCAGGTCGCCGGAAAATTTGCCGTTCCAGAATACGGCCCGGGCGCGAAAGTTATCGTTAAAAATGGAATTAACCCGCAAGCCCAGAGAGGTCAGGCCGTAAGCGCCGGCCGGATCCCAACGCTGATCCCTGCCGGTGAAGATGTTCGCCTCCAGCGCGTAGCTGAGGCTGGAATCCTTATAAGCGTACTGCAGCAAGGCGCGCTGGCGCTCCCCGGGCAGGAAGATCTCCAGCGCGGAGGATTTGATCGCCTTCCAGCTTTCGAAGGGTACATGCGCCCCAGTACCCCAAGTAAGCGGAGTGTCCAGCCGGTAGGTTTCATTATCGGCCAGCTGGCTGGGAGTGAGTTGGCTGCGAATATCCGGGTAGAAAGCTGTGTTGGTGAAATTTGTTTGGGCCGGGCAGAGCGCCGCCGCAGCAACGAGAAACAGCAGCGGAACCAACCTGGGCAGCCAAGTTTGCCAGGCAGCTGGGATCATCTTGTGCCGCCCTTGAGATCAGCCACGATCTCCTCTACCTCGCGCACACCCAAACGCATCTCCCTAGCGATCTGGCTGGAAGACCAGCCCTGGCCCAAAAGCTTTTGCACCATGCGGCGCCGGGTCGCGGGGTCCAGCAGCAGGATATCGCCTTCCAAAGGGGTCACAGGATCAGGGGTTGGCGCTTGGACGGCTTCTTCTTGAGGCGGCCTGCGCACCAGAAATTTCAGGATCACGCCCAGGCCCAGCAAAGCGGCTCCGGCGAGGACCAGATAGAGGGGCAGGCTGCCTTTTTCTGGCGCGAGCGGATTTTGGTCCGCAGCGGATGGAGCACCCTCAGACGGGCTGGCTGGCGCGAGGTCTGCCCCGGCTTGAGGAATGGGGTCCATTCCCGGAGTAACCGGCAGTTCCTGACCTGGATGAGGCAGAGTTTCAGCGGGGGAAGATTCCACAGCGGTTTCGGCAGGCGCGGCTCCACCACTGCGAGTTTGGAGCGGCTCCGGCCGACGGTGGATCACTTCCGGCTGGTTCACTTTTCGGGGCAGGGCCTGGGGCGGATCGAAGTTTTGGCCCGCCGGGGCGGGACTTCCAGCTGGTTTGGGAACCGAAGGAACAGGGATGGCGGCGTTGATCAAGACCGTAATGCGGCGGTTGTCAGAATTGGCCTGATGGGAAATGGCAAAACCATCCATGGTCTTGATGTCTATGATCGCGTAGCCCCCTACCATCTGGGCAGACACCGCATCGATCACCTGGCTGAGCCGGGGATAGCTGGGGCTTCCCTGCAAAGACTGCACATCCTGTATGGTGACCCGCACGCCATTGCCGCCGGGAAGTTCCTGAACCCTGTATTGAGCGGGATCGCTGAGCTCGATGCTCACCGTGTTCGAAGTTGTGGACGTATCGGTAGAGCGCACCGACAGGACTCCGGTGGCAGCGCAGAGCAGCCAGGCGCCCAGAGCCAGTGACGTAATGACAACTTTTTTCACCTTTCCTCCCCGCAGACAATTCCAAAAACCGTCTGCCCGGTAAATTCAGACAGCAAGATCCTGCTGCACGGCCCGGCCGCGCGCGTCATTCAATCGGTATGATCCTTTCCACCATGGCCTGGATGGTGAAGGCGATCCGCAGGATCCCGTTCACGTATTGCACCTTGGGATGCTCCTTGTCCAGGCTGAGATCGGGAAAAAAGATCCGGCGGTCGAACCTGCCGGTATCGATCTCCATGCTGTGGTAGGTGGTCTGGCTGTCCTCAGAGTGCAGTTCGCGCACGCCGCTGATGCGCAGATACTCGCTGCTGGCGGAGATGCTGATCTCGTCTTTGTCCACGCCGGCCAGCTCGACCAGCACCACCCACTGCGAGTCGGTCTGATAGACATCGCATTTGGGATGCCAGAAATCGTCGATGGCGTCCTCGATGGCCAGCGGACTGTGGGTCAGCGAGGAAACCTCGCCCAGGATCTTCAGCATTTCGCGGCGGATGCCGTTCAGGTTCGATTGTATCTTTTCCTGCATCTTCCATCCTCAGGATTTTGTTTTGATCAGTATTCTGTTCTAACTGTGAAGTTGAGGATCACCTCTTTGTCAGGTTGCACCGGGATCTCAAAGGTTGATTTCATGTTGGTGTCCTCGGTATGGTCAAAATTGCTCTCGATGATGCGGTCGTTTCCACCCAGCTGGTGCAGCACGTTGATCGTTTTGGCCTCGGCCGAATTGTTGCGCAGGGTGATCTGGATGGTGCGTTCACTGATCCTCTTGCCCAGGTCTTTCTGGTCCCTCACCAGGGTGGAGGCCACCAGGTCAAAAGCTGTTCCAGTGCTGATCTTCACTTCTTCGTTCTTGCTGGTGTGATCGATGCTGTCTTCGCCGATGAACTCCAGATTGCCGTCGCTGTCTTTCTTGTAGACCTTGATGGTGCCCTTGGGCAGGGGTTTGCCGATGCCGTTTTCTTCGGTGTTCTTGAACTTGATCACGCTGTTCACGCCGCCGCCCCAGGTGCTGTATTCGTAAGCCTGGTTGGCCTTTACGTTTTGCAGTGGATATAGTTCCAGCTGTTTGGTCTGGTTGTTGGCAAAGGAGACTTTCTGGTCCAGGGTATACATGTGGAAATCGTGGAAGGCCTTTTCCTCGAAGCTCGGTGCCGCCGCGTCCATGGCCATGCCCGCCATTTCGGGGTAGTAGTCCCTCTTGTATTGGTTGTAGCTGTCGTAAACCCGGTTCACGTCGCCGGCAATGAGTTTCAGGGTCACGTCGTCGAAGGCCTTGCCGCTTTGGTTGGTGATGGTCACCCAGGAGTTGAGGGCGAGGTTCTTTTCGTCCCAAACGCTGTTGTAGGTAACGTTCCAGCTCAGTCCGCCGGTCAGGTAGGTCATCTGGAGGGGGTGTTTGCCGGCTTTGTCCGCGATCAGGCTCCAGTGCAGAGTGGGCTTGGTGTAGAAATTGGAGGGCAGTTCCGCCAGTTTGATCACCTGGGTTTCGCCATCAGCCACCACGAAAAGCCGGCCGCTGCCTTTTTCCAGGATCCCGAAACTGCTGCCGTCGTAAAACTTGAGGGTGCCGATCACGCGTGAATCGTCCTTGGTGAGCAGTTCCACCTCGCGCTCGATGTATTTGGCGATGATCTGGTGTTTGCCTGCGAGGTCATATTCATAGTTCTGTTCCGCCACGCGCACCCCGCCGCCCAGCGAATGCACGATCACGGAGGGCGCTTCGATGCGGGAGGTGATGTTGTCAAAATTGTAGTCCTGACGCCCTTTTTCGAGCTCCAGCTCAAAATTGCTGCGCACCAGGGAAAGGTCATCGTTGTAGATGGTGATCCAGTCTTCCGCGCCGGCAAAGGCCGCCAGCAGAAGCAGGACCATGATAAGGCTGACTTTGTAAAACACTGTAACCTCCTGTGGGTATCAGTTTATTTCAAGTTTCATTGATAATATACTTCCAAACCAGGCAAAATCCCTGAACTTTTTGGTCAAGCATTATGTGAAGCCCGTGAATTAGATTGACAGAATTGCCGGCCAGCCTTGATTTGCCACATGGAAAACATCAAACGCAAAGCAACCCGGCAGATAAGATTGGGCAAGGTTCTCATCGGAGGCGGAGCGCCGGTTTCGATCCAAAGCATGCTCAGCGTGCCCACCCGGGCCGTGGATGCCGCGCTGGCCCAGATCGGGGCCCTGGAAAGATCCGGCTGTCAGATCATCCGCTTCGCCGTTACTGGAGAAGAGGACATCCGGGCGATCAAAAGCTTGAAAAAAGGCGCCGCTGTCCCCCTGATCGCGGATATCCACTTTGACCACAAGCTGGCCCTGCAAGCCCTGGAAGCCGGGATTGACGGCCTGCGAATCAATCCTGGGAACATCGGCTCCCGCGCCAAGGTCGAGGCTGTGGTCAAAGCCGCTTCAGAAAGCGGCGTGCCCATCCGCATCGGCGTGAACAGCGGTTCTTTGCCCAAAGAACTTGTGGCCACCCATAGCGTGAGCGCGCAGGCTATGCTGGAAGCGGCTTTGCAGCACGTGCGCATCCTCGAGGACCTGAACTTTGACGCCATCAAGATCTCCGTGAAAGCCTCGCATCTGCCGCTGATGCTGGCCAGTTACCGGGCCCTGAGTGACGCTGTCGATTACCCTCTGCATCTGGGTATCACCGAATCCGGGACCTTGCTGGCCGGCAGCATCAAATCCGCCATGGCCTTGGGAATCCTGCTCTCCGAAGGCATCGGCGACACCCTGCGCGTTTCCCTCACCGCCGATCCTGTGCAGGAAGTGCTGGTGGCCAAGCAGATATTGCGCAACCTGGAGCTGCGCAAGGGTTTGAACATCATTTCCTGCCCCACCTGCGGACGCACCCGGGTGGATCTGTTCAGCCTGGCCACCGAGGTGGAAAACGCCTTGCAGGATTACTCTGACCTTCCGCTCACCGTTGCCGTGATGGGTTGCGCGGTGAACGGCCCCGGGGAAGCGCGGGAAGCGGATTTCGGTATCGCCGGCGGTGATGGCGAGGGCCTGATCTTCGCGCGGGGCGAGATCGTGAAGAAAGTGCCGGAAAAGCAGCTGGTGGCTGAGCTTCTGCGCCTCATCAAAGAACGGATCCCGGGTGGCTAAGAACATCGCGTCCATATTCTGGACCTTTTTCAAGATCGGCGCCTTCACCATCGGAGGAGGCTACGCGATGATCCCTTATATCCACAGGGAAGTTGTGGAAAAACGGGAATGGATCTCCGACGAGGATTTTCTGGACGGACTGGCCGCCGCGCAATCCTGCCCGGGACCGATCGCGATCAACATCAGCGTCTATGTGGGCCTGCATTTGCGGGGCCGCCTGGGTATGGCGGCGGCGGTGCTGGGAACTGTTTTGCCCTCCACGCTGATCATCATCCTCGTGGCCGAGCTCTTTGGCCATTATGCCGACCAACCGCTGGTGCGGAAGGCCTTTCACGCCCTCAAACCCGCCGTGGTGGCCCTGATCGCCGTTCCTCTGGTGCAGATGACCCGCGGGGCCAAACTAAACTTAAGCAATTTCTGGGTGCCGGTTCTGGCGATGGTTTTGGTGGGATTTTTCGGGGTCAGCCCCATCTGGCTGATCCTGGCCACGATCCTGTTTGCCGTGGCTCAGGGCCTCTGGCGCAGGGAGCGGCCGGAATGACCTATCTCAGCCTGTTCTGGGCCTTCTTCAAGATCGGCCTTTTCAGCTTCGGCGGCGGCTACGCGATCCTGGCCATGATCCAGCAGGAAGCAGTGGTCCGCTATGGCTGGCTCAGCCAGGGCGAATTTGCGGACGTGGTGGCCATCTCACAAATGACTCCGGGTCCCATCGCCATCAACGCCGCCACTTTCATCGGTTACCGCCAGGGGGGAATTCCCGGTTCCCTGCTCTGCACCTTTGGCGTGATCCTGCCCTCGCTGGTCCTGATGCTGGCGATCACCCTCACCTATCTTAAACTCCGCCGGCAGCCCTGGTTCAAAAACATCTTCCAAAAACTCCGCTGGCTTACCCTGGGGTTGATCGGAGCCGCCATGGTGATAATTGCCCAAGGCGCTTTTACAGACTGGTTTTCCGTGCTTGTGTTCGCTCTCAGCCTGGCTGTTTATTGGCGGTTCAGGCCAAACCCCATCTACCTGATGCTGGGCGCGGCCGTTTTTGGGATCGCCTTCGGCTGATCCGCAGCTGTAAAACATTTCCAGACCAGGCTTTCAGCGTTTGTTTGATATCCATCTGCCTCCCTTTGGGCTGAAACCGCTGCGCCGCCATAGTCCCTTGATCGTTGGAAAGTGTTGCGCCCTCAGATTGCTCCTGAACGCCTTTTGGCCCGCCACTGGGAAACCCCCCGTCTGATCCCCGCACTTTCTGCGGCCATCATGCGGGAGGCGGAAATCCGGGCGCTCGGCGGGCCTCAAGGTTGAAACTGCAAGCGGCTCAAACAGTTGTGAAGAAATGTAAGGATTGAGCAGTGCTTTGCCCGGATATTTATCCTGCTTTGGAATAAAATGTGATTACATTATCAAAGGCATAATCGCGGCTGGCCGCAGAGGGCAGTTGCGCATAAAATTAGATACCACAAGGATACAAGATCTATGCACCGAATGAGGTTTATAACACTGCTCGCCGCTCTGCTGGCGCTGGGAGCTCTGGGCGCGGCGCCGCTCGTGAACACCCCTGTGCTGGTTCAGCAGCCGGATGGAGCTGAGCTCAGCATCCTTGCCAGCGGCGACGAATTTCACAACTGGCTGCACGACAAAGAAAACTTCACGATAGTCCAGAACGATCAAGGCTACTACGTTTACGCCCGGCAGGACGGGGAAAAAGTGGCAGCGACCGACTGGATCGTGGGGCGCGATCTGCCGCAGCACAAGGGTTTGCAGCCGGGCATCAACCTTTCCCGGGACCTGATCTCGGCCAAATACTCACGTTATGCCGGGATGAGGGATTACAGCAACGCCAAGTCTCCGCATACCGGGGATTTCAACAACCTGGTGGTCTTCATCAAATTCTCCGACGATCCGGATTTCACCAGCCCGCTCGGGGTCTATGAAGAGATCTTCAACAACCCGGCCGGGAATTCGATGAAGCGTTATTTCTGGGAGGCCTCCTACGGCCAGCTTAACGTCAATTCGACCTTCTACCCCGTTCCCGACGGCTCCACCATCCTCTGTTACACAGACATCTATCCCCGCGCCTATTTCAAGGCCCACAGCGCGGCGAATCCAAAAGGATACAACGGCGACGGCGAACGCACCGAAAGAGAGCATCAGCTGCTGCTGCGGGCTGTGAACGCGATCGCGCCGGAAGTTCCGGCCGGCCTGGTGATAGACGGCGACGGCGACGGCTATGTGGACAACACCTGCTTCATCATCAAGGGATCCCCGGAAGGCTGGGCGGAATTGCTCTGGCCGCACCGCTGGGTTCTTTACACCGTGGACGCCATGATCCACGGGAAGCGGGTCTGGGACTTCAATTTCCAGATCGAAACCTCCACCCTTGGCTCCGGCGCGGGAGTGCTTTCCCACGAGATGTTCCACAGCCTGAGCGCTCCTGACCTCTACCGTTACAGCGACACAACCATCGATCCCGTCGGCAGGTGGGACATCATGTGCTCGGACCAGAACCCGCCCCAGCACATGAGCGTATGGATGAAGCACAAGTACGGCCAGTGGATCTCGGACATCCCGGAAATCACCTCCTCCGGCACCTATACCCTGGCACCGGTGGCCTCCTCCGCCACTAACAACATCTGGCGCGTGCCCAGCTGGAAAAGCGGAGAGTACTATCTGCTGGAATACCGCCGCCCCTCCACGAATTACGACCACAACATTCCCGGCGCCGGGCTGCTGGTCTACCGGCTGGATGTTTCCGAAAACGGCAACGCCCAGGGCCCGCCGGACGAGCTTTACATCTACCGCCCCAACGCCAACAATACCACCACCAACGGGTCGCTCAACTCGGCGGAATTTTCGCTGCAGGAAGGGCGCACCGCGATGAACGAAGCTACTGTCCCAAGCGGATTCATGAGCAACAACAGCCCCGGCGGGCTCAACCTCTATGAGGTAGGCGAAGCCGGCGAGACCATCACTTTCAAGATCAAGGTCTCAGATATTCAGCTCACCTATCCCCGCGGCGGCGAAACCTGGTTCTCCGGCAGTAACAAGACCATCACCTGGAAAGCCAAAAACCTCACGGGAACCGTGACCGTGGAGTACAGCACCGACGGCGGCGATAGTTGGTCCAGCCTGGCCACGGCGGCGCCCAACAACGGATCCTACAGCTGGAACAACCTCCCTCTGCTCGATTCCAGCCAGGTTTTCCTGCGCCTCACCCAAAACTCCAACGGACAGACGGACAGCAATATCTATCCGCTGGCAATAGTCAGCGAAATGCCTGTCCCGGCAGGGATCTGGCCGCCCGACGGGGCAACCGGGATTCCCACCAACCCCCTGCTGGACTGGACCGCCGTTCCCGGAGTGACCGGTTACCAGCTGCAGGTATCCGCCGACCCCGATTTCGGCAGCTTCGTGGTCAACGCCATCGACCATCCGGAGGATGAATACCAGCTGCATTCCCTGACGCCCTTCCAGACATATCATTGGCGCGTGCGCAGCCTCTCCGACATCGGAGCGGGGGATTTTTCCCCGGCGAGGTGCTTCACCACTGGCAACACCACTGAACTTCCTGCGCCACCAGTGCTTACATCCCCGGCGCACCAGGCTGAGAATCAGGCCCTGGCCATCGAATTCGCCTGGACCGCCATGCCCCTGGCGGATAGCTATAACCTTCAGATCTCCCAAAGCGTTTGGTTCGAGGATCCGGATTTCGACCTCCAGAACCTGACAGCCGCCAGCCAGCTCGTATCCGGCCTGCTGCCAGGCCGCAGCTATTACTGGCGGGTTAGGGCCGCAAACGTTGCCGGGTATAGCAATTTCAGCCAGATCAGGCAATTCTCCACCCGCTATTCCACTGCCGCGGAAGACGAAACAATTCCGGAAGCGGTAAACCGGCTACACCAGAATCATCCCAATCCCTTCAATCCCTCCACCACCATCAGCCTGAGCGTTAAAGACCTCAGCCAGCCCGCCTCGTTGCAGATCTTCGACATCCGGGGAAGGCTGGTCCGCAGCCTCTTCGCCGGAATGCCTACAGGGCATCAGCTCCAGCTGGGTTGGGACGGCAAAGACGACAGGGGCCAGGCCTGCGCCAGCGGGATCTACCACTACAGGCTGCGCTCCGGCACCTATGTTGAAACCCGTAAGATGATACTCTTAAAATAACTTAGCTTGGCCACTCCGAGGCCATGCCGATAAAATTAGCAGTTCATCCCTTGGACTGCTAATTTTTTTCTTGCTTTTTTGGGGCAGGGCTTTATAATTGAATGTAGAGATTCATTTAAAGGAGGTTCAAAATGAAGATCGTACCTTATCGTAAAGGACAAGAACTGAGACCCATGGGCACCATGCTCAGCATTTTCGACGATTTCTTCAACCGCGCCTTCGAAGAGGATGCCGGAGACGATAATTTCCGCTCCATGGCGATGGACATCGTCGAGCATGACAAGGAATTCGAGATCCTGGCCAATCTGCCGGGATTCAAGAAAGAGAACGTGAAGATCTCTGTGCACGACAACCAGTTGCTGATCGAGGCCAAATGCTCTGAAAACAAGGAAGAGACCAAGGGCACGGTGTACCGCTGCGAACGCTACAGCGGAAGCTACCGCCGCAACATGCTTCTGCCGGAAAACTCAGATCTGGCCAAGATCTCCGCCAAAATGGAAGATGGCGTGCTGCAGCTGATCATTCCCAAAAAGGAACCCTCTCCGCAGAAAGAGATCGTGATCGAATAAAAGAACGCCCATACACAAACAGGCGCGGAACCAAAGCTCCGCGCCTGTTTTTTTGTTCTGAAAACCCTATTTGAAGCTGCCGGTGAACACCAGTTTGCCGGTGTCCCAGCCATTCGCGTCCAGCCAGGTTACGATCTCGTCGTAGAGGGCTCTGTCGATGGCTTTTTCGCGGGTGAGGATCCACAGGTATTCCCGCTTGGATTCGCCTACCACTGAATAGCTGTAGTTGGCCTGGTCCAGTTTAACGATCCAGTAATCCGCCTTGATCGGCCAGAAGAACTGCACCTTCAGTTTGGAATTGCTGTCGTCCACAGGCCAGGCTGTGGCTTTGCGCTGGGCTTTGATTTGTATTCCCTCTTTGTCGGCATAGCAGGTGTTGACAACGTTGATCTTGCCCTTGCTGTTCAGCGAATACTCCGCGGTGACCAGTTCCCCGCAATCGGCTTTTTGAAAGCGAAAGGGGAAGAACGACTGCTGGTACCAGACGCCCAGATAGCGTTCCAGATCCACATTATCGACGGTTTGCACGGGATTTTCCGAGGCCTGGGCCTGGCAACTGACCCCAGACTCATGATGATCAGCAGGATCATGATGGTAAAGATCTGATTCATGGTGCTTCCTTTGGGTTGATTATTTACCTAAATAATAAAGCCAGACCAGCCTTGTGCAAGCACAAGATATCAATCCAACCCGGCTGTGTGCCTCTTTCTTGCCGGCATAGGCACCGGGATCAGCGTAATAGCAGAATCTTGGCTTCGGTCACTCCCGTTGGGGAGGACAGACGGCAGAAATATAGTCCCGGCGCGCATCCCTGGGTGTTCCAGACATAGGGGTTGCAATTACGCCTTACAAGCACTGATTCTACCTTTTGCCCGCGGATATTGAAGATCTCCAGGCTTGCCGCGGAGGCATCAGGCAACTCACAACTGATCCGAAGGTTTTGGCCAACCCGGCAGGGGTTGGGGCGAACCTGAAGCAGGGCAAGCGCTTGCTGTGTCTGGGCTGCATCCGCCACCCCGGTGCCCTGAACCGTCAATCCCGTAACAAAGATATCGGCTTCTCCGGAACTTGGCACTTGAGTTGGCCCGAAATCGGCGCTGGCGCGAAAGTATCCGCAGAGATTCAGTTGGCCGTCGCTTTCGGGTTTGACGGACTGCCCGGAATCCTGTAGCTGCCCGCCGGCGCGAACACTCCAAAGCCAGTTCCCTGCTGTATCCAGGGCAGCAATGAACACATCGGTCAAGCCTGCGCTGACCAGGTTTGTGGGGCCAAAATCGCCAGTTCCGGAAAAGTAGCCCGTCACGCAGCAATTTCCGGCTGGGTCGCAGCCGATGCCCCGACCTTCGTTGAAACCTGTTCCCCCAGCCCGTTTGGACCACAGCCAGTTGCCGTCCGGATCGAGCTTGCTGATGCAGATATCCTGCTCATCCAGGCAGGTGAGAGCGGTGGCGCCAAAAAGTATGGTGTGGCTGAACATTCCGGCCACATAGCAGTTGCCAGCTGCGTCAACGTCGATCTCCCTGCCGTAGGCGTAGCAGGGCCAGGTGCCGCCGGCCCGCCTGGTCCAGAGCCAGGCTCCGGCAGAGCTGAGTTTGGATACAAAGAGGCAGTCGCATTCGTTGGCTGTGAAGTTATCGGGTCCGAAATCCGCCACATCGTCATAGAAAACTCCTGTAACGTAGCAATTTCCGTAGCTGTCGAGGGCGATCCCATTGCCGCTGTCGGGATCGGAGCCGCCGGCTCGGTTCGCCCACAGCCAGTTGCCGTCGCTGTCCAATTTGGCGATGAAAATATCACAGATCCAATCCGCTGGATTGATGGTCAGGCTGGTCTGGCCAAAATCCGCAGTATCACCGAAGCTGCCTGTCACAAAAGCGTTGCCGCTGTTATCCACGGCTATCCCCACCCCGTAATCTGCATCGGTTCCGCCGCCCCGGACAGCCCAAAGCCAGTTTCCCGCAGCATCCAGTTTGGCCACGAACACATCCTGCTGGCCTTCGCTGCTGAGGCTGTGCGTGCCAAAGGAGGCTTGGGTGTTAAAATTGCCCACAACATAGATATGGCCGGCATTATCCGTGGCGATCGAGTTGGCGTAGCAAGCTCCGCTGCCGGTGGCGCTCACCGCCCAGAGCCAGTTGCCCTGGGAATCCAGCTTGGCCACGAATACAGTCTCATGGCCCGAGCTGAGGCCGTGGCTGCCAAAACTGGCCTGGCCGCTATAATCTCCTGTCACATAGATATTTCCCGCGTTGTCCCGGGCAATGCTGTAGGCGTGGTCAGAAGCGCTGCCTCCAGCACTTCGCGTCCACTGCCATTGCGGAGTTTGGGCATTCAGAATGGCAGCCCCGAGCAGCATCGCCAAGCTCCCTGAGATAAGTTTCATGGCGTTCATCGTTCCTCCCTGGCTCAGAATATGTACAAGATCACTTTTTGAATCATATTGAAATCAAGTCAAGTTATTTATTGTACACAAGAGCTTAGAACTATGCACCACACTCTTAATGATATCAATGGCGGCTTGCCAGAGGAGGTGCAAAACCACCATTTCCCGCCTTTTCCCTTGACGGATATGCCAAGCCCAAAAAACGTGAAAGCATAGAAATAATATAGCTTTGGAGATTTACATGCTCAAGCTGTCTCTTGCTGACGCCGCCAAACAGCGGGCTCGCGACGCTGCCGCCAGGATCGCCGGCTCTTTTGCCTGGTTGTTCGATGAATACACCTCGCTAACCATTGAGCGCACGGTTTTGCGCCTCATGGGCATCGACGGCGCCCTGAAGGACGGAAAACCCCTGCCAAACGTGGTTGTGGACCAGTTGCGCGCCCAGCAGGCCCTGGCCAGAGGCGCTGCCATCCCCGTTGCCAACGCCATGCTGGCCAAAAACATAAGCGCCCAGTCTGTGGCGGATTCCGTCGGGCACGGCGAACTCGACCTCTCCGAATTGCCTAAGGCAGCGCCGGATGAGATATTCAAGATCTTGGACACACTTTCTGACCAAATGCTGGCTCACATCGCCAAACAGCGTTCAACCCGGGAGCAAATGTTTGCCCAGTACGGTCCCCGGCGCGTTCCGGCCATCTATGTGATCGTGGCCACCGGAAACATCTACGAGGATGTGGTTCAGGCCAGGGCCGCCGCCTCTGAAGGCGCGGACATCATCGCCGTGATCCGTTCCACCGCCCAATCGCTGTTGGACTACGTGCCTTTCGGAGCCACAACTGTAGGCTTCGGTGGCACTTACGCCACCCAAGAAAACTTCCGGATCATGCGCGTCGCCCTGGACGAGATATCAGAGCAAGAGCAGCGTTACATCAGCCTCACCAACTACGCCTCCGGGCTCTGCATGCCCGAAATCTCCGCCATGGGGGCGATCGAGCGGCTGGACCTCTTGCTCAACGACGCCATGTACGGCATCCTCTTCCGCGACATCAATCCCCGCCGCACCTTGCTGGACCAGTATTTCAGCCGGATGATCAATGCCTATGCCGGCATCGAGATCCAGACCGGAGAAGACAACTACCTCACCACCTCCGACGCCGTGGAAAAGGCCTACACCGTGACGGCCTCGCAGCTTCTCAACGAACAGTTCGCCCTGCTGAGCGGCATCAAACCTGAAAAGATGGGGCTCGGGCACGCCCACGAGATCGATCCTGAGCTGCCCAACAGTTTTTCTTATGAACTTGCCCACGCTCTGCTTACCCGCGAACTCTTTCCCGAAGCTCCGGTTAAATACATGCCGCCCACCAAGTTCGCCAGCGGCAATATCTTCAAGACCCATCTCATGGACGCCATGTTCAATTTCATCGGCCAGCTTACCGGGCAGGGCGTGCAGTTGTTGGGCATGATGACCGAGGCGATCCACACCCCGCATCTGGCGGACCGGTCTCTGGCAATCGAAAACGCGCAGTATATCTTCAAGGCTGTGCAAGATCTCGATGCCAGCCTCAGCCTGGCTCCAGACAGCTGGGTGAATCAGCGCGCCAATCAGGTTCTGAACGAGGCCGCGGAATTCCTGGAGGGCGTGGCCGCCGAAGGGCTCTTTGCCGCCATGGCGAGAGGCGAATTTGCCGACATCAAGCGTCCCGAAACCGGCGGCAAGGGACTGGACGGAGTATTCCGCAAGGACGAAGGCTATTTTAATCCCTTCCTGAACAAGCTGACCAAGGAGCTGGGACTATGAGCAAGAAAAACATGATTCGCCCCTATGGCGATACCTCCGGCGACGGCAAGATGCAGCTTTCCTTCTGTCTGCCAGTGCCTCCTGACGCCTGGGGCAAAGAGGCCGCGCGCCTGCTGCTGAAAAACATCGGCTATGACGAGATCGAGATTTGCGGAGTGCGCGACCTGCGTGAAGGTTACACCCATTTCATCGCCTACGCGGTAACTCCGGCTTTCGTGGATCCCTCCAACATCAAGGTAAAAGTGGTGGAAACCCCGGTGATGGACATGGAGGCCACTGACGCCTACATCCAGGACAACATCGGCCGCGAGATCACGGTGGTGGGAGCTTGCATCGAAAGCGATGCCCACACCGTGGGGATCGACGCCATCATGAACATGAAGGGCTACAACCACCGCTATGGCTTGGAACGCTACCAGGGCTTCAACGCCATCAATCTCGGCGCCCAGGTCCCATCCGAAGAGCTTTTGCGCCGCGCCCGCGAGGCCAATGCCGATGTGATCCTCGTTTCCCAGGTGGTCACCCAGAAAAACATCCACATCAAAAACCTCACCCGGCTCATCGAACTGGCCGAGGCGGAACAGCTGAGAGACAAAATGCTCTTCATCTGCGGCGGCCCCAGGATCTCGCACGAACTGGCGATAGAGCTCGGTTATGATGCTGGATTCGGCACAGGCACATATTCCACCGATGTGGCGTCTTACATTGCGATCACACTTGCTGGTCGGATCGTGAAAGGGTGAAAGGGTGAAAGGGTGTAACATTATGCCGGATCTGGCGGCGAAGAACCCATAGAGGTAACAACATGTATTCATATAGGGATCTAGATGTTTACAAGATCAGCCTGGATTTGGTGCTGGATGTTTATTCTGAGACACAGAAGTTTCCCCAAAGCGAGATGTATGGATTGATATCCCAGATGCGCCGTTGCGCGGTCTCGATACCCTCCAACATCGCCGAGGGTTCTGGACGCCACAGCACCAAAGAATTTATCCAATTTCTTTACGTGTCCAATGCATCATTATCAGAGCTGGAAACACAGTTGGAGATATCCAAGCGGTTGGGGTATATTAATGATGTGGAACACATATCATGTGGGATCGGGCGTGTACGCGTTATGCTGAACAACCTGATCCGCGCGCTAAACGAAAAGAAGGACAAGCAATAAATGACAATCAAAACATCGAACTTTTGTAATCCGGCTATGATTTCACCCTTTCACCCTTTCACCCCTTCACTTAAGCACCCTCTTCGCGCTTTGGTGTTACACCCTTTCACCCTTGCACCCTTTCACGAACAATGACTCTGCTCTACACCATACTCGCATTTGGGTTAATGATATTTATCCATGAGCTTGGCCATTTCCTGGCCGCCCGCTGGTTTGGGGTGGGGATTGAAAAATTCTCCATTGGTTTCGGAAAACCGATCAAAGAGTGGAAACGCGGTGGCGTCCTCTGGCGGATCGGCTGGATCCCGCTGGGGGGATACGTGAAGATGAAAGGCGAAAACACGGATGACCCCAACCAGGAAGCGGAGGATTCTTTTCTGCGCAAAGCCTGGTGGAAAAAGGCTTTGATCGGTTTCAGCGGCCCCTTTGCCAATCTGCTGCTGGGGCTGCTGCTGTTCATCTTTTCCTTCATCCTGCCCGTGCACATCCAGGACCAGTATCCGGTTCTTAGCCAGGTTGAAGGTTCCTGGACGCAGGTTTTCTCCCCGGGCGACAGCATAGTTAGCGTGAACGGAAAACCGGTGAAGGGTTTCAGCGAATTTCTGGAAAACCTGCTGGCACAGCCGGAAAATACGGTGCTCATCAGCCGCGCCGGTGAAACAAAGACAGCCATGATAGGCTCGGAAGACCTGGATTCTCTTCTGGCCAGCGTCTATCCAATTGCCGATACCCGCGTGGGCGAGGTGGTGCCCAAAACCGCTGCCTACCATGCCAAATTGCAGCCTGGAGACCGCATCACGGCTGTTGATTCCGTGGTCGTTTTGGACTGGTACGTGATGCGGGAAATGATCGTCAACGCGCCCCGGGACGAGGTTTTGCTCACCATCGAGCGCGACGGCGCCAGCTTCACCAAAAGCCTCAAACTGGAATCCAGCCTCAATACCAACGGCACCCGCGCCATCGGGATCATGCAATACCAGCCTGTGCGTTACGACCGCCATTTCAACATCTTGGAAGCCGTGAAACTGGGGGCTTACAACACCGCGAATTTCATCGCCCTGAACTACCGGATGCTGGGCAAATTGCTGCGCAGCCCCGGCGAGATCAGGAAATCTGTTGGCGGCCCGGTGATGATCGCTTCGATGAGCCAGCAGATTGGCGCCCGCGGCTTTGGCAGCCTGATCCTCTTCTTTGGCAGCATCAGCCTGGTGCTGATGATCATGAATCTGCTGCCCATCCCCATCCTGGACGGCGGCCTGATCCTCTTTTCCATCATCGAAGGAATCATTCGCCGGCCGATCCCTCTCAGGGTCCAGTCCGCTCTCCAATCCATTGGCTTTGTATTACTTATGGCCTTGATGATACTGGCTTTATACTCTGATGTTTCCAGCGAGATTCTTCGCTTTATGAACCGGTAGGCCTGAGTGTTCAGATTCAAGCTTGAAAAAACAAGCGGAAAAGCCCGCGCGGCAACAATTACCACTTCTCACGGAAAAATCAGGACCCCCGTTTTCATGCCGGTAGGCACTCTCGGAACCGTGAAGGCGATGAGCCCGCACGAACTGGAGGAAAGCCACGCGCAAATCATCCTGGGTAATACCTATCATCTCTATCTGCGCCCGGGTCATGAACTTATCCGCGCTGCCGGGGGACTGCACAAGTTCATTTCCTGGGATAAGCCGATGCTCACGGACAGCGGCGGTTTTCAGGTGATGAGCCTGGCCGCGCTGCGCAAAATCAGCAAGGAAGGGGTGAAATTCCAGTCCCACATCGACGGCAGCCGCCATTTTTTCACTCCGGAAAGCGTGATCGGCATCCAGGAAGCCCTGGGAGCCGACATCATCATGAGTTTTGACGAATGCCCGCCCTACCCGGCCACCCGCGCCTACGTGGAACGTTCGCTCAAAACCACGCTGCAATGGGCCGAACGGGGCAAGGCGGCCTTTAAAAACACCAGGAAACAGGCTCTCTTCGGCATCGTCCAGGGCGGAATTTATGAAGATTTACGCGAACGTTCGGCCCTGGCGCTGATGGACATGGATTTTCCCGGGTATTCGATCGGGGGATTGGCCGTGGGTGAAGAAAAAGAGGACATGTTCCGGATCACGGCATTCCTGAACGATATCCTGCCAGCAGACAAACCCCGCTATTTGATGGGCGTGGGCACTCCCAGCGACCTGCTTTTGAACATTGCCAACGGAGTGGACATGTTCGATTGCGTGATGCCCACCCGCAACGCCCGCAAAGGCAGCATCTTCACCCGTCACGGCAAGATGATCATCAAGGCCGCCCGCTACAAAGACGACTTCGGTCCCATCGATCCTGACTGCGGCTGCTACACCTGCCGCCACTTTTCCCGCGCTTACATCCGCCATCTGATCAGCATGAACGAGATCCTGGGCATGCGCCTCACCACCATCCACAGCCTCTGGTTTTATCAGGAACTGATGCAGATGGCGCGCCAGGCTATTCTACGAGACCGTTACGCCGATTTCCTGGCGGAAATGCTGCCCGTCCTCGACCGGGTGATCTGAACCACGTCATCCCGGACTCCCAACCAGCTAACCCTGCAATAAGCGGGCGTTCCCAGAACTTTTATTCGCGCCTGGCTGGAATCCAACCCAAACCGGGCTTCCTCCGGACTGTGGAATTTGTTCCACAGGATTAATTGAATAATGTTCACTTTTATCTTGACAAGGGCTTTTCCCATCTGTTAATTTGACTCCGTTATCTGTCTGCCATCAAGAGAAGGTGTTCAGACCAAATCTTCTCAGTGTGTTTAAAGGAGTGTTCGGAACAACAGTCGGATGCCCCGTTGTGTTTTTTCTAACTCCGATCCCAGGAGGTATCGCCATGAAAAAAGCACTGATCTGCCTGGCGTTCTTGATGCTTTTGGCAGTTTCCCCTCTTTTCGCCCAACCCCTTGTTCCTCAGTTGATCTCTCCCATGCCCGGGCAGCCCGATCTGCCGCCCCTGGCTACGGAACTGACCTGGATGCAGCCGGACCATATTCCTGATTACTGGTTCCAGGTTTATCTCAGCCTCGATCCAGGATTTCCCGAGCCGCCGGTCTATGAGGGGCCGGCGCTGGAGTTTTTCAACGGTTTCGAATTCCATTTCCCTGCCCCGCCCCTGCTTCCACTGCAGTTGTATCATTGGAAGATCAGGGTCACGGACATGATGTCCATGCTGTCCAGCGAATCGGACATGTGGTTTTTCTTCACCGCCCCTCTGCCTTTGGAGCCTCCGCAGCTGATCTATCCTGGCGACCAAGCCACGGACATTCCAACCGATGGGATCGACCTGGCCTTCCATCTGAATGATTACCAGTACCACGTTGACAGCTTTTTCGACATCTTTCTGGATATCGACCCCGATTTTCCCAATCCTGAGCAGTTCTCAGGCCATCTTGATCCGGACCGGATGGATTTTCACTACAATGTTCCCGCCCTGCAGAACGCCCAAACTTATTACTGGTATGTGCGTTACCATCACCCGGTGGAAAACTACGTCCTGGACTCTCAGGTATACAGCTTCCTTACCGGCACTTACATCGTTCCGAGTTCCACCATAAGCGTTACTTTGACCAACAACTCCAGCTACACCGGGACCTGGGCCTACGTCACCTGCACCGGGGCCTGCGCTCCCTGGACCAGGAAAATGACCTTCGGGACCACCTATAACTATCTGATCAACAACGGATTGAATCCAATCGTCACACCCACTCTGCCTGTCGCCAGCCCTTCCTATTTCTTCAGCCCTTACCCCATTCAGTTCAATAACATCCAGAGTAACCAGACCGCCAATTTTACCCTGAACACGCTGCTACCCCCGCCAGTAGGGACCCCGGTGCCTATTGACCTTGCCTCCAATGTCTCCATCAACATAGGCTGCCTGAAATGGAATTTTGACCAATGGACCGGTTACGGTACTCCGGACGCCTTTGCCGTATATTTTCCCGCTTATGAACAAACGCCCTATGCCATCATACCCTACACGGGGAAACGCACCGAGTATCTGGTCCCCATTCCCACCCTGGCTTACGGCCAGGATTACACCTGGAAGGTGGTGCCCTACAACACATATGGCGAAGCGGAAAACGTGGAGATCTGGACCTTCAGCACCCAATCCCAACCCGGCCCGCCAGTCCTGATCTCGCCCCCGAATGGGGA